>NZ_JBFBAX010000035.1:0-57990 GCF_040682395.1 Streptomyces sp. NPDC051207 | reverse complement strand
CCGCTACGAGCGCAAGCCCGAGCACTTCCTCGCCTTCGCTGCCATCTCAGCCACCCTCATATGCCACCGTAGACTCACCAACTGAAATGGCCTCTAAGGCAATGCGACCCGGTGCCGCGGGGACGCCTGGGGTGCCGGGCGACAAGTGAGGCGAAACACGCCCGGCGCACTCAGGTGGAAGGGGCAAGGTGAAGGGTGACCGGCTCACCCGGGCGAAACCCGATGAGCCCGCGCTAACGCTGGTCCGTATTTTTACCTCTGGAGAACGATCAACGCGTTCGCCCTGACTGGCCGGAACTGAGCGCACTCCGGCTCGCATGCTGCGGAATTCGGTAGACGGAGTCGGTAGTGGGAAGGAGAAGGCTGATGATGCACAGTCCTGATTTCGTTCTACCTGCATCTGCGAGGGCCGCGCCGGTATCGGTCGCGTTCGCTGACGCGCCATGAGGGGAGGAAACGTTGTCCGTTTACGATGCGGATTCGCCTTTGACCGGCGTGCTGCGGCAGTGGCCGTTCCCTCTCGCCGCCACCTGTACCTCCGCTCCACTGGGTAGGGTGCGAGAGCGCAGCCTGTCCTGGGCTCGTCAATGTAAGACGGGGCACGCCAGCCTCCTGATCTCCGACCTTCAAGGTGACGGACACTCCCCAGCCGTTTCCTGGTGCTCGGGGTGTCACCCGACAGGGGGGTTTGCAGTGTGGCCGGTCCCTGGCCGGATACGCGGACCATGCCGCAGCTTCCGTTGAGGCGGGAGGCTTTCCTCGCCCGCCGTGCGACCTCCGAGAGCCGTCCGTGAGGGCCGGCCTCAAGGACGACGCACCAGCCGATGGTGGGAGGCAATGATGGAACAACGCTGCACCGGTTTCGTCCAGCACTATGACCGCACAAAGGGCTACGGTTTCCTCGTGCCTCTAGGCGGGACCGAACCTGTGTACTTCGAGCGCGAAGACATCGACCACACCTGCACCGGCCTCTCCCAGGACCAGCAGGTCACCTTCACCCTCACTCTCGGTATCGGGCGCTTTCAGGCCAAGAACATTCGCCCCTGACCTGAGCAACAACAAAGCCTTAAGACGGCTGCTTTCTTTCCTGGTGGACACCCCGCCTTCGGGGCGGTGTTCAGCCGCCGGAGCGCGAAGTCAGACGAACGCCCCGGGCCGACACGCGGGGGAGGGGGAGCAGTGGCCGGGCGTGGCGCGCGGCGTCCCGGGGCCGAAACCGGCCGGGCGCAGACGCAAGGCCCGACCCCGGTCCCGGCTTCCGCCCCACAGGCGATTGTTCAGCCGCAGTCGTTGCGGTTGATTCTCAGGGAGCGGGGTCTGGTGGTTGAGGCTGTAGCTGCGCAGGTAGTGGATGGAGCCGCCGCTGCGGGTGACGCAGACCCAGCGGCCGGCGCGGTGGCGTTTCCCGTAGACGCGGGCGGTGCGGTCGGAGTTGTCGCGGATGGAGCTGCCGCGGTCGCGGATCGCGGCGGGCACCACCCGCACACCCCGTGAAGCCCTCTGGCCTCGTGCCCGCTGCACAGGGCCCAGGCCGTCAAGTTTGCCGCTCCCCGGCGCACTGCGGTTCGGTGTTCTCGTGGTGGGCGGGGCGGCCACTTCTTGGTCGAGACAGAGTGAGCCATCCAGGGCAGGCAGCAGGTCCGCCGCGGTCCGGGGGACGGCGGACACAAGGCGCTGCGGCGCGGCTTCCTGCCGGCCGTTTTCTTCTCGCACATTCTGCCCGGCACGGCCCCGGCGTTTTCACGAGTCAGGTCCGGGTCACCGTCATTCGACGGCGGGCGGGGTGCGCCAAAGGTGGCGCGGTGCGCTGCAGTCCCAACCCGCGTGCCGGAGCAGGGCGGGGGGCAGGTGGCGCAGGCCCCAGGTGACGACGCGGTAGCGCCGGCCCGGAACGCTGACCGTCTTGCCGCGCCGGAGGTCGCGCAGGGCCACGGTGGTGACGCGGTCGCTGTCCAGCCACATCCAGTCCGGCAGGTGGGAGGTCTCCCACTGGGTGCGCGCGAACAGCTCGGTGCGGGTGAACCCGGGCAGCAGCGTCATGATCCGGACGTTGCCGGCGCGCAGCCGGTGGGCGTGGGTCAGGGACTGGCCGAAGGCGTTGAGCCAGGCCTTGCTGGCCGGATAGGTGCTCCCCATGGCGCTGAGCCCCACGGAGCAGAACGACGAGACATTGATGATCTGCCCGCTGCCGCGCCCCAGCATCGCGGGCAGGACGGCGTGGGTGAGCCGCAGCACGGCCCGCACGTTGAGGTCGAGCAGATGCTCCTCCGCCTCCAGCGGATGGTCGGGGAACGGCTCGGCGAGGAGGGTACCGGCGTTGTTGACGAGCAGGTCCGGTGCCTGTGCGCGCAGGTGGTCGGCGACCTCGGCGCTGCCGGCCGGGGAGGCGAGGTCCGCGGCCAGTGGGGTTGTCCGGCCGGTTCCGGTACGGCGCAGATCGGATGCGACGTCTTCGAGCACGCTGCGGGTGCCGGCGACCAGCGTGAGGTCGTAGCCCTCGGCGGCGAGTTGCCGGGCGAAGGCCAGGCCGATACCGGACGTGGCTCCGGTGATGACGGCGTGCGGCATGCGCTGGTCACCGCTCCCGCTGGTGCGGTGTGCCGTGTCCTGCTTCGGGGCCCGGGAGCAGGAGGGCGTCCACGAGAACGAGTTGCACGGTGACGGCGGCGATGGGCAGGCCGTCGATTTCCGCCGTGCAGTGGTAGCCCATGGTGCCCTCGGGACGGGCCGTGAAGGTGACGGTCTGTCCGGCGCAGGCGAACCGGTCGGCGCTGAGGGTGAGCGGACCGGCGAGCCAGTGGGCGTGGGGGTGGCGCTGCGCGATGGCGTGGTCGACGAGGTTGCTCATGGCCGTCGCCGCGATCGCGACCGGCAGCACGGGGTGACCGTCGAAGTGGCCGGGGCACAGGTCCGGTGTGATGAGCAGGCTGCCCCGGGCCTTACCGGTGCGCTCGTCGTAGGCGAGGTCGCGCATGGGCAGCGGCCGGGCGTAGGGCGAGGCGCCGTCCGCCGACGTGGGTGTGGCGGCCGCTGCGGTGCCCTCGTCCTCGAGGAGCCGGGCGAGCAGGCGGTGCGGCAGGACGTCGTAGCCGATGCGCATGTGCGCCAGCACCTGGCCCGAGCCGCTGTCGACGAGCAGGGTGTGCGCCGTCGCGCGGCGGTCCTTCGTCGTCTGCGCGTGTGCCCGGCCGGTGAGCGCGCCCACGGGCGGGGCCAGGGTCGGGGCGGCGACCCACCGCACCTCGGCGGTGCGGGCGAGATAGGCGTGCCGGCCGGGCCGGGGGTTGACGGAGGACGCCGCGCACAGTCCGAGGATGGCCAGGTGGCGGCCGACCTCGCCGATGCCCATGACGGCTGCCTGCCGACCGCGGCCCGATTCCACCGGGACGGTCGCCGTGACCTCCCCCGGCGCGATCTGCCGCAGGTCGCGCAGCGCGAAGTAGGGGGCTGTCACACAGATCCGGCCGGTGACGTCATAGGGAGCGCCCGCGGTGGTGTCGGTGGTGGGCAGGATGTCCTGGCTGAGCATGAACGATCGCTTTCTGGGGTGGCCGGTGGTTCAGGGGGCGCGGAAGGCCAGCACGGCGTTCTGCCCGCCGAAGGCGAAGGAGTTGGAGACGGCGGCGCTCATACCGTGCGGGCGCGGCGTCTTGGTGACGACGTCGAGGTCGATGCGCTCGTCCATCCGGTCGAGGTTGGCCGTGGGCGGAACGAGCTGTTCGCGCAGCGCCAGTACGGTCACCGCCGCCTCGATCGCGCCGGCGGCGCCCACTCCGTGTCCGATGACGCTCTTGGTGGCGGTGACGGGCGGCCGGGACGGGAACATGCGCTGCATCACCAGCGCCTCGGCGAGATCGTTCTTCTGCGTCGAGGTGCCGTGCGCGTTGATGTGCCCGATCTCCTCGGGGCGCAGCCCGGCGTCGGACAGGGCCATCTCGGTAGCCCGCTCCACCCCTTGGCCACTGGGGTCGGGTGCGGTGGGGTGGTGGCCGTCGGCGGTGGCGCCGTAGCCGGAGAGGTATCCGTGGACGCGGGCGCCCCGGGCGCGGGCGTGCGCGGCGCGCTCCATCACCAGGACGGCGGCGCCCTCACCGAGGACGAAGCCGTCGCGGTCCGCGTCGAAGGGGCGGGAGGCGCCGGCGGGGTCGTGGGTGCGCCTGGACAGGACACCCGCCTGGCTGAACCCGGCGCTGGCGATGCGCGAGCAGACGCTTTCGCTGCCGCCGGCGATCACCACGTCGCAGCGGTCCAGGCGCAGCAGGTCGCGTGCCGTTCCCAGGGCCGTCGCGCCGGAGGCGCACGCCGTGGCGGTGACGAAGTTCGGACCCAGTGCCCGCAGGGCCAGGGCGATCTCACCGGCGACCATGTTGGGCACCGAACGCGGGATGGTCAGCGGCGAGATCGCGGTGACCCGGCCCTCCTGGAGCTTGCCGTACTCCTTCTCCAGGCCGACGTTGCCGCCGCTGCCGTTGCCGATGACGACGCCGACGCGGGCGCCGTCCCAGACGGCGGGGTCGAGGCCCGCGTCCCGTACGGCCTCCGTGGCGGCGACCAGGGCCATCTCGGTGAACAGGTCCAGGCGCCAGGTCAGCCGGCGGCCCAGCACCGCTTCGGCGTCGAAGTCGGGCAGCCGGCAGCAGAAGTCCACCGGCAGCCCGTCGAGCACCGCGTGGCGCCGGGCGGTGGGCCGTCCGGCGCACAGCCCCTGCCAGGTCGCCTCGACGCCCAGTCCGGCCGGGGTGAGCAGGCCCAGACCGGTGATCGCCGCATCCATCACACCGCTCCCGCCGCCGCGGACGGGCGCGCGTCCAGCAGCGCCTGGACGTGTCCGGCGAACTGTTCGAGCGTCATGTCCTCGCGCTTGAACTCCTCCAGGTCGAATGTGATCCGGAAGTCCTCCTCCAGGATGACCCCGAGTTCGAGCACGGCCAGCGAGTCGACCTCGAGCTGGGCGAACGTCGCGTCCGGACGGATCAGCGTCTCATCGACGCCCAGGTCCCCGGAAAGCTTGGTGACGAGCATGTCGTAGGTGGCGGTCGTCAAGGAAATGCCTCCCTGAGATCGGTGGACCGGACACGTCGAGGACGCTCCAGATGTCTACCGAGAGTGATATCAGCTGCAGGACCCCGAGACCGCAGGAGACGCAGCCGCGAAGGCCCGGATTTCCACACATGGCCCAAGCGCCCGCCTGTCGGCGCAGCTCGCACGGCGCTCGGGACGCGCGGCGGGCCACAGCGCCGCCGCCGACGCGCCGGGGCTCCGCCTGCGACGGCAGGCGACAGGGCATTACTTACGGTGACCGACGCGGTGGCACGACCTCGTGCCTGAGGCCACTGGCCCGCACGGAAGGGTCGACGTCGCGGCGGCGGGACCCGCCTGGACGGGAGCGTAGGCCACCGACGACAGCCAAGAGGGACCTGCTCAAGGCCGAACTGCTCAGCGCTCCCGTGGTGCTGCTGGTGCTGGTCTTCCGTTCCTTCCTCGACGCGCTCATCCCGCTCACGGTCGCAGCAGCCGTCGCGGCCCTGACGACGTTGGCTCTGCTGCGGCCCCTGGCGGCGTTCATGCCGCTGTCCGTGTTCTCCACCAACCTGACAGCCGCCCTCGGCTTCGGACTCACCGTCGACTACTGCCTGTTCCTCATCACGCGCTACCGGTACGAGATCTCGACGGGCGCGACGGGCGAACAGGCCGTCCGCGCTGCGATGCGTACGGCAGGCCGCGCCGCCGGGCACTCCTCGGTCACCATCGCGGCCACCATGGCCACCCTGCTCTGCTTCCCCGTTCCCGTCCTGCGGTCTATGGCTTGCGCCGGACTCGTCGTGGCACTGTGCGCGACGGCCAGCAGCTGTCTGCTGCTGCGCCCCCTGCCCACCGTGCTGGGACACCGCCTGACCAGCCCTCGCCTGCGCGATCCGTGGCGCGTGGGCCCGTTCTGGCACACCACCGCGGCCCCGGTGACCAAACGGCCCGCCCTGTGGGCCGGCGGCGCGCTGCTGGCGCTGACCGTCCTGCTCCTGCCAGCGTCGCACCTGCGACCGGGACCGCCGACGAGCGCATCCTGCCCTCGTCGGCGCAGGCTCACTCCGTCGCCGACCGCCTGCGCTCCACCGTCCCCGCCTTCCGGGCCCACGACATGAGCGTCTTCATCCCCGGCCGTTCATACGCGGGCGAGCGCACGGCGTGTGAGCGCTACGTCCGGACCTGGTCCCGCGCGCACCCGGAGGCAGCCGTCACGACACCCGGGGCACGCTACCGGGCAGGGCGGGCCCTCGGCCCGGGCGACCCCGCGCTGCACCGCGCAGTCGGCACCTGGCTGCACGTCCAGCTGGCCCACCCACCAGGCACGCGGTCCTCCGACGCCGCGGTCCGGGACGCCCGCGCGCTCGACATGCCCGGCCAGGCGTGGAATCGGAGGGCAGGCCGCGCGATTCTGGACACCCGAAACGCCCTGCGGGCGAACCTGCCGACCTCGCTCGCTGCCATCACCGCCGGACGAGCCTCCTGCTGTTCCTGTCGTTCACCGGAAGCGTCTTCCCGCCCCTCGAAGCGGTGGGGGTCGCCGCGCTCAGCATGTCGGCCTGCTTCGGCGCCGTCACCTGGGCCTTCCAGGACGGCCACCTCGCCGATGCGCTGGGCGGCTTCACCGTCACCGGCGACGTCAACCCCAGCATCCTGCTGCTGTTCTGCGTCGCCTTCGGCCTGTCCATGGACTACGAGACCTACCTGCTGGCCCGCATCCACGAGGAGTACCGGCGCAGCGGCGACAACCACGCGGCCGTCGCCACCGGCATCGCGCACACGGGCCGACTGGTCACCGTCGCCGCCTTCGCCGTCGCCGCGGCGATGGCGGGGCTGGCCACCTCCGGCATCACCTTGCTGAAGATCCTCGGTTTCGGCCTACGGTCGGCGTGCTGATCGACGCGACGCTCGTGCGCACCATCCTGGTGCGGGCCTCCATGTGCCTGCTGGGCAGGGCCAACTGGTGGGCGCCCGCAATGCTGCAACACAACGTGCCGATGGGGACATCCCAGTGGCCGTTCTCTTTCCGAACCTCGTGTGAGGTCTTTGCTGGTCAGGCATGCAGTAGCGGCTTCCTCGGGAGCCTGGGCTTGTTTGCCGGGCGAGATGTCGTGGAGGTGGCGGATGCCGTCGATGCGGGCGGTTCTGGAAACGCGGCGGAGGGCCGCAGCCGCGCAGGTGCAGCCAGCTTGAGGCTGAGCTGGAACGGGTGCGGCTGGCTCTGGCGGATGCGGAAGAGTTGCACCGGCGCCGGGTGATCGGCTCGGTGCAGTATCTGGAGGCGCTGGCCGAGGAGGAGCCACCCGCCGACGTGGTGGATGAAGTTTCACGGAAGAAGCCGGTCGGGCCGCGCCGTGCGGTGCCTCACCGGCGGCACGCGACCGGGGTGAAGGAACTGTCGCCGGACTATCAGGCGTTGACGGCCGCGGCGGCCGATGCGGGAGGCGATGGGCTGGGTGCCCGGCGCGCGGCGGTGGTGCTGGGCTGGGACACCCGGCTCTACGGGAAGGCCACCGCGCAGGCGTGGGACCGGTTGCACTCGCGGCTGACCCGCCGGGGCGCATGGCTCGACCACGACGGACCGAGTTTCGGTTCTGGCACGATTTCCGTGCTGCGGTGACGGTTAGTGATCAGTGGGTGTTTCGAGTGCTTGGAGGATCTGTCGCACTTCCTGGTGCCACTGGTCGGCGTCGGTCCTGTCCACCCAGCCGGCGACCCTTTCTGATCCGTCCCGGAGAACCCGGTCCAGTGCGAGTCTCGCCGACGCGCGAAGGGACGCCGGCAGTGCGGGCAGCGGTGGTCTGGGGCCGTCGTCGGGGTCAATCACGATGGGGCTGTCCGGCAGGGTGCTGGCGACGAGGGCGCCGGCGGCAATGGCCTCGGCCCCGTCTCCGCCATCGAGGCGTTCTGCCGAGTCGGTGACGCGCTGGAATGCCCGCTCCAGCACGTCGATGACCTGCTGGTGGGTGAGTCCCTCAAGTTCATCGACGAAGTCTGCGGCCAGGTCGCTGTCGAACGGGCCGGTTCCCCACGTTCCCATGCATGGCTCCTGATAGGGCTGTCTTGGACGGAGGCATGGTTCCAGGAGCCACTGACATCGGTCACGGTGCGGGGGAGGACCCGCCTGCGGAGCAGTGCGAAGCCGGCGCGTCCGAGCATCTGGCGCTTGAGCATCTTGCTCGGGTTGACGTGTCCCTCGACGACGCCGGAGTTCCAGGGCAGGGTCAGGCCGGCGATGACCGCGTCGCGGTCTCCGTCTATGCCGGCCGTGAGAGTGTGGAGGCTGGGAAGGTCGTCCTGGCGGACGGCGCCGAGCCACTGCGGGAGTCGTTCGCCCTGGCGCTCGGCGAGCATCTGGGCAAGGGATCGGACGTGACCGGTCAGGGCGTCGAGTGCAGGGCAGTTGGCAGGACGGCCTTGAGCCGGAGCTGTTCGATCTCGGTCAGCGTCTGCCAGGCTGAGCGAATCGAAGGCGGTTCAACGTGGTCACACAGCGGTGAGCGCCAGGACGGCCAGGTCGTCGCGCAGGTGCGGGCCCCACCAGGTGTGGGCGTCGTCCATGAGGGCTGCGGCGACATGGTCGGCAGGACGCTCCGTTCCTGTGGGCAGCTGATGCTTGGCGACGATGGCGGCGAGGTCTTCGGGTTCACGCCGGTTGTGGGGGCCCGCTCCTTCGGTGAAGCCATCGGTGTAGAGGATCAGGGTGTCCCCGGGACACAGATCGATTTCTGTCACCGGGTGACGCACGTCGTCGAACGCGCCCAGCAGTGGGCCACGCACGTTCAGGAGCCCGGTGGTGCCATCCGCGTGGCGCAGCACGGGTGGGGGGTGGCCGGCGGCAGCGAGGTGGAGGCGGGCGGGTGTGGGGCCGGGGTCGAGGAGGGCGTAGATGAGCGTGCAGAAGGGGGTGTTCTCGCGTCTGAGGGCGCGGTCGACGAGGGTGAGGACGTGGGCGGGGTCGGGGGTGTGCTGGGCGGCGGTCCACAGGGTGTGGCGGACCAGGCCGGTGATGGCGGCTGCCGTGGGGCCTTTGCCACAGACGTCTCCCAGGACCAGGACGTGGCGGCCGTCGGGGGCGGTGAAGACATCGTAGAAGTCGCCGCCGATCTGCAGGCCACTGCCGAAGGGGCGGTAGCGGGCAGCGACGTCGAAGCCTGGCAACTTGGGCAGGTGCGGAGGTAGCAAGGGCTTTTCCAGGGCGCGGGCGGTGGAGCGCAGATGGTTGAGGAGGCGGTCCTGCTGGATGCCCACGGCAATCTGGTCGGCGATGTTCCCCAGGGCCTCTGCTGTAGTGCCCGGCGCTGTCGGTGAGGTGGCCAAGGAAAGGACGCCTATCAGTTCGCCACCCGAAATCAAGGGGTAACCGATGAACCCGGCTTCCCCGTCACCGAGCGTCCCGAGGCGGCGGCGACGCTGTGCGGCGATGTCGTGAACCTGCGATTGAACGGCGACTACGTGGTCCTGCGGGTCGTCCTGGCCAGCGTCCGCTGCGGCACAGGCCACGTGCTGAAGCCTGCCGCTGGGGGACTCCACGGTCCACACGCAGACGAACATGGCGTGCAGCCGGTTCACGGCGGCTTGCATGCACCGGTGCAGGCGTTCGTCGAGGGAGCCGGGGGCGGTGATGGCGGCGGCGACTTCCGCGCTGAGCAGGGCCTGGTTGGTGCGTTCGGCCAGCATGCGTTCGGCGTGCAGGCGGGCGGTGATGTCCTCGACGAGGAGCAGCGTGCGCTCTCGCCCTTCGGCGTCGAGCACCTGCTGCGGCGCCAGGCGCAGGGCCTGATCGCTGCCGTCGGGGCGCAGGCGTTCGAAGACGGTGTCCGGGGCGACGGGGCGCTGCCGGCTCGGGGCGGAGATGTGGCGCGCCACATCGGCGTGGACACTGGAAGGGAAGAAGGCGGCCAGCGGGCGGCCCAGCGAACCCGAATCGTTCAGGGACAGGATGTCGGCGGCCTTGTGATTCCAGGCGGCCAGCGCACCCGCGTCGTCCAGCATGAGCGCGCCCACCGGCGCCTGGGTGAGGAACTCCCCGAACAGGTGGTCACCGAGCTGCCGGCTGAGTCCTGCGCCCGAGGTGAGCTGGCGTTGGGCTGCGGCCAGCCCCGCGCTGTAGGTACGCCGACGAGCCATGGCCTGGAGCATTTCCCGTGCCAAGTCGGGCAACTGGTCGACCTGGGTGGCCGGCAGTTGCCGCGCCTGATCGGGAGAGAACAGCAGGGGCAGTGTGGCCAGTTTCGCGGCGGTGAGGGGCGTAGCGACAGCGATCACCGTCAGGTCGCCCGGATGCGGGCGCACCGCGTGCACCAGCCCCACCGGCGCTGACAGCTGCCGACCGAGCACCACCAGAGTCGGGTGCCGCTCACCAGGCACACCCCGCGTATAGGAGACGACCTCTTCGGCGGCGACCTCTTGCAGGTCGGCTACAGGGGCGAGCTCTGCCCGCAGAACTCCTGCGATCTCGGGGACCACTCCCACCACCAGTACACGGGGCCGTGGCATGCCGGTCACCGTCATTCCCCCAGCAGCGGTTGATCCAGCAGGGTCCGCCCCGTCCAGATGCGCAGCACATCGGTGACGGGGGACATCACATGCGCGGCACGCGCGTCGCGCAGCAGCCGGTGCAACGGCGAGTTTTCGCTGTAACCGATCCCTCCAACAAGGGACAGCGCGTCATTGACGACCGCTTCGGCGGCTTCGGCAACCTCGGCCTTGGACGACGCCAATCCCGCCAGAGCCTCGGCGCCGCCGGACTCGGCTTCCGCAGCCGCGTGGTAGATCAACCGCCGGGTGCGCTCGACGCGTGCCCACATCGTTCCCAGACGGTGCTGCACGATGGGCTGCGAGGCCAAGGACCGGTTGCTGTGCGCGTGCCGGCGCCGCAGCAGATGCCTGCGGGCTTCCTCAAACGCCGCGGCGGCCACCCCGAGATAGGTGCCGGCCATGGCCATCAGGAAGTAGGGGGCGACGACGTTGAACACGTACCAGATCTCATCGCCCTCCTCACCCAGCAGGCGGGAGCGGGGGATCATCACGTCGCGCAGTTCAAGGGTGCACGAAGCGTTGCCGCGCATGCCGAAACCCTGCCACGGCGCCCCCCACACCAGATTCGGCGTATTGGCGTCGACCACCGTGCACGAGAACTGGCCCGGCGGCGTGCCAGGGTCGGCTGCCACGGTTGACACGACATAGGAGTCGGCATGCCCGGCGTTGGTGACGAAACTTTTGGTTCCCCTCAGCCGCAGCCGGTCAGGCCCGCTGTGCTCCATTCGCGTCTGCGGCAGCCAGAACTCACCCCCGGTGGCCGGCTCCGACAGTGCCAGCGTCGTCAGGTGCTCGCCAGCCGCGATCGGCACCAGGTACCGCTCCTGCTGCTGATCGCTAGCCTTCGCAGCGATCACCGCCGAGGCGACCAGATGCATGCCGAAACAAATCGACGTCGACGCGCACGCCCGCCCTGTTGCCTCCCCGACCTGCGCCACCGCGAGCAACCCGTGGCCCATCCCGCCGCAGCTCTCGGGCACCACCAGCCCACCCAACCGGGACTGCAGCGCCGAAATGCCCTCCTGCGGCCACCGCTGCTCCGCGTCCACCGCCGCCGCTCGGGGGGCGAGAACGTCCTCGGCGATCTCCCGAGCCAGGTACACCGCCTTGCCCAGTCCAGTCCGCGCCACCGCTGTGCTCCACTTCTCTGACTCCTACCCGTTCGAAGAGTGCATCGGCGGGCCTCCTGGGCCGTCAAGGACGTCGACAGCCGGGCACTAGCCTACCGACGAAGGGATCGGCCCCAACGGTCCCCGCCCACAGTGGCGAGCGGGTGAGTCCGTACGGCGGCCTTCTTGGATCTCCGATGAGACGGTGCCCGAACCGGGCGTCCTGCCTGGCTGCCTGGCGTTCGAGGCCAAGTTCGACGGTTCTCCGGACTCTCTGGGGTGCACAGCCGTATGCCCGATAGTGGGGTTTACTGTTGGTGTCGTATCGCCGGGGAAACTCTCCAGCCAGGAGAGCAGGATGCGCACCCCGACCATCCGGCTGTCCTGCGTGGAGTGGCCCTTGACCCTGAGCGGCGGCTGCCTGAGACGAGCCATGACCTCGTCCCGGGTCGCGGCCGTCTCAGGCCAGCTGGTCAGCCGGGTGCGGGGGGGGGATCGCTTCAGGAACGCGACCGCCTCGGCTCCCCCCAGCACCCGGTTCGGTGGTGCCGGGACAGAAGTGGCGCGGGTGAAAACTCGACGTCGTCATGCGAGGGTCCCTCCGAACAGGATGCCGAGGGACTCGGGGTTGTAGGCGGGTGCCGACGGAGGGGGAGACGATTGGGACCTCTTGTGCTCCTGGCGAGCGTGATGGGCGAGCCCGGCTTCGACGACCTCGTCGGTGCTGGGGTTGATGTATTTCTGCAGGGTGGTCTGGTACTTGTGGCCCAGGATGTGCTGGACGTAGGCCATGGACAGCTCCGGGTCCTGCGTTATCCGGAATGTGGCTGTGTGCCGCAGGTCGTGGAGGGTCCAGTTCCAACCCAGCAGCTTGTTCGCCCGGACGAACATCGCGCGTGCAGCGTGGTAATTCAGCCGGCGCCAAGGTCTCCGGAGGATCCACCACACTGAGGCTTTTCCATCATCGGTCCGAGCTGGTCAGATGCAGGGTGAGGACGGCCTGGACGAGGCAGGTGATCCGGGTGGTCGAGCAGCGGAGCTTGCGAAGGAGCCGCCAGGACTTGAGGGTGGCCATGGCCTGCTCGACGAGTGCGCGGATCTTCGCGTGGGACCGGTTCACCGCCTGCTGACCGGTGGAAAGGGTCTCCCACCGTCCCCAGCACGGGGTGCGGACCGTGCCACCGGCACCCCGACAGCCCTTGTCGGCCCAGCAGGGGATGTCGGCCTCGGCGAGGGCGTCGACGATGCCGTGTTCGCGGGCCGCGCGGATGTCGTGGACGGCGCCGGGAAGGGCCGGTGAGGCCCACAACTGCCGACCGAAGGGATCGGCGAGGACCTGCACGTTCATCCCGGGAGGCGGGTGAGGGCTTCGTCCGCTGTCTGGCCCGAAGCCTCTTGGTGGTGGGCGGCTGCGTCTGGCCGGGGAACTTGCACGCCTTCTCGATGTGGAGCGCTACGGCGCGCTCCGGAGCTCCTTCGGCCTTGCTGTAGTACAGCGTGCCGAGGTAGCTGAAGGTGGCAGCGCCGCCGTTGGTGGAGTTGGCGAGGTAGCTGGCCTTGTCCCACCGGGGGCGAGCATGAACAGGTTCCCGCCGGTGGAGCCGCCCAGTTTCCAGGGGGCGGGCGCCTGGATCTTCATGGAGGGCTGGTAGACGGCGAAGATGCTCTCGGTGGAGCCGTTGCTGCCGACGCCGTTGGCGGCGGTGACTGCGGTCGTAACGCTGCTGGCGGTAGCGAACTGCGTCCAGGTCTTCGTGACAGGTAGGGCCGTTCCGCTGGGGGTGTACTTCACAGCCGAGGCCAGCTCTGGGCGATCTTCCCGTCGAGGGTGATCTGCATGCCGGTCACGCCGGTGTTCCCGGTGCTGACCCGTTCGGTGACGTGGTAGGCGAACTGGATCTGTCGGGTGTTCTCCGCGATGGTCCCCACCGCCATCACGTTGAACATGCTCTCTCCGACGGCCTGCCGTCCTGGAGCCAGGTCTGCAGGAACTATGCGCCGGAGCACACGGCGAACCGCGACTTGAGGAAGAACTCGTTCGACCTTCGCGAACCGGGCGGCGGGGCCGACGTTCTCCAGCGCGACGTGGGCACCATCATCCTCGGCGGCGCGCGTACGAACCGTCCTCAGGGCGGCGGCGCCCTGTTTGGTGATGGTGCCCAACGTGTACTGCCCGATGGGCAGCACATGGGTCTCGACCGTCTGGACGGAGGTGCTGTCCGCTCTCACCGGTCCTGCTGGCAGTGCGAGTGAGGTGGCGAGCAGCGGAAGCAGAATCAGGGTCCTGCCCCGCGTGCGTTTCGTCGTGCCGATCTTCATGAAAGGTCCCCCTGCAGCATGTGGTGTGCCGTGCGGTCTGCCGTACACGTAATCAGTGGACCAGCGTTCGAATAGCTGGATGGCTGATTCTCTGTGAGCATCTGACAGGTTCTCGTGAGCGGGTGAGACCCGTTGAGGCACGCCCGTCTTCTCCTACGACCGGGCCGACACCAGCGTGAAGGGCGTCGCGGAGCACATATTCGACGCCCTCTACGCCCCGTAGCTGACCTACCTGCAGAAGACCGACAAAGACATCCCCGGCAACATCTGGAATGGCGAGTGGCAGCCCTTGCACCGAAACGTTCCCACTGGGACCTGGGGCACCTTCTCACCGGACTCCGACGCCGTCGCCGCGGCCAACGAAAGCGCCAAGAACAGCGCATGCGCCAGCCTGACACGTCCGGCAGACCACGACTGCGACGAGTTCTCCTTCGCCTCCACCAAGGAAGGCGCAGGCGTGGGTGACGGAAACTTTTCCGTCCCCATGGTCCCCTCCACCGAGAACCGCAGCGCCGGGGGATAGCTCTCCGCCTGGTACAGCAAGGACCGCATCCTGGACGGCGACCCGTACGGCATCGTCGTCAGCTGACCAACCCGACCGGGGGCACGCCATGCGTGCCCCCGGTCACTCCACCCAGTTCGCGGGGCGCTGCCCGGTCTCGTCCACCGGAGGAAGGGACCGGGAGCGCCGGCCTTCAACTACTGGATCCTGTAGACCGCTGGGCACAAACTCGACCAGGTAGTCCTCAAGCCCGGTCTTCGGGGTGACCCCACGCAGCTCACCGTAGAAAAGCTCCGGGGCGGTTTCCCCGCCTCTGCGCCATGCGTGCATGGTGTAGACGGTGTTCGGCTCCAGACGGAAACCGATATCCCCGCCCGCGCTCACCGTGTCGAGAACCGCAGTCCCCAAGTGACTGCTGAAGGGCCAGCTGCCGATCAGCACGAACCCTTCGCCCGCGAACTCGGTTCTCTGGTCGCTGATCACAAGGGTGAGCGTCGCGTCGTGCTCCTGCGCATTACTGATGAACAGGGCGGTGCCGTCAGTGACATGTACGGCACCGGTCGGTCCCATCGGCAGATCCGTCCATACCACGGAACTGCCTTCAGCCGACAGGCCGAACAAGGACCGCTCGATGTGGACCGTCACTGTTTTTCGAACGTCATCAGGCATGTAGCCACCCCAAGAAGTTACTTTTGAAGGGGGAACTACTCAGAGCGGGGCGAGGATCATAAGGATCTCGTCGCGATCGTTTCCCGTGCTGAGCCGGAGGGCGCCGGGCATCGGCCGATTTCTTTCCAGCCGAGCCGCCCGTAGAAGCCCTCCAGGCCTACGCCGCCGCGGGCGGCGAGGTGCAGTTGCTCCAGGCCCATCTCGTCCCTGGCGACTCTGCGCGCTTCCTCCATGAGAGCCCGTCCGATGCCCAGTCCTCGCAGGGCAGTGCGGGTCTGGACGTGGTGGAGGGTTCCCCAGTGCGCGATCAGCTCGAACCGGTCGCGGCGGACGTTGAGCCAGCCTGCGAGTTCCCCGTTCGTGGTCGCCGTAAGGATTCGGTTGGTGTCGGGGGCGAGCTGATCGACTATGCGACCGAGGGTTGGCATCACTGTGGCCGCGTCGACGGGCGGGAACGGGAAACCTGCTGCACCGCCTGCGTTGGTGACCTCGACCCAGCACTCGGTGAGAGCGCGTCGGAGCTTGGGGGTGGCGTCGCCAGACGAGGTGAGCTGCTCAAAGACGAGGGAGTCGGTAGTCATCCCGGAATCATCGCAGCGGTCTCTGACATGGGCCGAGGTGGATTCAGGCGGCTTGTGTGAGTCGGCCCTGGGCGGCCGACGGCCTTGATCGGCGGGTGGGATTTCGGGTGACACGGCGGGTCATGAGCGTGATCGCGGCCCAGTCAAGTACTTCCCCCGGCTCGCCCAGACCCGCCAGGTCATTCGGAAAACCCGGGCACGTCCGATGTGCGATCTCTCGGTTTGATGTCGGTGGGGTCAGAGCTGGCGGTGGGGGAGCGGTTCACCTCGTGAGGGGCCGGCGGCTCTCATCGGGATGCGGATGTGGGGCGTGTTGGGGCGTGAGGAGGGTGCGGAGGTCGATGACGCGGTAGCCGCGGGCGGTGAATGCTTCGAGGATCTGTGGCAGGGCCTGGGCGTCGATGACCTCGGTGCGGTTGTTGGGCGCGCCGAGGTGCATTTGCAGGATGGCTCCCGGACGCAGGGCCTTCACTGCCCGGCTCACGGCGCGGTCCACGCTCATGCCGCCCTCGGTGCCCATCCATCCGTTGGTGTCGGTGGTGAATTCGATGTCCGCGAATCCGAGGCTGTTGACCTCCGCGATGTGGGCGGGGCTCGTTTCGCTGTAGGGGAAGCGGAAGAACGGGGTCAGGGCCGTACCCGCCCCAGCCGCGCGCAGGGACTGGTCCGCTGCCTGGACCTCATGGGTTCGTCCGGACGCGGTCAGGTCCTTGAAATGTGGGTGGCTGTAGGAGTGGTTGCCCACCCCGTGCCCCGCCGCTGCGATCTTCTTGACCACCTCGGGATGCCGGTCGGCAAAGTCTCCGGTCAGGAAGAACGTGGCAGGCGTGTGTCGGCGGTCGAGCTCACCAAGGATGCGATCCAGGCCGGCGTCGTTCCAGGCCGCGTTGAACGTCACCGCGACAATCCGCTCGTGTGAGCGGATCACGCGGTTGTCCGATCCGAACAGCGCCTGTAGGCCCTCCCCATTCGCAGCCGCCGCCCCCGGAGGCGCGGCAGCCGTGAGCGGCGCGGCCGTGCCTCCGGGCTGTACCGCCCACAGCACAGCGAACACTCCGACGGCCACCAGGCCGAGACGGCGGAACACAAAACGACATGCGGTGACTGGAGAACGCGTTTCCATACGACAGTCTTCGGCCTACCGGCCCTCGTCCGTGAGCCTCTATTTCACCGCAAGGAGTACAACCAGGCCGCTCCCGTCCTCGTCACCGGCGATCAGACCCTGACGGCATCGCTCGACAACCCCGACGGCGACGCCCTCCGCCGCCCGGCCTCCCGCGCCGACGCGGAGGCGAATCGACGCGTCGACGGCGCCTTCTGCCGATATGCAGGAGGGGGCCGAGCCCCTTCACGCTCGACCCGGTAACCCGAGGGCGGGTCAGCGCGTTCACTGTGTATGAACAACACCAAGCGTGTACTTGCCGCCCTCGCCCTCGCGGGGGCCGCACTGGCTATGACCGGGACGGCCCACGCCGCGACGGGCGCCGAGGGTGCAGACAACCGCACCACAGCCGCTCCGGGAGGCAAGGGCGGAAACCTTGAACTGCTCCTTCCCTCCCTCTCTGGCTTCATGGGCGGCGGTATGCCCCCCGCTCCCCCGATCCCCGACCTCCCCGTCGGCCAACTGCCCATCATCGGCGGCTACCCCGTGGGCGGTAGCAGCTCTGCATGACCCCACAGCTTCAGCAGAAGCGGGCCGTCCACATGCGGGCCGCTGTGGAACACCCTCGGGCGTGCATACGTCCGGGGATGTTTCATGTCTGGGCATGGCCGGAGTCCCGTTCGGCTGTCAACGGTGTGTTGCGGGCGTGCCGGGCGCCTCTGCCACGCCCACTCCATGCCAGATCGGGGTCGAATCCGTCGCAGGTGACGTAGGCGATGTGAGTCTTGCCGCTTTCGGAAGGTGCCACTAGCAGTCCTCAGACCGGCAGGCCTTCGGCACGCCGCTGCTCGATCTCGGCGGCCTTGCGGGCGGCGGCCCGCTGGTTCTTCAGCCAGATGCCCACCCGGTAGCCCCTGGTGGGTGGCTCCAGCAGATGCCCGTTCTCCTTGGCCCACCCACGCGCGGCGGCCAGACCCTCCTCCCACGCGACGTCGAAGTGCGACCACACCATGCCCAGCTCCTCTGGCCCCGCCGGGCCCCCGAGTGGGCCGTCCTCTACGTGAAGGAACTTCCCAATCGTGTTGTCAAGCAGCTCCCGTGACGGGGGATGAGGTGTGAAAGCACTCTCCGTCACGGATCATCGCCCACAGGACGTTGAGGCGTCGGCGCGCGAGTGCCAGCAGCGCCTGCTTGTGCCCCTTGCCCTCACTCCGCTTCCGGTCGTAGTACGCCTTCGAGGCGGGACAGCACCGCAGGCTGACCATCGCGGACAGGTACATCGTTCGCAGCAGGCCGCGGTGGTAGCGCCGGGGGTCTGCGCATGTTGCCGCTGATCCGGCCGGAGTCGCGGGGCCTGGGGGCCAGGCCGGCGAAGCCGGCCAGGCGGTCGGAGCTGCCGAAGGCGTCCATGTCGCCGCCGGTCGCGGCGATGAACTCCGCGCCGAGTTTGGCGCCCATGCCGGGCAGGCTGCGGATCACCTCGGCATGCGGATGCTCGCGAAACCGGGCCTCAATCAGGGCGTCGAGCTCGGCGATCTCCTCATCGAGGGCCATCACCCCCTTCGCGAGGCGGACCACCATGGCGGCGGCCAGCTTCTCGCCGGGCAGAGCGGTGTGCTGGGCCTGAGCGGCCTCCACCGCCGTCTTCGCCAGTGTGGCGGCGCCCCGGACCTTGCGGTTCTTCAGCCACGTCTCGATCCGGCTCACGCCAGCACGACGGATCGCCGCGGGGGTCTGGAAGCCGGTCAGCAGCACCACCGGACCGTGGTTCGTCAGCTCCAGAGTTCGCTCCAACGCGGGGAAGATCTCCAGGAGTTGAGCTCGCAGGCGGTTGATCTGGCGGGTGCGGTCGAAGACCAGGTCCAAACGACGGGTGGTCAAGGTTCGCAGGTCGACAGCGATCTGGTCACCCGGCCGCAGCAGACCGAGGTCACGGCGAACGCGGGCCTGGTCGGCGATGACGAAGGCGTCCTTGGCGTCCGTCTTCCCCTCGCCCCGGTAGGTGGCCGAAGCGCGGTGAACCGCCAGGCCGGTGAGGTAGGCGACCGGCTGGCCGTGGCTGTCCAGCAGGCCGATCAGCAGCGCGGCACCACCATGGTTGAGGTCCACCGCCCACAGCACATCCTGGGATATCTCCAGGGCGTCGCCGATCAGGGCGAGGAGCTCGGTCTCGTCGTTCGCGACTCGGCGGGACAGCAGGCGCTTGCCCTCCGCGTTGATCACCACCGCGTGGTGATGCGTCTTGCCGATGTCCACCCCGGCCCAGATCTCGGGCACGTTCCCCTCCACCAGCTCGTCGTACATCGATCCCACAGACGACCTCGCCGACGTTGTCCTACAGCAGCGATCGAAGTCGCATCTCCCCATTGGCGGTCGAGTCGTCGCGGGACTCCGGGCGGCCAAGTTCCTTGAGCCATCGAGCGGTCTCCGCCATGACAGCCATACCCAGAGCCCTTGGGCCCTCCGATCTTACGAACGACCAGATCAGACCCACTTGAAAGGTAGGACCCGCTATGACTTGTCGTCATACCGTCGGTCGCCTCGCGGCCGCAGCTGTTCTCCTGGCCGCACCGGCTCTCGGTTTCGCGGCTTCCCCGGCAAGCTGCCGCCGTGTGCGCCGACGTGAAGTCAGCTCGCTCAGCGGTACCGCCTGCGTTCCAGTCGGAGGCAGCACCGTCGCCTCCGGGATCACTCTCATCACCAACAACACCTCCACTGACGTCACCGTTACTACCGGCGGACAGTCGACCACGCCGCGGAGTTCCTGGACCAGGTGGCCGCCCGCATCGAGGGCGCGACCCCGGCGACGGACCGCTGGGACGTCAGCTCGGTCGTGAGCGCCCTGCCCCCAGCTGGTCGGCGACGACCTGGCGACCCGCATCCTCGCCCAACTCCCGTGCGGCTACGCCCTGCTGTTCGGCAGGCGGAACTCGCCCCGGCGGACTGACCACTCCGATGGACCGAGGGCTCAGGATTCCCCGGCCCCCGGCCCGCTGGCGGCGAACACGGCCGCGCCCCTGCACCCCGCGGCGAGCAGCGCGCCCCCCACCGCGACCGGATTGACCCACCCCGGCACTTCACCGCTGTCGTACCTTCCGCCGTCGCTGGTCTCGCACCGGAAGGCGAGCGGCAGATACCGCACCGAGTAGTCGACGATTTCGATCCCCCGCGCGGACCGCTCCAGCCACCCCTCCGTACGGCAGGGCCGGTACGGCGCCGAGTCGGTCCCCCCGTCCGCCGCGTCGAGCACGGCGAGCCCCACGGCGGCCAGCCCCAGCAGATACGAGCCCCCCGCGACGAGCCCCGCCACGACGGCGGCGCCACGCAGCCGGTCCGCCCCGCTCCAGCGGCCGCCCCGACCCCCGCCGCGCACGACCACCGGCCGCCCGGCGTACGTCCCGTCGTCCCGCCCGGCGAGCACCCCGGTGACCACGACGAGGACGACGAGACCGCCCAGGACCCACAACGCCACCACGGCCTCCACGACACCCCGGTCGACGACCCTCCCACCCGCCCCCTGGGACGGAGATGCCCCGCCCCGCCCCGGCGGTTCCCGCACCGCCCGACGGGCGCCCACGTCGCCGTCACAACCCGGGAGTGACAACCAGCCCAAAGGACCATCGTTCAGCAGGGCATGCTCACTCCCCGACGACGCCTCAGCGGCGCGCTGCTCGCCGCCCCGGCCCTGACCACTGTGCCCACCGCGCCGGCCACCGCCGACCCCGCCCCGCCGAAGGCGTGCGCCACGACCCGGCTACTCGACCGACGGCCACCACGCGGGCGAACCGACCGTCCGCCTCACCGAAACGATGATCTACGTCTCCCTCCTCGGCCACGAGATGCCGAGGCCGGCCACGTCGGTCGAGGCCCGCTGCTGGACCAGGGACACCCTCTGGGGCTGGGACCGGAACGAGCGGAACTGCGAGTTCAGCGCCGACGTCACCCTCGCCAAGGACGGCCACCGCCTGTGGACCGAGCCCCGCGCCCTGCGGACCGACCACCGCACGGGCGAGACCGTCTCCCTGAACAGCTGGACCTGCGAGGGGCGCGGGGACGGGGACCTACACCCTGACCCTGCACGACATCACGATGCGGGTGATCGGCCCGACCTCCGCCCCGCGAGTCGACCCCCGTCCCCGTGACCGCTGCCGCCCTCGGCTGCTGACCCGCACCTCGCCTTGCCACCGCCTCCGGGAGGGCGGCGTTGTGCCGTCACCGCCCGCGTCACCGTCCCGCAGACGGGCTTCCTCCGCGAGGCCGTCGGCGTGAGGTCGTCGTGGCGGTACGCCGCCGGATCGCCGCCCCTGCGGTGACGGAGGCGGCGAGGCAGTACGCGCCCATGGTCCACAGCAGCGTGGGAAGGCCTGCCCCGAGGTCGAGCAGGACGCCGACCGCGCCCGGCCCCACGGCCGACGCGACGACCAGCACGGCCACCACCGCCGACCGGATCGCCCCGAGGTGCGTCACCCCGTACAACTCGGGCCACACGGCGCCGAACAGACTGAGCGACATGCCGTTCGTGACGCCGTACAGCGCCATGAACGCGTACAGCGCGGCCTGCTGCTCCAGTGTGCCGAGCAGCCACAGCCCCGTGGCCAGCGGGATCAGGAAGTACGGGACCAGGGCCAGGGCGCCGGTGCGGTCGAGGAGGTGGCCCCCGGCGAAGTTGAACACCACCGTGGATACCGCGTACACGGAGTAGGCGGAGGCGACCGCGGTCAGCGGCCAGTCACGCAGGTCGGCGAGGTGGGACTGGTGGAAGAAGACCGTGTTGCCGATGAGGGCCGGGGCCGCCATGGCGGGGAGCACCAGATAGAAGCAGGCGGTGCGCAGGACCTCACGCCGGGAGGGGTCGGCCGCCGTCCCCGGCCGGCTCAGGGGAGCGGCGCGCTCTCCGGGCGCCGGGATGCGCTCCCGGGCGAGCAGCAGCGTCGCCGCGCCGCCCAGGGCCACGAGCACGGCCACGGCGGTCGCCCAGACGCCCCGCCGCCCGATCTCGGCGGCAAGGGGGACGGCGGCCAGCGGCAGCAGCGCCTCGCCGAGGTTCAGCCCGACCGAGGTGGCCGAGACCGCCCGCCCTCGCTCCGCGGTGAACCACCGGCCCACCAGCGTGAACCCCAGATGCGTCAACATGCCCTGCCCGGCGAGCCGGAGCAGCAGCAGCGCCACGAAGAGCAGGCCGGGCCCCTGCGGACGCACGGCCATCAGCAGGCACCCTAGGGCGAGCAGCGTGACCGCTCCCGGCACGGCGAACCGGGGCGGCACACGATCGGCCGCCGGCCCCGCCACCGCGAGCCCGACCGCGGCACAGAGGGTCGCCGCCGTGTAGAGCCCCGCGAACTCCCCGAGCGACAGCCCGGCGTCGGCCCGGATGCCGTCGGCGAACAACGAGACGAAGAAGGTCTGCCCGAAGGAGGACAGCAGGAACAGCAGCAGCCCTCCGACCAACCACCGGGCGTTGGCCCGATGGAAACCCCGGCCCGCCGGACCACGGCGCCCCGGGCCGTCACCTCGCTCACCACCGGCCGGGGCACGAGCGCCCGCGGCCCCGGAGGCGCTAGACACCCGCCGGAGCGCGGCCGCCTCCGAGCAGCACGGCCGTGTAGTCGACGGCCGCGCGCTCCCAGTTCACGTCCCGGTGGGCGGCCATGAACTGCAGGTCGCGCCAGTGCCTGGACAGGGGATGCGCGGCGAAGTGCCCGTCCGTGCCGAGGAGTTCCACGAGTCTGCCGACCGACCTGACGCACAGGCGGGCCAGGTGGGCGCGGTCCCTGTGGACGGTCGCCCGCTCCTGCGGGCTCAGCCCTCGGCGTTGCACGCCCGCTGTGTGCAGGGTCGAGCACAGGGCGACGAACAGGTGCTGGGCACACGCGATGTCCGCGCTGCTCTCGGCCAGACGGTCCTGCGCGAGGGGGCGTGCCGCCGGGCGCGGCGAGGCCCCGCCGGGTTGCGACAGCGACGCGGTCACCGCCGACAGGGCGCCTTCCGCGCAGCCGAGGATCGGTCCCACCGCCGTCGTCGTCAGGTAGGGGTGAAGGGGTGCCTCTTCGAGGTAGTGCCGATCGGCCGGCCCGTCGTGCCCCCTGCCGTCGAAGCAGGCGTCGAACGGGGTCAGCCGGGACCGGGGTACGAAGACGTCGTCGAGCAGGATGCTCCGGGAGCCGGTGCCGGCCATGCCCGAGACGTGCCAGTCGTCCTGCACGGTCACCCGGTCGCGGCCGACGGGGACGAGCAGCCGCCGTCCGGACTCCGCCCCGCCCGCCGGATCGGGGCCGTGGACGACGACCCAGCCCGCGTGGTCCACACCGGAGCTGAACCGCCAGCGGCCGGAGAGCCGGACCCCGCCGTCGGCCTCGGTGATCCGGCCCCCCGCCGCTACGGACGCCGTGGCGAACAGCCGGGGCCCCGGAGTGGCGAACAGCTCCTCGGCGACGTCCGGGGACAGCCGTGCGGCGAGTGCCGCATGAGCCCCCACGACCCCGATGATCCAGCCCGTGGAGGCGCAGCTCCTCGCCGCACGGCGGGCCGCCTCGGCCAGCGTCGGCCAGTCCCGGCCGAGCCCGCCGAACCCGGCGGGGGCGACGATCTCCAGCAGCCCGGCGGACGCCAGTTCGGCAATGGACTCGGCCGGCAGTACCCGGTCCCGCTCCGCGACGGCCGCGCCCTCCCGCCACACGTCCGCGAACCCGTCCACCCGGGCGACGACCTTGGCGTCCAGCCCCGACGCCGGGCGGGGAACGCCGAACCCGGCCACCGTCACCGCCCCTCCCTCGCCGCGGCCCCGACCAGTCGACGCGTCGTCGGCCGGTCGAAGCAGAACTCCTCCGGTACGTGCGGGCTGCCGGCCAGCTCCAGGAACTCCGTCAGCGTCTCCTCGTCGTCGCACGCCACGAACTCGTAGAAGTTCGTGGCGCTCCACAGGAGATGGACGTGGCGGAACCGTTCGCAGAGCGCGCCGGCCAGGGTGTCGAAGTCCACCTGGCCCTGGCGCATGGAGGACAGCATCTCCTGCTGCTTGCGCGCGATCTCAGCCGCGGAGAAGTACCTCGCCTTGTGGATCCGGTCCTTGGCCTCCTCCCGTCTGCGGTACTCCTCCGGGTCCGGGTGGTCGAGCTTCTCCAGGAAGAAAGCCAGCCCTCCGGGACGGAGCATCCCGGCGAGATGAGCGATCTGGGCCCGGCGGTCCGTGCCGTAGAACTGGAACGCGGCGGTCTCGTACACGGCGTCGGCGCCGTCGCCGAAAAGGGCGTGCGCCGGATGGCCCTTCAGGCTGTTCCTGTCCAGCTCGAACAGGGAGCCGGAGAAGAAGGAGGACAGCGACGGGTCGGCGTCCCGGTGGAACCACGGCTCGTTGGCGCGGTTCGGCGAGCTGGTGAGCGTGCGCACGCTGTCGCCCGCTGCCTCGGCCAGCGTGCGGCCCTGGGTGCCGTCGAAGGCGTCGGCCTCGTAGAAGGTGAAGGGTCCCTCTCCCTCGGCGGCCCTTCGCTCGGCGAGGCGGGCCAGCGCGACGCCCACCCGGGCCAGTTCCTCCAGCACGGCGGGGACGCTCGCCAGGAAGTGGTGGTAGAGCGGTCCGGCCCGCTCGACCAGCCGGTCCTGGTAGTCCAGTTCCCGCCGGCTGCCGATCCGGTCGCGGATCGTGGACTGCACGGCAGCCCGGGGCACCTGGTCGGCGCCCCGGGCGATGGCGTCGAACCGGTCCACCAGCCGGAACATGGAGGAGTCGGCGGAGTGCGTGGACGGTGCGCCGGTCGTCTGCACGGGCGGGGTTCCCTTCACGGGCCGCGCTGACCGGCCCTGGAGCAGTTGATGCTGGAGCGTCCGCCGGTCCGTCTTTCCGGAGGCGGACCGGGGGAGGACCGCGCCGTCGTGGAGGACGATGCGGGCAGGGACCATGTGCCAGTCGAGCAACCGCTCGCAGTGGGCGCGCAGTTCGGCAGGCGAGGGGCGGACCGGTGGGCGCGCCGCCACGATCGCCACCGGTACGTGTCCCGCCTCCTCGTCGGGCACGGCGACCACCGCGGCGTCGGCCACCCCGGGGTGCCGGCGCAGTACCGCTTCGATCTCGTGTGGATTGACCTTGAACATGGCACGGCTGAAGACGTCGTCCCGGCGCGACGTCCAGTAGTGGAAGCCGTCCGCGTCACGGGTGAAGAGGTCGCCGGTGAAGAACACGCGATCACAGCCGAACACCCGGCGGCGTAGGGACCGCGCGGTGCCCTCCGGGTCGTTCCAGTAGCCCTGCATGACGAGATCCCCGCCCACGGCCAGTTCACCGGCCGCGCCCGGCTCGGTGACCGGCGAACCGTCCTCGGCCACCAGGAAGACGCGGACCTCCGGCAGCGGCTTGCCCACCGACTCGACGTGGCCGTCGAGATCGTCCGGATCGAGCATCAGCACCCGCTTGCACTCGGTGAGGCCGTACATCGAATGGAGCGCGACGCCGGGATACGCCGAGCGGAGCCTGCGGATGTGCTCCACCGGCAGGCGCTGCCCGGTGCTGGACCAGTAGCGCAGGGTGGGCAGCGCCCGCGGCGCGGCCCCGTCGTCGTCCGCCCCGGCCAGCAGCGCCAGGAGGGACGGGAAGGCGTGGACGCCGGTCACGCCCTCTCGCGTGATGACGTCGACCAGGTCGTCCGGCTCGGCGGGGAGGCCGTCGAGGAGTACGACGCGGCCTCCGAAGCTCAGCGGCATCATGATGTTGTAGAAGCCGAAGTCGGAGCCGATGGGGGTCGCGCTGAGGATCACGCCGTCCCGGGTGTTGCGCAGCCGCGAGGTCACCGCCCGGAACGCGGAGACCATGATGCGGTGAGTGACCGTGACGCCCTTCGGCGCCGCGCTCGACCCCGACGTGAAGAAGATCGCGGACGGCTCCTCGTCCAGCGGGATTCCCGCGCCCCGCCGCGGTCGCCGCACGGCATCCGCCCGCCGCAGAACGGACCGGTCCGGCGGGCCGTCGCATCCGAGGACCACGACGGCGGAAAGGTCCGTGGACCGCAGGAGTTCCTCGCCACGGCCCTCGCTCGACCGCTCCGCGTCGGTGACCAGCACCACCGCGTCGGTCTGCTCGATCTGGTGCACGAGCTTGCGCGTGCCGAACGTCGGATGGGTCGTGACCAGACAGCACCCGGCCTTCAGCACCCCGAGGACCGCGGCGACGACGTCCAGCGACAGCCGCGCGTGCACGACGACGCGGTCGCCGGGCCGCGCCCCGGCCTCCCGCAGTCGCCGGGCGTACCGCTCGGCCCGCTCGTCGAGTCCGCCGTAGGTGAGCCGGTCGCCGTCGAGCGAGACGGCGAGGCGCTCCGGGAACCCGGCGGCGTTCGCCTCGAAGTAGGCGTGGAACCGGGTGGGCGTGCCCGCGCCCCCGACGTGCGTCGTCACCCCGGCCATCAGTACGAGGAGGCTTCCAGGCGGTCCAGGGAATGCCTCTCCGTCCCGGCCAGCGCCGGGTTGAAGACGCTGATCAGTACCAGATCGCGTCCGTCGTCGGCGCGCAGCCAGTGCCGGTCGTGCCGGTCGAGTCCGTAGAGTACGCCCGGGGTGATGCGGTGCACGATGCCGTCGTCGCCCTCGACCTCACCGGAGCCGGCGATGCAGAAGCACGCCTCCAGGTGCGAACGGTATTCGAGCAGGGAGCTGGTGCCGGCCCGGACCACGGTGTGGCAGACCGTGAACCCCATCCCGTCGGCCGCGGTGAGCAGTCGGGTGCTGGTGCCGTTGCCCCAGTCCACGTCCAGCTCGGTCCCCGCCAACTGAGCCAACGACCTGATGAGCACTTCTGTCCCCCTCCTGTGCGCCCTTGCCGGCGCAGACCGATGAGAGGCGTTGGGCCGTGCACCCCCCGATATGCCGACGCAGTGAACTTAGCCGAGTCCTCGGGGCGTTGACAGAGCACGGAACGAACACCGCTGTGATTCCGGCCATTGTGCGTGACAGCCTTCGCTCGCAGAGTGTGCGGTGCGGGACCGGAAGGCGCGAGGCCACGGCGTTCTGGTGAGGTCCGCCCTCTCACACGGTGACCTCCGGCTGCTCCGGCGAGAGGTGGTGCACGGCCGTTGCCTCGGCGTGCGGGGCGAACAGGGCCAGCAGTTCGTGGGCGGCCGCCTTGACGGCCCGCTGCAGCACGGGTGCGGTGGGCGTCGCGGTGGTTCCAGTGGCGGGTGAGGATCCCGGCCCCGTCCGCGTAGACGACCTCGCCGGGCTTCGGGTTCTCGACGGTTTCCGGCTCACCGAGCGGCGTGAACTCCAGCTCCCCTACACCCCCGACCCCGGCGACGACCCCGCCCATCAAGAGGAACACCACCGCTACCTGGCCCTCCGCAAGGTCCGGCATACGATCCTGCGCCTCATTGGAGACCACTACCGCGTTCCCCAAGGCGCTCACCGCTCATGGCAGAGCTGCAACCTTGATTTCACCGGGGTCACCATCGACGGTGATCTGAATTTCAACGGTGCGGAGTTCTCGGGCGGCCGGATGTCCTTCAACGGCGCGACGTTCTCCGGCGACCGGGTGTCCTTCGACAACGCGACGGGTGCGGTTCCTTCACTCCAGTGATCCGGAGGGCGCAATCAGTCGTTTCGTCGGCATGCCTCGCACCGCAGCGGCTCCCGTCGGCGAGTGGCCCCGGGTCTAGGACCACCCCGCCGCGGCCACGGCCCCTACGGCGTCGCTGGCGTCAGCTGGGTGGAGGCCCGGCGTCGCGTTCGGCCTCGCGGCGCAGGTCCACAGGGCGTCGTTGCGGGCGGACTGAGCGGAGCCCAGTAGGCGAGCCAGGTGAAGAGGGCGCCGTACGTGGCTGTGAGTGGGCGTGCTGATAGCAACAGGTGAGTGTCAGCAGCGTGGAGCGCTGGCTGCCTGATGGCGGGGCGTATATGAGGGGCGGTCTGCTGTCGTGAAGTGACCAGGTGGCTGCTGTCGTTCGGTCGTCATCGGGTTGGCCGGCCGTCGCAGAGGCGGCTACTCACATGCTGTTCCCCAGCCGCTACTCCGTGCCTGGTGGTCTGGCCGGACGAGGTCGGGCGGCCTGTGCCGGATGGAGGCCCTGCTGCCTACCACGAGCTTGGGATTTGACGGTCAGATCCGTGGTGTACACAGGTCGTCCTCACGCTGAGTGAGGAGCGGGCCGGGGCCGGCGGCCCGGCGGCCCAGGACGGCGGGGGAGAGGTAGCCGCGGTCCCGGGCTGCTTTGATCCAGTCCTTGATGGTCGGTTCCGGGCGGCTGAACAAGTCAGCCAGGCGGCGATGGAGGCCGGCGCCGTTGATGGCTTCACGCAGATAGGCGTGGGCCACGACGTGCAGGAGTGCACCATCGAGCGGGGGGCGACCCCGCTGCGCTGGCTGTGCGAGCGCGTTCGCGTTCTGCAGAGCTTGTTGGGATGCCGGTTCGAGGTCTGTTTCTGCAGCCCGCGATCGACCCAGGACAATGACTCCTTCCTCTTTCCCTGACTGGTCGGCCAGCTCGGCCTGGGCCCGTGCAACGATCTGACCCAGCGGGATGCGACGCAACACATCACTGGTGATCGGCGCGGGCATCGCCGTAACGGCTTCCTCTTCGGGGGGCCGACGAAGTCTCCCCAGTCGTCCCAGTAGCCCCCTCCGGCCGCCAGAGCTCGAGTTCGACCACCCCGATGCCGGATCCTTGGTTCGCCAGGATGCCGTGCACGGCGACCGGCAGATCGGCTGCCTTGTAGAGGAAATCGGCGACGTAACCAGGACCGCGCTTCCGCTCTTTGATGAACAGCGTGAGCTCCGGGCCCGGTACGGCGTCCTCGGGGACCTCCGCCAGGTCGGGGTAGCCATCCCAGGGTTCCATCACGGTGGAGATGAGCGAACCTTTCCACAGGTCCAGCTCCTGGATGCTGCGTGCGCAGTCGTAGGAGTGGTCGCGGACACGAGGGTGGTCCGGCTTCAGACGGAGTTCGTCTTCGGGAGCATCGGGGTTGACGTAGTCGTCGGCGCTGAACTCGGCTTGGGCATGCGCTCAGGCTAAGAGGTCCTAACAGAAGTTGTTGATCAAGTGACCGTCGGCTTGTCTGCTCGTTGGTCGGGTCGTGGGGAAGCGTGAGCCGCGGCCTTGGATCGTGTCGGATGAACTGTGGTCGCTGATCGAGCCGTTGCTGCCTGAGCCGGGGCCGAAGCTGGTGGCGGGCCGGCCGCGGGTGCCGGACCGCCAGGCGTTGTGCGGGATCCTGTTCCTGCTGCACACCGGCATCCAGTGGGAGTACCTGCCCCAGGAGCTGGGCTTCGGCTCGGGTATGACGTGCTGGCGGCGGTTGGCCGCCTGGAACGAGGCCGGCGTGTGGGACCAGCTGCACTCGGTACTGCTGAGGAAGCTCCGGTCGGCAAAGAAGCTGGACTGGTCGAGGGCGGTGATCGACTCCTCCCATGTCCGGGCGGCCCGGCGGGGCCCAAAAGCGGTCCCAGCCCGGTCGACCGCGCACGGCCGGGCAGCAAGCACCACGTCCTCACCGATGGCCAGGGCATCCCGCTCGCGGTGTCGCTGACCGGCGGGAACCGCAACGACGTCACTCAGCTCCTGCCCCTGCTGGACAAGGTCCCACCCGTGGCCGGCGTGGTCGGGCGACCACGCAGACGGCCGGACATGCTCTTCGCCGACCGCGGCTACGACCACGACAAGTACCGGCGGCTGCTGTGGAAACGCGGCATCCGGCCAGTCATCGCCGAGCGCGGCCAGCCACACGGCTCCGGTCTGGGCATCTTCCGCTGGGTCGTCGAGCGCACCATCTCCTGGCTCCACGGCTTCCGCCGCCTGCGCACCCGCTGGGAAAGACGCGCCGACATCCACGAAGCCTTCCTCGGACTGGCCACCTGCCTCATCACCCACCGACACGTCCAACGCCTTTGTTAGGACCTCTAAAGGCCACCGGTTCGCGCAGTGGAGGGGTAATGCGGGTGAGTAGGCGCGCGAGGCAAGTCACCCTTGAGATGTCGCCGAACCCGAGGCCGTCCTGGACGACCCGCAGTGGGTGGAGTGGCGCGGCGGCCCCGCCCACGAGTTCAGTACCGCCTGACGACCGAGCGGCGGCAGCGGCCGGGCAGGGTCGACCTGCCCGGCCGTGATGGCTACTCCCAGGGCTTCGGTAGCGCGTGCCACAGGGACCTGAGCCAGTCGGGCGGGTTGGTGAGGAACTTGTCCACCAGCCGGTCGGTGATGGAGCGGGCGGCGCCCTGAACGACGCCCTGGCCTATCGCGGCGGTCAGGCCGGCACCCACGGCGGGCTGCTGCGGGACGGGCGCGGGGACGGGCGGCTGAACGGGCGCGGGAACGTTGTCCCAGGTCATGATGCTGCTCCCTTGAGCAGAGGGATCGAGGACAGCGGACACCTGTTGTGGTGTCGTCCGCGTGGGGGCGGTGCGCGCCTCGCGGTCGGCGGTCCTGCTGCGGCTCTCTGCCTGAGAGCGTCCCTGTGGGGTCTCGGCCCTGGCCCGGGGTGGCGTGTTCAGCGTAGCGGCGATCGGTGCGGGTGTTGCCCCGGGTGTCTGCCAGCCCCCGCGCTGTTCTCCGGACGCTGTCTCGCCTGCAAGCGCGCACAGCACCGTCCCCGTGCCGTTCTCGCCTGGGTCAGTTCACCACCGTGCGCTGCCCCGTCGGGCTCCCCGAGATATTCGCTGCCCCCAGGATGGTTGACCTGCCACCATCAGGTAGGAGCTCATTCAGGCAAGGGAACGATGGCCAGCTTCCGATTCGGATCGAACGACTACACCGTCAATATCCGGGCGCAGCAGCACGTCAACTTCTTCCAGGGCTGGGACGTACACCGTCTCGCCCTGACCTTTGAGGTGACTGCCCACGGCGACTTCACCGTGGACGCGCCGTTCCTTGTTTCCGGCGCCCTCTGGGCGCACGAGACACCAGGCCCCGCGAGCTGGATTGGTGTCCTTCACACACCGCGGCCGGTCGGGCTGAAGTCCTTCGCCACGAACCTCACGCTCGAGACGAGTGTGACCGACCATCAGCTGCGCGGACTGGAAAGGGTGCGGGCGGGCAACGACCTGGCCCTGCGCGCCGAACTTTCCCTGACCGCACTGGCAGAGACGAAGCACTGGCCCGTCGCCGACGACCAGGAGGTCATCCGCGTCCCGCACGCGACGTGGAGCAACGCCCTCACCCAGCTCGATGCCGGCGCCTTCGTCGACGTCCTCGTCCCGGTCACCACCGTGGAGGCCCGGGCCACCGGCGCGCGACGGATCCGCGAGGCGAAGACCGCGATCCGTGACGGACGGTACGAGCACGCCGTTGCCCTCGCCCGCGCGGCCCTCGATCCCGTACGGGAGGCCTGCAACACCTGAAGGGTCCACGACCAGGCCGTGCAGAAGAAGGCCGGGGAACGGGACCAGGAGGAGCGCTGGGCGATGCTCGCCCAGAGCGCCTACGCGCTGTTCAGCGGCGCACCGCATGACGACTCCGGTACCACCGAGAACTTCACCTGGACCCGCGCCGACGCACGCCATCGCGGCCGTCGCCACCGCCGCCAGGCTGCTCGCCCGGCTGGAAGAACTGCCCTAGCGGCGGTCAGTTCACCGAAGCGCCCCGCCCTACGCACCGTTGGTCAGGTGTTCAGACATGAGCACTACCGCTGCTGACTACGCCTGGGTGCCGGACCACCAGCTGCATGTTGTGGCGACCCTGGCTCATGTCGATCAGACGGTCGACCGAGTCATACGGACGGTTCACGACTACACCGCTCAAGAGCCACTCTCCCTCAAAACCGTCGTCGACGGCGATCAAGTGCAGGCAGTCGTGGCTGGGATTGCGCCACTCCCTGAGGCGGTTCCTCGTCTTGTCGCTGACGCTGTCACCCAACTGCGTGCTGTGCTTGAACACACCGTGTACGCCGAAGTGCAGCACATGTTGCGACGGTCTCTCACGGCAGAGGAAGAACGCAGCATCGAGATGGCCGCCAGCACGAGCCTTGCTGACTTCGAGGCTTGGCTCAATCACCGCCGCAGGCGCGGACTTCCACCGTTGCAGCCCAGTGCTCCTCTTGCTCAGCGCATCCGAACTCTGCAGCCCTTCCAACGCCGGGAGCCTGGCGAGCACCCGCTCAAAATCCTCGTTGAGTACACCAACATGGCCAAACATCGGCGGCCGACTGTTGCAGCAGCCCGCCTGGGAGCTGTCCACCCCGACGCACCGAACCCCGGGCTTGCGGTCTCCCAGCCCTTTGAGCGGCGGCCACAACCAGGTAGTGGGCAGCCGATCCATGTCAACGACATCATCGCGATGGCGCCGCGCGGCGCGTACATTCCCTTCTCGATCTGGACGACGGTGTAGCTGCAGTGTCCGCACACAGGAATCTGGAACATCGCTGTCAAAGAACTGGAGTACTTGGAGGACTGGGTCCGCACCACAGCCATTCCGATCATCGTCACTGGCGGCCGTGAGGTCACGCCTCTGCCGCCGCAGTTGGACATCTCCACCGGATACGACGATCTGCGCAGCGAACTGCCGAGGGCTGGAGCCGCCTCTGCCGCAGAACGAGGCGAACAGCGGATCCAGGCCGCGGTCGCACGCGCCGGCCTGACGGAAATACTCGTCCCGCTGATGGGGAGTGACATGAGCGACACGATCAGCGAGTGGGCGGCCACGCTTACCAACGACGCGGTGCTTGAGCGAGTGAACCACCTGGCCCAGGCTCGTCATAGCCATCAGGAGGCACTCAAAGCCACTGGCCAGCTGGCTGCCGAAGTCCGTGGGTACATGGGCCGCCACCACGAGCCGGACAGGGGCTGAGATGTCGGATCCGAAGCTTCACCACTACGTGCCTCAGAGCTATCTGGCACGATTTGGGAGAGGCGACATGGTTAGGGTGAGGCGTCGGTGCCCGCCGAAGACTCATCTCGCCAACGTCAAGAACGTTGCAGCCGAGACGGGCTTCTATACGATTACGGACAAGAACGGTATGCCCTCCACGGCGATGGAGCGCGAGCTCAGCGGTCTGGAAGGGCAAGGGCTTGCTGCCCTGCGTCGAATAGACGAGACGGAAACGCCACCAGCCGTCGGTACTGACGATCGCGAACTGCTCTGCATCTACCTGGCCGTGCAGATGGTCAGGACACCCAGGAAGCGCACGACGCTGCTTTTCGGGCGCGACGTTACCGCGTACGCGAACGGCCGGGAGGTCGACAAGGCCCTGATGACCGAGTACCTCACCGGCAAGCATCTCGGTCATCCGCCACGGGCAGCCGAAGTCCAGGGTGCCTGGGATTACTACCACGGAACGCGAGCGGTGAACGGCGGCAACGATCCCACCCAGGACGAAGCGGTCGCCTTGCAGCTCAGTTCTATCCAGGTGTGCATCCCCAGTTCCGTGCTCGGCACTGGCGGCTTGAGACCAGCCGCAAGCCGATCTTCCTCACCTCCGACGCCCCCCTCATACTCTGGCGCCCGGAAACTCCGAGGGACGCCTATCGAGGGTTCGGACTGCAGGGTGCTCACGAGATCAGGTTCCCGGTCAGCCCTACGGCTCAGCTTGTACTCATTCCGGGCCAAGGCACATCCACGGAAGAGGTCAAGCTCAGCCGGGTGATCAGCTGCAACCAGGACCTCACGGACAGTTGCGAGCAGGTGGTCGTCGCCTGGCCGTGACCGCCGTCGTCCTCGTCCATGTCCGCCGCGTGCACGTTCAGCGGTTCTCGGCTCCTGTGGCGGAGGGGGGCAGTGCCAGGTCCAGCAGGGCGTCGACAGTGTCGCCGTCCAACTGGCTGTCGAGGTGGAGGGACCGTCGCAGGAGGTCACCGACGTCCTTGGGTTCCAGCCCGAGGCGCAAGCGGGCGGTCAGGCAGATTTCGCACAGGGTGCTGCGCATCCGTCTCCGAGCCACCGGACGCCGGCTTCAGGAGGGCGAGGGGAGGGCTCCGCCTCAGGCGGAACGGCTCAATTCCATCGGGGCGCAGATTGAGATCTTCCAGGGCACCTGACCGGCCCGGGGAAGAGCACCGCGTCGCCCCCTGCCCACACGGACGCGGGCGGGGGCGCGACACGTGGGCACTTCAGGGCATCCCCGGCACCTCCGGCCGGGCAGGGAGTCTTCACGCGGGACCGGCCGCCTGCCACCGCGCAACGGGCTTCGCGGACGCCGCGAAGGGCTTCGGTGGTACAGCGAATTCAGCCAACGATCAGCGGACCGGTGTCCGCGGTCGGCCGCCTGCGGACAAGGCCGAATAGCGCCCGCAACCCTTCTCGAGGAATTGGCTGAAAGGCATCGGATAGCCGCCTGCCGGGCTTCTTGATTTCCATCCGGCAGCGGCGGAAGCGGAACGTCGCCGGTGAACGGTTGCGGAAGACCGTCGGCAAAGCGAACATCTCCCACCGTCACCTCGCCTTCCGAGCAGGCAGGAGGCCTGGCCCGGGCTTGACCGTCGGCTGATCTCGGCGCAATCCCTGGGTCGGCCGCTGGGGCTGTGCTAGCCTCCTCAACGGCTAAAGGAGAGAGCGATCTGAAACGGGGGATGATCGTGGCACGGGGGCGTGTGCTGGTCATTGGGGACAGCATCCGATTAGTTTCGAAGGCGAAGTCCGCCGGTGTGACCGTCGCCTATCTGCAAAAGCCTTCACAATTCGACCCGGCGCTGATTCCGCTCTGCGAGCAGCTTGCCCTGGTGGATTACCAGCACGTGCCCAGCGCCGTCGCGATGGCCACCGCACTGCACCGGATCGCGCCGATCACACGGATCGTCACGCAGACCGAGGCGGCACAACTGGTCGCCGGCCATCTCACCGACACCCTGGGAATTCCCGGCACCTCGGAACGATGCGCCCGGCTGCTGCACGACAAGGCCGCGATGCGGGCACTGCTGAACGAGCAGGGCATCGGGCCCGTTCCCTACGCGGTCAATCCCACGCAGGCGGAACTCCGTGCGTTCGTCGCCTCCCACGGGGCGTCCATCGTCAAGCCGACCAAGGGCTCGGGCAGCCTCGGAGTGCGCCGGATCGAGACGGCCGAGGACGTCGACGCGGTGTGGGCCTGGTGCAAGGACTTCGAACTCGGTGAATTCCAGGTCGAGAAGCTCCTGGTCGGTCCCGAACTGAGCGTGGAGGCCTTCTCGGAGGCCGGGCGGCACACGATCATCGCGGTGACCGCCAAGGAGACCGACGGCGGCACGGTGGAGCTCGGGCACGTCACTCCCGCGCCCCTGGAAGGGGACCAGCTCGACCGGATCCGGGAGTTGACGGTACGGCTCCTCGACGCCGTCGGTCTCGAGGACGGCCCGTCGCACACGGAGATCATCCTGACCGACGAGGGACCACGGATCGTCGAGTCCCACACCCGCCGTGGAGGCGACCGGATCAACGATCTCGTCAGGATGGTGTACGGGGTCGACATGGAGGAGGCCACCTACCGCCTCGTCGGCGAGGGTGCCCCGCTCGACGGGCACCTGCACCCCGCGCGCGGCGCGGCCGCCATCCGTTTCCTGACCGCGGCCCCGGGGGTCGTCACCTCCGTCACCGGCCTGGAGGCGGCGCGCGCCGTCGACGGCGTGGTCGAGGTGTCGGTGAGCGTGGAGGCCGGTTCCACGGTGCCCGAACTCCGCTGGTCGGACGATCGCTGCGGGCACGTCATCGTCCGTGCCGACGACGCCGACACCGCCGTTCGCCTGGCCCGCACGGTCGCCGGGCACATCTCGATAGAGACCGAGCCCCTCAAGGACGACTGTCCGGGCCCCGACGCGGTGGCACCGGACACGCTCAGCTCGATCCTGCGTCCGTACGACGAGGTCTTCGACCCGTTCCACGGGGCCGTGACCGCGTCCTAGCCACGATCCGGGATCCGGTCCTCCGGCCGGGTCCCGTCGGATCAGCTCCCACCGTCGCGAGCGCCGGGAGAGCCGGGCTGGTCGTCGTGCCCGGACGCGGACGGCGACACTCCGCCTGCCACCGGACACGGCACCGCACCGAGCGCGCGTCCGGGACAGGGCGCACCGGACCTCGTGCGGCAGGACGCCGATCCCCTTGCATCCACATCACTCGTCACGTCAACGAGCCGACATTCATTCCGAGTTTGGAGTGCGGTATGGCCGGGGAACCGGACACAGACGCAAGCATGCTCTCGTACACCCAGGAAAGCCTCTGGCTCTTTCACGAGCTCGCCGGCTCCGACGAGCCCGCGTACAACGAGTCGGTGGCCTTCGAGACGTCCGGTGACCTCGATCCGGACGCGTTCTGCCGCGCGATCCGCGCCACCGTCCTGCGGCACGACTCCCTGCGCACGTCGTTCCACGAGACCCCCGGTGGACCGCGGGCCCGGGTGCACCACGCCGACGCGGACGTCCTCGCGGACACCACGACCGTGGTCGACCTGCGGCACCTGGCCGCCGCCGAGGCCCGGTCCCGGGCGGAGGAGCTGCTCGCCGAACACCACCGGCGGCCGTTCGACCTGGGCTCGGCACCCTTGCTGCGGGCGGTCGTGGTGGCGCTGCCGGGTGGCACCTGGAGGCTCGGCCTGACGGCCCATCACATCGTCGTCGACGACTGGAGCATCCGCCTGGTCCTCGACGAGATCGCGGAGAACTACCGGGTCCTGGTGGCCACCGGGTATCTGCCGCAACGGCCCGTCTCGGGCGCCGCGTTCCGCGCCTTCGTCACGGAGAGCCGGTCGGCGGCCGCGGACGAGAGGCAGTCGGCCGCGGTCGAGCGCTGGCGCCGGTCGCTGGCCGACGCCCCGGACCTGCTCGGCATGCCGCTGGACCGCCCGCGACCCGCGGTGCAGACGTTCCGCGGCGACAGCATGACCGTCCGCGTGCCCGGCGCGGACGTCGAACCACTGCTGAAGGAGTGCGCCCGCACCTGCCGCAGCACCGCCTTCCCGGTGTTCCTCGCCGCGTATGCGCTACTGCTGCACCGCTACACCCGGCAGGAAGGTTTCGCCGTCGGCACCACGGTGCTGAACAGGCCGGGCCCCGAGGACCTGGAGCAGGTCGGCTGCTACGTCAACACCCTGCCCCTGTTCGTGCCGGTGGACCCGGACGACACCTTCCGCACCCTGCTCTCCCACGCCCAGGAGGCCGCCGAGCGACTGCTGGACGACGGCGACGCGCCCCTTCCGAAGGTCCTCGAGGCGCTCGGGGCCCAGCGGGCCCGGAACCACAACCCGGTCTTCCAGACCATGCTCACGCTGCTCGACGGCCGTCCCTCGCTCGACCTCGGACCCGGACTGACCTCCGCGTACCACCCCGTACGCCGGACCGCCGCCAAGTTCGACCTGATGCTGTACGTCAACCGGACCGACGACGCGTACGAGTTCGAGCTCGAGTTCAACACGGACCTGTTCACCCGGGACACCGCGGAGCGGATCCTGCGCAACTACCTCCGGCTGCTGGCCTCGCTGGCCGACACCGGCGTCGACACACCGGTGGGCACCCCGTCGATGACCCGCGACGAGGAACGTGACCTGATCCTCGGCGACTGGAACGACACCCGCGTCGCCCACCCGGAGGGCACGGTCGCCGACGTCATCGAGGAGCAGGTCCGGCGGAGCCCCGGCAGCCTGGCCGTCGAGTTCGAAGGCCAGTCGTACACGTACGACGAGCTGAACCGGCGGGCCAACCAGGTGGCGTACCGCATCCGCAGCACCCTCGGCACGACCGGGCCCGGTCCCTTCGTCGGGGTGTTCATGGAGCGCTCCGCGGAGATGGTGATCGCGCTGCTCGCGATCGTCAAGGCGGGGTGCGCGTACGTGCCCATCGACCCCGAATACCCGGCCGCCCGGATCGAGTTCATGATCCAGGACGCCGGCGTCCCGCTGATCCTCACCCAGGAGCGCCACCGCGCCGCGCTCGGCGGCGCCGCCGCCCGGCTCCTCGTCCTGCCGGACGCGTCCCTGGACCAGGAGGACGACACCGATCCCGTCCGGGACCTCGCCCCCGGCTCGCCCGCGTACATGATCTACACCTCCGGGTCCACCGGGCAGCCCAAGGGTGTGATCAACCGCCATGACGCGCTGGCCAACCGGCTCCACTGGATGCAGTCGGCCTTCCCGCTGGCGGGCGGCGCCGGGGCGGACCGGGTACTGCAGAAGACCCCGTACAGCTTCGACGTCTCGGTGTGGGAGTTCTTCTGGCCGCTGATGACCGGGGCCGCCATCGTCGTGGCCCGGCCCGGCGGGCACCGCGACCCCGACTACCTCAAGGAACTCATCCGCTCCCGGGGCGTGACGACCGTGCACTTCGTCCCCTCGATGCTGAACGTGTTCCTGGAGGCGGAGGAACTCGCCCGGTACTGCGGTCCGCTCAAGCGGGTCGTCTGCAGCGGCGAGGCACTCCCTCGCAAGACCATCGAGGTCTTCGCCGCCACGCTCCCCTCCTGCGAACTGCACAACCTCTACGGCCCGACCGAGGCCGCGATCGACGTCTCGCACTGGCCCTGCCGGGCCGACTACCCCGGCGAGCTCGTCCCCATCGGCAAGCCCATCGACAACGTGCGGCTCTACGTCCTGGACCGGGACCTGCGGCTCCAGCCGGTCGGCGTTCCGGGCGAGCTGTGCATCGGCGGCGTCGCCGTGGCGACCGGGTACCACCGGCGCGACGACCTCAACGCGAGGATGTTCGTCCCCGACCCCTACGGAACCGCCCCGGGAGCCCGCCTCTACCGCACCGGCGACCTGGCCCGGTTCCTGCCGGACGGTCAGATCCAGTACCTGGGGCGCATCGACAACCAGGTCAAACTGCGCGGCCTGCGGGTCGAGCCGGACGAGATCGCCGCGGTCATGCGCGACCTGCCCGCCGTCCAGGACGCGGCCGTCATCGTGGACACGTCGGGTCCCACGCAGGCACTGGCCGCCTACGTCGTGAGCTCCGCGTTCGACCCGGAGGACCTGCGGGCCCGGCTGCGCAAGCTGCTGCCCGAGTTCCTCGTGCCGCAGTACCTCATCGAGGTCCCGCAGCTGCCCACCACGCCCAACGGCAAGCTGGACCGGCGTGCGCTGCCGGCGCCGGTGGCCCACGCGGCACCGGCCGACCGAGCCGGCCGGCCGCTCGCCACCACGGCCGAACAGGACGTGGCCCGAGCCTGGACGGACGTCCTCGGACTGCGGGCACCGGTCAGCGCGGACAGCAACTTCTTCGCCCTCGGCGGGGACTCGATCATGGCCTTGCGCGTCAGTTCCCGGCTGCGCGCGGCAGGGTACGAGGTCAACCTGCGCGAGGTCTTCGCCCACACGACGATCGCGGAACTCGCCGCCTCGCTGACCCGCCAGGACCCGGCGTCGTCCGGGCCGGCCGTCCCCGAGGCGTTCGGGCTGGTGTCGGAGGACGACAAGCAGGCGCTCCCGGCGGTGGCGGAAGACGCCTGGCCGCTGACGAAGCTCCAGTCGGGCATGATCTACCACTCGCTGCTCGACGAGACATCGCCCGTCTACCACGACATCTTCGACTACGAGTTCACCGGCGTGGCCGATCCGGCCGAACTGGCGCGTGCCGTGCGGGAGACCGTGGCACACCACCCCCAGCTGCGGTCCTGCTTCGACCTGGAGCGCTACGACGAGCCGCTCCAGGTCGTGCTCCGCCCGGACGCGGCCGACGCCGTGCCGTCCCTGGAGGTCGTGGATCTCACCGGGCTGCCCGCAGACGCGCAGGACAGGGCGGTCGAGGAGTGGATCGAGGCCGAGAAGCGCCGCCCGCTGGACCTCGGCAGGCCGCCTCTGCGCTTCCGCGTCCACATGCGGGGCGAGGGCCGGGTCAACCTGGCCTTCTCGTTCCACCACTTGATCCTGGACGGGTGGAGCGTCGCCCTCGTCGTCGAGGAGATCCGGCGCCGCTGCGCCGGGCTCCCGGCCGGCCCGGCGGCCGGGGCCGCCCCGGATCCCGGCTACGGCACCTACGTGGCGCTGGAGCGCGAGAGCGCACGGCGTCCGGCGGACCGGGACGCCTGGCGCGGCATGCTCGACGGCTTCTCCGCCACGCTGCTGGCCGGCCACCTCGGATCCGCTGCGCCGTCGACGATCGAGACGGCGGTACTGGAGCGGGCCGTTCCCGCCGAGCTGGAGGAGCGGCTGCGCCTGCGCGCCGCGGCCCTCGGTCTGCCGCTCAAGTCGCTGTACCTGGCAGCGCACTGCGCCGCTCTGGCGGACCTGACCGGCCGGTCGCGCGTGATCACCGGGCTGGTCGGCAACGGCCGTCCGGAGGTGCCCGGCGGCAGCGAGATGGTCGGCCTGTTCCTGAACACCCTTCCGCTGCCCGTCGAGGTGGGCGAGCCGGACGACGCGGGTCTGCCGACCTCGGTCTTCGAGCGCGAGCGGGCACTCGTCCCGCTCCAGAGGTTCCCCCTCGCCGACATCGAGCGGCAGCACGCGGGAGCGCTCTTCGACGTGGTCTTCAACTACACCGACTTCCACTCCTACGCGCCGGCCGGTGACACGGCCACCCCCGCGCGGGAGGCGGTGTCGATCGAGAGCGCCCGGTACTTCGAGCTCACCAGCTTCCCGATGACCGTCCATGTGCACCGTGACCACTTCGCCGGTGAGACGCAGCTCGCCGTGTCCCACGACCGGGCGCGGGTCAAGACCTCGACGGCGGAGCAGTACTCGGGCGAGTTCTTCACCGCCCTGGAACGGTACGCGGGGCGGGAACCGGCCGACGGCGCCGCGGTCGAAGCGGAGCGTGCCGTCGCCGCGATCATCGCGAAGGTGGTCGGCAGGGAGACGATCGAGGTGGAGGAGAACTACCTCGACGCGGGGGTGGACTCGATCAGCTCCATCCGCATCCTCGCCAAGCTGCGCCGGAACCACCCCGGTGCCGCACTGCGCGACGTCATGGAGGCACGCACGGTGCGGGCCCTCGTCCGCAGGCTGGCGGCGCGGGCGCCCGAGCCCGGGACCACGGGGACGGCGGGCAGCACCGGGGACGCCTCGGGCGCGTCGCTCGACGGGCTTCCGCCGGGAGTCGTCGACGCTTATCCGCTCACCGCCACCCAGCTCCGGATGATCAGGGCGACGGGGCGGGACCCCGCGCAGTCTGCCTACCACGACGTCTTCGCCTACTCCGTGGCGCTGCCCCTGGACGCGGCCCTGCTGCGGGCCGCGCTGCGGCGGATGACCGCGTCCTGCGAGACGCTGCGGGCCGCCGTCGACCTGGCGGCGCCCGTTCCCCGGCAGCTCGTGTACGCCTCGGTCGAACCCGATCTCACCGTGGTGGACTCCGTGGACGACCCCTCGGCGCCCGACGAGTGGTTCGAGAGGGAACGCGGTTCGGGCTTCCGCTGGGAGCGGCCCGGACTCATACGGTTCGCGGCACACCGCACGGCGCCGGACCGCTTCGTGCTCTCGATGAGCTTCCACCACGCGGTCGTCGACGGCTGGAGCCTTTCCCTGCTCGTCCGGGACCTCCTCCTCTCGTACGCCTCCCAGGCCGCGGGAGCGGGCGCCGGAGCGGCGGCCGGGCCCGTCCGGTCCGGCGGAGCGGCCGGCTCGTTCCGCTCCTACGCCCTGGCCGAGGCGGCGGCCCGCACCTCCGCCGAGTCGCGCGCGTTCTGGCGCGACGTCCTCGCGGGCCACCCGGGAGCACGGCTGCCCCACCACCCGTCCGACGGCGGATCCCGCTGGGCCGAGGCGACCGTCGTCCTGCCGGCCGACCGGGAGGCCCGGCTGCGCGAGGTCGCGCGCGGAACGGGCCACCCACTCAAGTACCTGCTGCTGGCAGCGCACTTGAAGGTGCTGGCCCTGGTCACGGGTGAGCCGGACGTCCTGACAGGGGTCTTCACACACGGCCGCCCCGAAACCGACGACGCGCAGGATCTGGTCGGGATGTTCCTCAACTTCCAGCCGCACCGGGTCCGGATCGGGGACCAGACGTGGCCGGAGCTCATCGACCAGGTGTTCGCGTTCGAGATGCGCGCGCTCGCCCACCGCCGCTGCGCCGCGAGCGGCGACAGCCCGGACGACTGGCCCCGCTACTCCGCGCTGTTCAACTACACGGACTTCCCCGCGTACGCGGACGCCCACGGCGGTGGGCACCTCACCGGTGTCCGGTGGTTCGAGCACACGGACGCGCCGTTCCTCGCGACCGTGGGCCGCGACCCGGACGGTGCCGCACTGGAGATCACCCTCAACGCCGACGGCAGGCTCCTCCCACAGAGCGTGGTCGACGAGCTGGGGCGCCTGTACGAGGCGGTCCTGGCGCAGATCGCCGAGGACCCCGGCGGCTCCGTCCGCGACACCACCGACCGGATCGAGACGTCTGTGGACGGCGTCGGCGCGCGCCGCGAGCCGTCCGTCTGAAAGGGAACAGAGAGAACCTCGTGAACACCTTCCGAAATCCCCAGGGGATCGCGGCGCCGCTGGCCGCGTACTCGCACCAGGCCGAGATCACCGGCCCGGTCCGGTGGCTCGTGATCTCCGGCCAGATCGGCATGACCCCCACCGGGGAGCTGCCCGACGACCCGGTCGAGCAGCTCGGCGTCGCGCTGGACAACATCACGGCGAACCTCGAGGCGGCAGGCATGCGTCATGAGGACCTGGTCAAGCTGACGTTCTACTTCGCCGGCGAGGTCGACCTGCAGCGCCGGCGCCGGCGGATGGGCGAGTGGCTGGGCGACCTGCGCCCCTGCATGACCGTCATGACGGTGGCCGCACTGGCCACTCCCGCGCTGCGCGTCGAGGTAGAGGCGCTCGCGTGCACCGAGGACACCACGGCGACACAGAGGAGTGAGCAGCAGTGATAACCCAGACCACCCTGGAAGGCGTCCACACCTTCGAGCAGCCGGACGGCTACGTCACGCACTACCGGCGGTGGGGCTCGGAAACCGCTGCCGACCTCGTGGTGATGCTCCACGGCGGCGTGAGTCACGCGGGCTGGCAGGCGCCGCTCGGCGCCGGGTTGGCCGGGCTCGGCGGCGACGTCGCCTTCCTCGCCGTCGACCTGCGCGGCTCGGGGCTCAACGCCGTGCGCGGACACATCCCGGACGGCGACCTGGCCGTCCGGGACATCGCACTGCTGCTGCGCAGTCTCAAGGAGACCCGCCCCGAAACCCGCCTCCACCTGGCCGGCTGGTGCTTCGGCGCCCAGGTCGCGACGGTCGTCGCGGCCGGGCTCGCCGACCACGACGTGCTCGCGAGCCTGCTCATGGTCTGCCCCGGCTTCTTCTTCAACGACCGCTACTCCGACGTGCTGGACCGCTCGATCGACGCCGCCTTGGAGGTCGTTGAGGAGCTCGGAATCACCGTCGAGGCGACGCGCCCCTTCATCAGGGTGCCGCTGCGCCCGTCCGACTTCACCGATCGTGCGGAGTGGCTGGCGGCCATCGAGGACGACAAGCTGAAGCTCTCCCACGTGACGGTCGGCACGATCGACGCCTGGGAGGCCATCGCCGTCAAGTCCGAGACGGACTACGGGCGCATCGGGCGGCTGCCGGTGCGGGCGGTGTTCGGCACCCGTGACAAGCTGGTCGACAACGACCGCGTGCGCGACTTCCTGCGCAGCCACCCCGATCTGGAGACACACGACCTCGACGCCGGTCACGCCGTCCACTTCGAGGAGACGGAGGCACTCACGCGCCTGGTCGCGGGCTTCGTGGCCGAGCTGAAGCGATGAGCACGGGAGTCGCGCGCTACCGCACGGTCCTGGCGACCCCGGGGGCGTGGGGGTTCTTCCTGCCGGGCATGCTCGCCAGATTCCCGCTCGGCATGACCGGCATCAGCATCCTGCTGTTCGTGTCGGCGACACGGGACGACTACGGCACCGCGGGTGCGCTGTCGGCCGTCTCCGCGGTCGGGTACGCGGTGGCCGCGCCGCAACTGGCCCGTGTGGCCGACCGGGTGGGGCAGCACAAGGTCCTGCTCTCCTGCGCGGTGCTGTGCGCGGTCAGCGGCGGCGCGTTCGTCGTGAGCACGCTCAGCGACGGGACACCGCTGTGGGTCCTGTTCGTCACGGCGGCGCTGACGGGCGCGGCGACTCCCGCCATCGGCTCGATGGTGCGGGCGCGCTGGAGCGGCCTGCTGGAGGGCTCGTCCCTGAAGGGGACGGCCTTCGCGCTGGAGTCCCTGGTCGACGAGATCGTCTTCATCGTCGGCCCGGTCATCGCCACCTCACTCGCCGTCGGGGTGAGCCCGGCCGCGGGCCTGGTCAGCGCGCTGGTCCTGGTGTGCGGTGGCAGTGTCCTGCTCGCGCTCAGCAGGCGCACGGAGCCGCAGCGCAAGCCCGGGCCCAGGGTCGGCAGAAGCGCCCTGTTCCTGGGGCCGGTCGCTCTCGTGGCGGCACTGAACCTGTGTTTCGGCGGCATGTGGGGCTCGATCGACATCGCCACCGTGGCGTTCTCCGACGAGAAGCAGCAGCCCTTCATGACGGGCGTCCTGCTGGGGATCTACGCGATCGGCAGCTCGGTGGCGGGAGTGGCCTACGGCGCGCGGGAGTGGTCGGCTCCGCTGCCGCGGATCCTGTGGGTCTCGACGCTGATCATGGCGGTCGGGATCCTGCCGATGCTCGTGGTCGACAACTTCGCCGGGGCTGGCGTCGTGCTCCTGCTGGCCGGGTCGAGCTCCTGCCCGGCCATGATCGTCGCCATGATGCTGGTCGTGGACGGTGTGCCCACCTCGCACCGCACGGAGGCGCTGGCCTGGCAGTCCACGGCTCTCTGGCTCGGGGTGTCCATCGGGTCCTCGGTGAGCGGCCACGTCGCCGACTCCCGCGGCGCGCAGGCCGCCTACGCCTTCGCGGCCCTCTGCGGTGGCGTCGGCTTCCTGGTCGCCCTGTCCGGCGGTCGCCGGCTGCGGCCCGCGCACGCCGAGCCCGCCCCGGCCGCTGACGACCGTCCGAACCTTCCCACCGAGTCAGGTATCCGATGACCTCCATCAGCATCATCCGTCCTGCTGCCCTTACCACCGCCTCCCCGCGGGTGGCCGACCGGATCGCCGCGACGGCCGGGCACCCGGACGCGGCGGTCCGCGAGCGCGTCGCCCTGCGGACCACCGACGGGGCAGTCACCTACGCCGAGTTGGCGGAGCACGCGCAGAAGGCCGCCGCCGAACTGTCGTCGCTCGGAGTGGGCGCCGGCGACGTCGTCGGTCTGCGCCTGCCCTCCGGCCCCGGGGTGGTCGTCGCCATGCTGGCGTGCTGGCACCTCGGCGCCGCCTTTCTGCCCATGGACGCCGCGGCCCCCGACGCCTACCGGGACCGGCTGCTGAGCCGTTCGGGAGCCCGGGCCGTGGTCGACGCCGACGGCCCCCGGGCACTCGCGGACACGGCTTCCCCCGCACGTCCGGCGCTCGGCCCCTCCGGTGACCAGGCGGCCTACATCATCTACACCTCGGGATCGACCGGCACCCCCAAGGGCGTGCTCGTCGGCCAGGACGCCTTCGCCGAGCACGCCACCGGCATCGGCGACCTCCTGGAACTGCGTGACACCGACACCGTGCTCCAGTTCGCCGGGCTCGGCTTCGACGTCGCCCAGGAGGAGATCTGGCCGACGCTCGCCGTCGGCGGCACGGTGGCCTTCCTGGACACCCCGGACCGTGCCCTGAGCCCGGCGGACCTCGCCCAGCGGGTGCGGGAGCTGGGCGTGTCGGTGCTCCAGCTTCCCACCGCGTACTGGCGCCTGGTCTGCGCCCAGATGCAGGGAAGGGACGGCGCCGGCCTCTCCTTCGGCGGCGTGCGCACCGTCGTGATCGGCGGTGAGGCGGCGGTCACGAAGGACGTCCGGGTACACCGGAACGGACCGCTGGGCCACTGCACGCTGGTCAACGGCTACGGGCCGACCGAGACGGTGGTGACGTGCACGGCGTTCGTCCTGCGGCCGGACGAGCCGGTCCCGGCGACGACCGGCCTGCCCATCGGCGGCCCGGTGGGCGACCGCCGGCTCCACGTCCTCGACGCCGATCGGCGTCCCTCCGAGGACGGCAGCCCCGGCGAGCTGTGGGTCGGCGGGAGTCCGCTCGCCCACGGGTACCTCGACGACCCGATGCGCACGGCCGAGCGTTTCCATCCCGACCCGTTCGCCACGGTGGCCGACGCGCGGATGTACCGCACCGGAGACCTGGTCGTGCGTCACGCGGACGGCGCCCTGGAGTTCCTCGGCCGTCTGGACAATCAGGTCAAGGTCCGTGGCTACCGGATCGAACTCGACGACGTGGACCGGCACTTGACCGCCACGCCGGGCGTCACCGCCGCCGCTGCCGTGGCCCTCGACGACGAGACCGGGACCGGCGGGCGCATCCTGGCCGCCGCGCTCTCGGTGACCGCGGGCGGCCCGACGGCCGAGCAGATCCGCGAGGACCTGCGCGGACGCCTGCCCTCGCACCTGGTCCCCGGTCTCATACGGGTCCACGACGTGCTTCCGCTGACCGGCTCCGGCAAGATCGACCGCCGTGCCGTGGCAGCGGTACTCGCGCAGGAGTACGTGGTGTCCGTGCCGGAAGCCACCGCATCGGGATCCGGTGCGCCCGGGGATCACGCGGCCGCGCCTGCCGCGACGCCCGCGGCCGACGCCGGCCCGGCGGAGCAGGCCGATGAACTCGCTCTGCTCCTCGACCTGGTACGCACCCAGCTCCGCATCCCCGCCTTCGGTCCCGACGACGACTTCCTGGCGCACGGCGGAGACTCGCTCACCGCCCTCCGGGTGAGCGGCGCGATGCGCGAACGCGGGTGGCGCCTGCGGCCGTCGGACCTCCTGACGGCGCGCGACGCACGCTCCGCGGCGGCCCGTGTCGTGCGGAACTGAGGGGACGCGGTGCCGAAGCGACGAACGGCGGACGCACGAGCACCTCAGCGCAGCAGCACACCACAGCACCCTGGCCGATACACCGAGGGAGAGGTTCGATGACAGCCGTGTCCGTCCATGACCAGTTGGCGGCCTGGATAGAGAGCGAGGAGTTCTCCTGCCTGGGGGCCAAGTCGGCCCTGCGCCGCGGGAGCATGCGCCAGGTCCACGTGGGCGTCATGGGCACCGGGAGTGCGACGGCGGCGCTCCACGACGCCCTCACCGAGTTCGTTTCGCGCGACCTCAACCCCGAGCAGAACTTCGCCACCGTCGTCGCGGTCTTCGAGGGGCCGCTGGGGCTCGCGGAGCCGGACTTCCACGCACTGCTGTGGCAGCAGCTGACCGATCTGCACGCCCTGGACGCCGACCGCGGTTTTGGCTGGGCGGAGGGTGCGGATCCGGATCCCGCCTCTCCGAGGTTCGGCTTCAGCGTGGCCGGCCACCCGTTCTTCATCGTGGGCCTGCACGAGAACGCGTCGCGGATCACGCGCCGCTTCCCGTTCCCCGCGATGGCGTTCAACTCGCACCACCAGTTCAAGCGCCTGGTGGACAACGGCGTCTACCAGGGCCTGCAGCGCCGCATCCGTGAGCGCGACATGCGCCTGCAGGGTTCCATCAACCCGAACCTCGCCGAGTTCGGCGAGGCGTCCGAGGCGCGTCAGTACTCCGGGATGCGGACGGACGCGCAATGGCGCTGCCCGTTCGCCCCCGAGGGCGGCTCGGCCGCGGGGGCGCAGGCGGTCACGCGGCGGCCCGACGCGTGAGCGGTATGCACGGCTCCGTGCTCAGCATCAACGTCGGCCGGGCCCGCGCGGTGACCTTCACCGACGCCCCGGGCGGCGCGACCGGAATCGACAAGCGGCCGGTCGACGGGCCGGTCCGGGTGGCCCCCGCGGGGCCACCCGGCCTCGGGGGCGGCGGAGTCAGCGGTGACACGGTCTGCGACCTGCGCTTCCACGGCGGCACCGACCGCGCCGTGTACGCCTTCGCCCGCGAGGACCTGGACGAATGGCAGCGGAATCTGGACCGGGTCCTGAACAACGGTTCCTTCGGCGAGAACCTGACGGTCCTCGGCATGGACCTCCGCCGCGCGCTGATCGGTGAACGGTGGCGGGTCGGCCCCGCCACCGTCCTGGAGGTGACCGGCGGACGCATCCCGTGCCGCACCTTCGCCGGTTGGCTCGGTGAGAAGGGCTGGGTGCGCCGTTTCACTCGGGCGGCGTCCCCGGGCGCCATGCTCCGCGTCATCGAGGCAGGCGACGTCCGCGCGGGCGACCGCATCGCTGTCGTGCACCGCCCGGACCACGACGTCACCGTGTCCCGCCTGTTCCGCGCGGTGACCACGGAACGGGCGATGTTGCCGGACGTACTGGTGGCGGCCCCCTGGATGGAGCGCGAGCAACTGGAGATCGCCCAGCGGTACACCGCCAAGTACACGGCCGGCAGGGACCGGTGACCCGTCACCCCGCGCTCGCGGGGGTGGCTCCCAGCACATGAGCACCTTCGGCGGCCTGCTCCGGTCGTCCGTGCGCCCGCAGGGGTGGCTTCGTGTCCACGTACGCAGGCCTCCGGCGGGCTCGGTGATCTGTATGCGCCGGTGCTGTCACTGACGGCCGGCGATACCGAGCGGCCCGGGCTGCTCGGCTACAACAAACGGCCCTGGGCCGCCGTCCACGTCATCCACGCAGCCCGCCCCTCCCCGCACGTCCGATCGGACCCGGTTCCTGCTCACCCTGAGGCCGTAGCGTACGCAGGCACCGCCGTCAGCAGTGGCGGCAACACGGCGAGCTCACCCGATCACGGTCACCTTCCGTGGTCCGGTGTGCGAACTACCGATGTCACTGGGCTCACGTACCTCTTACATCGACCGGCTTCAGCCGGGCGAGCAGATCCGCTGTTGCTCCGACGCCAATGTGAGCTGCTTCGCCGATGCCGACGCGTGGACCGGCCCGCTTACGGCGGACTGGGGCCACCGACGCGGCCCTGCTACCGCCCGCCTCAGGCCGTCTCCGTCCTCACCGCACAGGTGGGTGTCGGCCGGTTCACCGAAGTGACCTGGCGCCAGGGCAGCAAAGGGACGATGACCTCACGATTCACGGTGCTGACAGTGCGGCCGGCGGGCAAGCAGTCCCTGGCCTCGGCCCAGGCAGCGGGCGGCGGCCGCAACCGGTGGGACCGTGTCCTGCCCGCCCGGACGCTCCTGGTGCAGTGGCCGGACGGCCAGACGGGCTCCGACCGGCTACTGGATATCGAACCTGCCCGCCACCACACCGGTCGCCGACCTGGTGCGGTGGGCGAAGATGCGCCGGCGGATCGAGCACGACTACCGCGAGCTCAAACACGGCCTGGGCCTGGGACCACTTCGAAGGCCGCACCTGGCGCGGCCGGCACCACCACGTCACCCTCGTCACCGCCGCCCAGGCCTTCCTCACCCTGCGGCGGCACGACCCAAAAGCCCACACGCCGGCCTGACCCTCTACCAGATCCTCGACATCCTTCAGGGCCTGCTGAGGTGCTGGACCGGCACCTGCACCACCTGCGGACGACCGCTAAGATCACAGGCCGTTCTGAATTCCCGGCAGTCGGCGAGCAATGCCCTGTCGGCAGGCAGCTGACGCGTTTGAACAGGGCTCGTGGCCACTGTGACGTCCGGCGGCATCGTCATCGAGACCCGGGTGATCGGGTTCAGCGCTTTCATTGGTGCTGTCGATCCGTCGATCCCGGAATCCGCGGGGCGGTTGTTTCAAGGAAGTGCGCGCCCCTCCTTCCGGATGTGCGCCCCTCCTTTTGGGCCATGGCTTCACAGGTACAGGGCCAGCGACATTGGGGAGGCGGTCAAGCCTCCCCGAAAAAGGGGAGGAGAGTGATTCGCTCGCCCCTCGCTTCCCGTGGAAGATCCACCAGGCAGGAGCACCAGCATGTCCTCACGTTCTCCATCCCTTAAACGCCGTATCGCACTGGCTGCCGCGGTCCTGGCGTGTAGTGCCGGTATGGCCACCTCGGCCGCAGGAGCCGCTCAGGCGACCACGAGCGCCACCTGCCTGGAAGGCCAGGTATGCGGATTCGACGACCTCGGTCTTCCGGCGTTTGCCACCGCCGCGCCTATCGTGAACGAGTGCGTCACCGTGCAGAGCAGCACCCTGCGCTCGATCACCTCGATCTTCAACAACAGTGATACCCGCGTGGGCATATCCACCAAGAGCTGTGCTTCGGCCAGCACCGACCCCGACATCCTCGTGGACAGCCGGACCCTGGCCGAATCCAACATCCAGAAGGAATCGACCCTGCACCTTGTCCTGAGGCTCCGAGGTGGCTGAGCGTCTCAGGAGCGGCGAGTGAGTTCCTCGGTCTGGGCAGGGTGATCGAGCAGGATGCCGAGGTGGCAGCGGCCCCAGTCGGAACCGGGGCCGCTGCCTGACATCCACATTTGCCGTAGAGAAGCTGCTTGCTGATGTGCAGGACACTGGCCCGTGCTGGCTTTGAAGTGGCGTCGGCTGGCGTTGATGGCAGCACTGGCCTGCGGGTGCGGCGGGAGACGGACTTCGTGATGGTCGGGTGGGTGCCTGGCAGCGAGCTGATCCGACGGGCCGTGAGGATAAGGAACGGATCCTCTGGGGCTGCTGAGGCTGGGGGCAAGTTGCCGACCGGCAACCTGGTCCTGGTGGCCCGGATGCTGATTGCCGCGGCCTGGTACCAGGTCAACTACCGCACCCCGATCGGGTTCGCCTTCCCGCCGCTGGCCATCACCGCCCGGGAGGACCCCGCCGCCTTCACCCTGGGACGGCTCCCAGAGCTTCCACACCGCGACATGGTGGCCGACGTCGTCGCCCAGCTCTACAAGGCCGCAGACGGCCCGCTCAACGCCCTGCGGGCCCGCACCCGGCCGCAGGACTGCATCCCGGCACCCACGTTCCCCACCCGCCGGATCAGCGCGGACGCCGACCTCGCCGTCGACGGACTGCTGCTCGACTTCAAAAGCACCCGGCACACCGGCACGCTCAGCCAGATCGAGGCGTGGCAGCTGACCGGCTACCTGCTGCTCGACACCGCCAACCAGTACCGGATCGACACCGTCGGCCTGTACCTCTCGCGCTCCGGCACGTCGGCCCGCTGGCCGGTCGAAGAGTACCTCCAGCTGCTCGGAGCCTGCCGCCGTGAAATCACCGTTTTCCGCGCCGCGTTCACCGAGCTCCTCGAAGGCTGCACCGCCGACGCCGAACCCTACGGCCAGGAAGAGGAGAACCGCGTCCGCAGGCTGCTACGGCGCCTGGCACCCGTCGCCGATCCGGGCCACTGCCTGGTGTGCACCCAGCCCTGCCCGCCATCCGGCCGCCGCCCCCGGGAGACCTCTGGTGCCGCGGACGCATCAACGTCCTGAGCAACAAAGGCCTGCTGCCCGGCGGCCCGGACGTGCTGCTCCCGCACCCGCGCAAGCAGCGCCTGGACCCGCCCAAGGACGCCGACACGGCGAGCCTCACACTCCATCCCCGCAGGCAGAACACGACCGCAGACGGCGGCCGACAGCAGACCCCTTGACACTCATCGGCAGGCGGGCGGATCGTGGCGGTCCGCTGCCGACCTCGTCGGCTGCCGCGGCATCCACGTCCCCGGCCACACCGCGTGCCTCGCCCACCTGCCCGACGCCGACCGCGACACCTACCTGGCCGGTCCGACCCCCGGCAGCGACATCGATCACCGCGGCACCCCGTTCACCGAACCCCTTCTCAACGCCTTGCTCAAAGCCCTCCGCGACCCCGCCACCGGACACCCTCGCCTCGGCACCGCCACATTCAGGTCAGCGACCTTCCAGGGCGACGCCGGGTTCGAATCGCCGACCTTCGGGACCGTAAGACGTTCGGTGTAACTCCCGATCATGGAAGATGCATCGATGACCAGTGAGAACGTAGCCGCGCAGGAGGCTGTCGAGTCGGCAGCGGCTGTGTCGGCGAAGGCCGTGGACGACCAGTTGATTGACGAACTGGTGAGCCGGGCCCAGGCAGAGGGCCTGCAGCTGACCGGCCAAGGCGGGCCGCTCCAGCCGCTGACCAAGCGGCTGCTGGAGTCCGGTCTCGAGGGTGAGATCACCGACCACCTCGGCTGTGACAAGCACGATCCGGCGGGCAAGGACGGCGGCAATTCCCGCAACGGTCAACGCTCCAAGACCGTGCTGACCGATGACGGCCCGGTGGAGATATTTGTGCCCCACGACCCCGACGGCTCCTTCGAACCGAAGATCGTAAAGAAGCGGCAGAAGCGCCTGACGGGCGTCGACGAGATGGTCATCTCGCCGGCCGCGAAGGGTTTGACCACCGGTGAGGTCCAGGCTCACCTGGCTGAGGTCTATGGCGCCGATGTCTCCCGCCAGACCATCTCCACCATCACTGACAAGGTGCTCGAGGGCATGGCCGAATGGCAGAGCCGGCCTCTCGACCCGGTCTGTCCGGTGGTCTTCATCGACGCCATCCACGTGGAGATCCGCGACGGTGCGGTGGCCAACCGGCCCATCCAGATGGCCCTGGCCGTCACCGTCGAGGGCCGGCGGGAGATCCTGGGCCTGTGGGCGGGCGACGGCGGCGAGGGAGCCAAGCACTGGCTGCACATCCTCACCGAGATCAAGAACCGCGGCGTGAGTGACGTGCTGATGCTCGTCTGCGACGGGCTGAAGGGCCTGCCCGAGGCGGTGGAGACGGTCTGGCCGAGACGATCGTGCAGACCTGTGTGGTGCACCTGCTGCGGAACTCTTTCCGCTATGCCGCCCGCCAGGACTGGCACAAGATCGCCAAGTTTCTCAAGCCCGTCTACACCGCACCGACCGCAGAGGCCGCCTCGGAGCGGTTCGCCGAGTTCGCCGACGCCTGGGGCAGGAAGTATCCGGCGATCGTCACACAACGATCACCCCAAGCTCCGGGCGGTACGGCAGATGCGCCGCATCCGAGCCTTCTACGCGCTGGGCGCTCTACTCTGGGCGGCGACCGCCGCCTGGTCAGGCTGGCAGAACCCCGGCACTCGGCAGATGTGGGTGCCCGTACTCCTGTTGGTCGTCTTCGCCGGTCTGCTGTCCGCGACGACCCTGTGGCTGTGGCTGCGGCAGCACCGGCTTGAGGACGCCGACCGGCCCGCCCGCCACGCGGCTCCACGCAGGCCGGCCGTCCGTCGCCACGCGAGCGCCTGACACACGGACCTGTGAGCCCGAAGCCTCCGGACCCGTGGCGGCGCTCGGCCGGACACGAAGCCGTCGGCGCTGAGGGCGACGTCGCCGACGCAAGGCGCAAGACGGCTCTCGCCGGAGCGGGCCTCGTGAGGCCGCCCGAGGTCGCTCCCGCGTGGTCGTCCTGCGAGGGCATCTCACGAGGCCCTCTCCCGCGCCCCTCAACCCCACCACGCGCATCGTGCGGCGCGGGAGTTTTGACGGCGCCGACACCCGTGGGGTCTGCGCCTGTTGGGGGACCGTCCGGGGGGTAGTCGCTTGCCATGACTGTCTACGGATTTCACGCCTCGCACGAGCAGATTCCACCCGCGGAACTGCTCGACGCCGTGGTACGCGCGGAGCAGGCAGGCTTCACCGCCGCCATGTGCTCGGACCACTTCTCGCCGTGGAGCGTGCGTCAGGGCGAGTCAGGCTTCGCCTGGTCATGGCTCGGAGCCGCCCTCCAGGCCACCGACCAGGTGCCGTTCGGTGTGGTGAACGCGCCCGGCCAGCGCTACCATCCCGCCGTCGTCGCCCAGGCGATCGCCACCCTCGCGTCCATGAACCCGGGCCGGTTCTGGACCGCGCTGGGCACCGGAGAGGCCTCCAACGAACACATCACCGGCGCGGGCTGGCCCCGCAAGGACATCCGCTCCGCGCGCCTGCGGGAGTGCGTCGACGTCATCCGGGCGCTGCTGCGGGGCGAGGAGGTCAGCCACGACGGGCTGGTGAGCGTGGACCGGGCCCGGCTGTGGACGCTGCCGCCCGAGGAACCGCCGCTGATAGGAGCCGCGTGCAGCACTGCCACCGCGGCCTGGTGCGCCGAATGGGCGGACGGACTGATCACGGTCAACGCCCCGCGCGAACGCCTGCGCGAGATCATCGGCGCGTACCGTGACGCGGGCGGCCGTGGGCCCCTCCACCTGCAGGTGCACCTGAGCTGGGCGCCCGACGAGGCCGAGGCGCTCGCTCTCGCGCACGACCAGTGGCGGACCAACGTGCACGCCCCGCCGGTCAGTTGGGACCTCGACTCCGCGGAACTGTTCGACGTCGTCAGCGAACACGTCACCCCCGAGCAGGTGGCGCGCACGGTCGACGTCTCCAGCGACCTCGGCCGGCACGCCGCCCGGCTCCAGGAGTACGTCGACCTGGGGTTCGAGGCCGTGATGCTGCACCACGTGGGTCGAGAACAGGCCGCGTTCATCGACGCGTTCGGCGCCGAGGTACTGCCGCGACTCGACGTGACCCGCCCGATCCCCGCCACGGCCAAGGAGTACCGATGCGTCTGACACGCACGTCCGACCTGTGGTGGAAGAACGCGGTGGTGTACTGCCTGGACGTCGAGACGTACCAGGACGGCAACGGCGACGGCATCGGAGACTTCGCGGGGCTCACCCAGCGCATCGACCACCTGGTGCGCCTCGGCGTGACCTGCGTGTGGCTGATGCCCTTCTACCCCACGCGGGAGCGCGACGACGGCTACGACATCACGGACTTCTACGGCGTGGACCCGCGCCTGGGCACCCTCGGCGACTTCACCGAGTTCGTCCGCACCGCGCGCGACCGCGGCATCCGCGTGATCGCCGATCTCGTCGTCAACCACACCTCCGAGGACCACCCCTGGTTCAAGGACGCCCGCTCGGGCCGGAACTCCGCCCACCGCGACTGGTACGTCTGGAAGGACGAGCCCCCACAGGACGGCCCTCAGGGCGTGGTCTTCCCCGACGCGGAGGACAGCCTGTGGGAGTACGACGAGAGCAGCGGCCAGTACTACCTGCACCGCTTCTACAAGCAGCAGCCCGACCTCAACATCGCCAACCCCGAGGTCCGTGACGAGATCGCCCGCATCATGGGCTTCTGGACCCAGCTCGGCCTGTCCGGCTTCCGGGTCGACGCCGTGCCCTTCCTGCTGGAGACCGACGGACAGAGCGACGCGGGGGAACTGCCCGACCCGCACGAGTACCTCGCCGACCTGCGCGCCTTCCTCGGCCGCCGCAACGGCGAGTCGGTCCTGCTCGGCGAGGTCAACCTGCCCTACGACGGCACCACCCGCTTCTTCGGCGACCCCTCCTCGGACCGCGGCGACGAACTCACCATGTGCTTCGACTTCGTCGCGATGCAGCAGATGTACCTGTCGATGGCACGCCGCGACGCCAGGCCGCTGGCCGCCGCTCTGCGCGAGCGCCCCACGGCACCGCGCGACGCCCAGTGGGCCGTGTTCGTGCGCAACCACGACGAACTCACCCTCGACAAACTCAGCGACGACGAACGGGCCGAGGTGTTCGCGTGCTTCGGCCCGGACAAGGACATGCAGCTGTACGACCGAGGGCTGCGCCGCAGGCTCCCGCCCATGGTCGACGGCGACCGACGCCGCGTCGAACTGGCCTACAGCCTGTTGTTCACCCTGCCGGGCACCCCCGTGCTCTTCTACGGCGAGGAACTCGGCATGGGCGAGAACCTGGCCGCGGAGGGACGCCAGGCCGTACGCACCCCGATGCAGTGGACGCCGCAGAAGGCCGCCGGGTTTTCCACCGCCGAGCCGGACACCTTCCCCAACCCGTTGGTGGACGGCGCGTTCGGCCCCCAGAACATCAACGTGTACGAGCAGAGCCGCGATCCTGCTTCCCTGCTGAGCCGCATGCGCCTGTTCATCGAACGCTACCGGGAGGCCCCCGAACTGGCCTGGGGTGAGTACCGTTTGCTCACGACGGGGGAGGACGCCGTGCTGGCGCACGTCTGCCGTGACGGTGACGGCGCCGTGCTGGCCGTACACAACTTCGCAAACCGGCCTCACACCGTACGGCTGGAACTGGCCGAGGCCGGATCCGGCGGACGGTTGACAGACCTGCTCGACGAGGGACACACCGGTCTCAAGGCAGGCGAGGACGGCACGTTCCACGTCGACCTGCCCCCGTACGGCTATCGGTGGCTCCGCGTCGGCACCCCGGCGGACGACCCCGAAAGGATCGCGTCCGGCTGACCGGCCCATGAGCGGCGGCCCCGAGCCATCGTCGGGGCCGCCCCGGTGTGCCGCGCCCGGGGTCAGCTCTGCTGCTGGCCCTGCTGCACGGCCTGGTTCGTCTGTCGGCCACCTGGTCTGCCGGCGGCGCCTCGGCGTTGACCTCGGTGCCGAAGTCGCACATCATCCTCCGGACACGGGAAGGAGGACCATCGGTTTGACCCGACGGCGCACCAGCACAGCCTGTCATCGCAGAGCGGGGCGAGGGCGGTGAGCGGAGTGTAGAGGGCGACTAGGGGGCAGCCCGCGGTGTTGCCGCCCGTGCCGGCCAGGTCCTGGCCGCCGCTATCGTCGTCCTCGTCCGGCTCCTGGCCGTCGTCGGCGCCGGCACAGTGGCAGGACAGGCAGCGGTCGAGGTCGCTGACCACGGTGGTCCGGACGAGCTGGCGGACGTGGGCGCGGCGCCGCCAGTCCCATAGCAGCGCCTGCCAGTCGACGCCGCTGGTGTTTGCGACGGCCGCACCTCATCGAAAGCACCGCAACCGCAGATCCGCGAGGCCTATCTTCCCTTCCGTGACAGCGAATCGACGGCCGCGACCGGAGCCGGACGACCGGGAGCTGCGGTTATGGAAGGTTGGCAGGGCCCTGACCGTCACCTTCGTCGCCGCGCTCCTGGCGGCCGGCGGTACCTTCTACGGCCTGGTGCACCTGCTGGACTTCCAGGAGATCGACAGCACCAGGAAGCTCGACGCCAAAACGCTTTTCGACCTGGTGAAATTCTCCATCGGCGTGGTCGCCGGAGCCGGTGCGCTCGTCGCCCTGGTCGTCGCCTACCGCCGCCAACGCGTCGACGAGGCCGGCGCCCACCGCGAAGCCACCCGCCTCCACACCGAACGCTTCTCCCAGGCCGTTGACAAACTCGGCTCCGAATCCCCCGCCGTGCAGCTCGGCGGCGTCCACGCCCTGGCCGGCCTCGCCGACGACGCCCCCGACGACAACCTGCGCCAGACCTGCATCGACGTCCTGTGCGCCTACCTTCAGCTCCCCTGGACCCCCGGCCCCGGCGACGACCCCGCGCAACAAGAGGAACACCACTGCTACCTGGCCCTCCGCAAGGTCCGGCATACGATCCTGCGCCTCATTGGAGACCACTACCGAGTTCCCCAAGGCGCTCACCGCTCATGGCTGAGCTGCAACCAGCGGCCTTCGAGGGCGACGCCGGTTCGACTTGGCGACCTTCCAGGGTGAGGCCTGGTTCGGGTCAGCGACCTTCCAGGGCAACGCTCGGTTCGAGTCGGCGGTTTTCGAGCGCTGGGTCAGTCTCGGCCGCTGGTGTGCGCTGGGCGGATGGGATTGTCCGGGGGAACCCGCGACAGTCCGGCCGGGTCACGGCCGTACGCCCGTACACCACGCCATCCGCGCGGGACAGTGGTGGTGCGTACTGCCCGGAGAGGCTTCGAATGTTTCGAAGCATTCCGGGTTGCGTGACGCCACAAGCTAGGTAGTTGCGGTCCTCCGGTCAAGGGTCGTCGCCCATCTGCCCCAAATCATTGGGTGGTTCACCTCGAAATCAGGATCTTCGAAACGTTCGAAACAGATGCGAAACTTTTCTCGTCGGAAGGGTTGACGAGGCACCGTCAACCCCTCAATCATCCTGTCTGGCGAACCGGTCGTAGATCGAGATTTCGAATGCATTCCCCCACCGTTGGATCCTGCCGGCTCCCATGACCGGGGTTCCGGTGATCCCGCTACTCCTGCCTTGGAGGCACAGCCATGGGCTCTTATGCCCTTCACAGACCCGTTGCCCGGCGAAAGATCGGCGTCCTGCTGTCAGCGCTGGTCGTCGGCGCCCTCGGCGGGGCCGGCGCACTGGTCGCGCCGCCGGCCGCACACGCCGCCGAGAGCACGCTCGGCGCCGCGGCGGCGCAGAGCGGCCGCTACTTCGGCACCGCCATCGCCTCGGGCAAGCTGGGCGACTCGGCGTACACGACGATCGCGAACCGTGAGTTCAACTCGGTGACGGCCGAGAACGAGATGAAGATCGACGCCACCGAGCCGCAGCGCGGTCAGTTCAACTTCACCGCCGCCGACCGCGTCTACAACTGGGCGGTGCAGAACGGCAAGCAGGTGCGCGGCCACACCTTGGCCTGGCACTCCCAGCAGCCCGGCTGGATGCAGAGCCTCAGCGGCAGCACCCTGCGCCAGGCGATGATCGACCACATCAACGGCGTGATGGCCCACTACAAGGGCAAGATCGCCCAGTGGGACGTCGTGAACGAGGCCTTCGCCGA
>NZ_JBFBAX010000034.1:0-61619 GCF_040682395.1 Streptomyces sp. NPDC051207 | reverse complement strand
GCCCAGCTCCGAAGCGGTTGCCCGTCCTGCCGCAACTGCTCGGCGGAGTCCTGACGGCTCCATACCGTTCTCCCTCATCGTTGAGTACGCATACAGCGACGCTCCCGATGTCTTCGTGAACATCATTCGGAGTCCAGACCCGGACCCGGCGATAAGCATCGCAAAGGAGCACCTGCACAGGCCGTGGGATTCGTTCGGCCGATCATGTGACCAGTCCGGGTCCGGTCGTTGTGGCCGGTGTCGGGATCATCGGCAGGCGATCGACGGGGTCCTGCACCGGGTGCAGACCGGCGTGCAGTGGCGTGATCCACCCGGAACCTACAACCCCGGTGGGTGCGCCAATAGCCCACCGCCCGGGAATTGGCTCGACGCTGGGCGCGGCTCGGGGTGGACTGGGGGCATGACGATCTCCCAGGAAGACCTCCTGCCGGGCACCCGCCGTGCGCTGACGCACCGGATCGCCGTCGCGCAGGCCGAAGGGCGTGCGCCCTCGCTGGTCGCGGCCGTCGTGCGGGACGGACGGGCCGTGTGGCACGGGGCCCGCTCCTCGGTGGACGGACACGGTCCCGACGAGAACACGCAGTACCGGATCGGTTCGATCACCAAGACCTTCACCGCGGTGCTGGTGATGCGCCTGCGTGACGAAGGGCTGCTCGACCTTGCCGATCCTCTGGACAAACATCTGCCGGGCAGCGGTGCGGGGGAGTCGACCATCGTCCAACTCCTGTCGCACACTGCGGGGTTGGCGGCCGAGTCGCCCGGTCCATGGTGGGAACGCACTCCCGGGTCACTGCGCCCCGAACTCGCCGACGTCCTCGGCGAACAGCCGCACCGGCATCCGGTCGGCCGGCGGTTCCACTACTCGAACCCCGGCTACACGCTGCTGGGCGCCCTGGTCGAGAAGCTGCGTGGCGCTCCGTGGGAGGACGTGCTCCGACGGGAGGTGCTCGAACCTCTCGGCCTCGACCGGACCAGCGCGCAGCCGCCTGCGCCGCACGCCGGTGGCTGGGCCGTGCATCCCTGGGCGGACGTGATGCTGCCCGAGCCCGTCGAGGACCTCGGCCGGATGGCGCCGGCCGGGCAGCTGTGGTCGACGACCGCTGATCTGGCACGCTTCGCCGCGTTCCTGGTCCGGGGCGACGATCGGGTGCTGAGCGCCGAGTCGCTGCGGGAGATGCGCACTCCGGCCGCGCCGCCCGAGGCCGCGGACGTGGCGGCCGGTTACGCGTACTGCCTCGGCCTGGAGATGCGTCGCATGCACGGGCGGGTCCTGGTCGGGCACGGCGGCTCGCTGCCGGGTTTCCTCGCCGGTCTCACCATCGGCGTGGAGGACGACGTGGCGGCGGTCGTGCTGGCCAACTGCACCTCCGGCCCGCCGGTGGTGGCGGTCGCCGCCGACCTCGTCCGCATCGTTGCCGAGGCCGAACCCCGGATTCCCGAGCCGTGGCGGCCGATGCGTGCCGCCGACACACCCGCCCTGGAGCTTGCCGGCCAGTGGTACTGGGGCACGTACGCCTTCGCCCTGCGGCTCCTGGCCGACGGTCTGCTCTCCCTGGGACCCCTGTCCGGCAACGGGCGCGCCTCACGGTTCCGGGCCAACGGTGACGGAACGTGGACCGGACTGGAGGGGTACTACGCCGGAGAGCTGCTGAAGGCGGTGCGACGGGCGGACGGAACCGTCAGCCATCTCGACCTGGGGTCGTTCGTGTTCACGCGTCAGCCGTACGACGACAAGTCGTCCGTGCCGGGTGGAGTGGACCCGGAGGGCTGGCGGGGGATCGGATAGCCGCCGCTGTACCGACGAGGTTGAGGCCTGTTTCACGTGAAACAGGCCTCGCCGCATGCAGCGACGCCGCAGTCACCGCCGCCGCTTCACAGAGCCAGTTTGAAGCCCACGTGCGAGGCCGTGAACCCGAGTCGCTCGTAGAAGCGGTGGGCGTCCGTGCGCGTGCTGTCGGAGGTGAGCTGCACCAGTTGGCATCCCTGCCGACGCGACTCCTCGATCGCCCACTCAATGAGCTGGGTGCCCAGGCCGCTGCCGCGCTCATCGGCGTGGATGCGTACGGCTTCGATGATTGAGCGGGTGGCGCCGCGCCGGGACAGGCCAGGGATGATCGTCAGCTGGAGGGTGCCGACGACACGGTCTTCCCGCACCGCGACGACCAGGTGCTGATGGGGATCGCGGGTCAGGCGCTCCAGAGCGGCCAGGTAGGGGGTCAGATCGTCCGGTGACTCGCGCTGGGCGCCCAGCGGGTCGTCCGCGAGCAGGGCGACGATCGCTGGGACGTCCCCGGTCACGGCGGCGCGTATGTCGAGGTCTGTCATGCCCGAACCCTAAGCGGGCACAGGGAACCGACCCAGGACCTGGCAGCTTGCGTTTGCATGTAGCCAGCGCATGCAACTAATGTGAGGGTGCCTAAAGCGCTTTTGCAATCTTCTGGGAAGGTGTACCCCGCCATGCCTCTCGCGCTCCTCGCCCTCGCGATCGGGGCCTTCGGAATCGGGACGACCGAGTTCGTGATTATGGGCCTGCTGCCCGAGGTCGCGGGCGATTTCGGGGTCTCCATCCCCACGGCCGGCTACCTGGTGACCGGCTACGCCCTCGGCGTCGTGCTCGGCGCCCCGCTCATGACCGTCCTCGGCACCAAGATCTCCCGCAGGCGGATGCTCATGCTGCTGATGGGACTGTTCATCGCGGGGAACCTGCTGTCCGCGCTGGCCCCCGCCTTCGAGGTCATGCTCATCGGCCGCGTGGTGGCCTCGCTCGCCCACGGCGCCTTCTTCGGCATCGGCTCGGTCGTCGCCGCCGACCTGGTGGCCCCGGACAAGAAGGCCGGAGCCATCGCGATGATGTTCACTGGCCTGACCGTCGCCAATGTCGTCGGCGTTCCGCTGGGCACGCTCGTCGGCCAGTCCGTCGGCTGGCGCGTCACGTTCGGCATCGTCGCCGCCCTCGGTGTCGTCGGCCTGGCCGGCATCGCCAGGCTCGTGCCGGACGTGCCCAGGCCGGAGGGCGTGCGGCTGCGCAACGAACTGGCCGCCTTCAAGAACGTTCAGGTCCTGCTGGCGATGGCGATGACGGTCCTCGGTTTCGGCGGGGTCTTCGCGGCGATCACCTACATCGCGCCGATGATGACCCACGTCTCCGGCTTCGCCGACGGCTCCGTCACCTGGCTGCTGGTCCTCTTCGGCCTCGGCATGGTCGGCGGCAACCTCGTCGGCGGCAAGTACGCCGACCGCGCCCTGATGCCCCTGCTGTACGTCTCCCTGGGCGCCCTCGCCGTCGTGCTGGCGCTCTTCACGCTCACCGCCCACGACAAGGTTCTCGCGGCCGTCTCGGTCTTCCTGATCGGCGCCCTGGGCTTCGCCACCGTGCCGCCGCTGCAGAAGCGCGTCCTCGACCAGGCCCATGGCGCCCCGACACTCGCCTCGGCCGTGAACATCGGCGCCTTCAACCTCGGCAATGCCCTGGCCGCCTGGCTCGGCGGCCTCGTCATCGCGGCCGGTCTGGGCTACACGGCCCCCAACTGGGTCGGCGCCGCGCTCGCCGGATCAGCGCTGCTGCTGGCGTTCCTGTCGGCCGCCTTGGAGCGCCGTGACAGCGTCCCCAGCGTGGTCGTGACGGGCTCCGTGCCGGCCGAGCACATTGCCGCCGGTCGCCGTTGACCCACCGCACAGGCCTTGTCCGGGGCCCGCGCCAGGGAAAACAGGCGCGTCGCATCAGCGGAAACCCGGGACTGGCGTCAACCGGCCGCCACCGTCAGCGGAGCGAACCGTCGCTGCCAGTCCCCCGGCAGTTCCGTGATCCCGTGCGTCATCACCGCGTTGAAGGCGACCGATTCCAGCCCGCGCTCCTTCGCCCACGCCAGCAGCTCCTCGTGCCGCACGTCGATGTCGGTGCGCAGCGGGCGGTTGGTGTGGGCGGCGAGCGAGGTGATGAGTGCCTTCGCCGTGTCGGTGTCCCGGGCGATCAGCGGACCCACGACATGGGTCTCCATGTTGGGCCAGACGGCCGCGTACCCGGTCAGCCGCCCGTCGGCCTCGGCGACGCGCAGCTGGTCGGAGAAGGCGGGAAGCCGGGTGATGATGTGCGTCCGGTCGGTGCCGAACACCTCTTCGTCGAGCCGCAGGATCGCACCGAGGTCCTCGGCGGTGGCCGGGCGTGTGGCGACCCGGGGCTCCGGCCCACGGGGCGTGAAGTGCCCTCGCAGCATCTCCGCCCGCCCCGTGACCTTGAAGCCGAGCTCCTCGTAGAGCGGCCGACCGTACGGGGTGGCGTGCAGGGTCAGAGGGGTGGTGCCCATCTCTGAGACGACGTGACGCATCAGTCGGCGTCCGACGCCCCGGCGGGCGTGGCGATCGGCGACCAGCACCATGCCGATGGCCGCGAGCGCGGGGTGCTCGTGCGGCCCGTACCGGGTGACGACGCAGGCGGTGACGAGTCCGCCCGCGGGGTCGTCGATGCCGTAGCCCGTCCCGGCTGCCAGCAGGAAGCTCCACTTGTGTTCCTCGCGGGGCCACCCCCGGTCCTCGGACAAGTCGGCGCAGGCGTTCAGATCGCGGAGCGTCAGACGGCGGATGGGAAGAGAGGCGAGGGAAGGAGTCGGCACGCAGGTCAGGCTGTCCGAAGCGAGCCCTCGGCGTCCACCTGTTTCCGTCTTTCCGCGCGAGCTTTTGGCCAAGCGGCGGGGGCTGGCAGCGCAGGGGTACGGCCGCAGGGTGTTTCACGTGAAACATCCGGGAACGGCGCGTATCGGCCACTCGCCCTCGCAAGGCACCCCCGCTTCCTGCGGGAAGAGGCTCTAGCCTCAGGCTCATGCCGAGACTTCATCTCTTCGACCTCGACGGCACGCTGCTCCACGGGACCTCCGCGCCCGTGGAGATATCCCGGCAGCTGGGCCTGGAGGCGGAGACAGTGGCGCTCGACCGGGCGATCGCAGCGGGACGGATTGATCCGCCCGAATACGCGGCGCGGGTCCACCGCCTCTGGGCGGGTCTCACCGTGGCGCATGTCACGGCGGCGTTCGAGGGGGCGCCCTGGCTGGCCCGTATCCAGGATGTCTGGAAGGACATCAGGGCGCGGGGGGACTACTGCGCGGTGGTGTCCCTGTCGCCGTCCTTCTTTGTGGAACGGCTTCTCGACTGGGGTGCGCACGCGGCGCACGGCTCCCGCTTTCCGGCCGTGCCGTTCAGTGAACCCGTGGACCCGGCCGGGATCCTCAGCGCAGCCGCCAAAGTGCGGATCGCCGACCGGCTCTGCGCGGAGTTCGGGCTGACGCGGGCGGATTGCCTCGCCTACGGCGACTCGATGTCGGACACGGACCTGTTCGGTGTGGTGCCGGTATCCGTCGCGGTCAACGCCGACCGTCATCTGTCCGGTCTCGCCACCCACTCCTACACGGGCCGGGATCTGTGGGAAGCCTATGAATTGGTGGGCAGCGCCCGGTAATTGGCGGAATTGAAGATTCGCCCCGCCTTCTCAATCGTCAGAACCAGAGGGGACTTGTGTGCGCGGCACCGCCCGGTATGGTCGACTGCGGTTCAACTCCGGGATGACTCGACGTATCCCATACCGACCAGTGACAGGGTGTTGCAGCGTAACGGGACGAAGAGATCGAAGACCAGCGTCTCCGGTTCTGCGGACGGGGCGTCCGAACGGGGTCGATGCTCGGCCAGGGTGATGCGGCTCACGCCACATTCTCGGCCACGTGTCCGTACGGAGGGGAAATACGGGTTGAATGAGGCCGGATTGGCCGGGCGGCCGGACGGAACACCATCCGTCCGCCGGGGGAACTCAGGCATCTTCCGACCGAGGAAGTGCGCAGACCGACCGAAAGATGTTCGAGGCGAGGCACACCATGGACGCTCCGACCACCACGTCGGCCGACAACGGCACTTCCGGCGGCGGGGGCGGCTGGTTCACGCCGCGCAAGCAGCCGTCGACCAGCCGCGGCGGTGAGCCCGGTTCCACCGACGGGGGCCGCAGGTCGGCCCTGCGCCCGATGGGGCGGACGGCACCGGGCGATGAACCGCACCCCGAAACGGAAGACGGGACCCCTCCCGGGGCGCGCGGCCACGCAGGCACCGAAGACCTCGCCGAAGCCCGTACCGCCGCGTCCGGCGACGCACGCACCGCCATATCCGGCGACGCAGGCACCGAGACAGTCCTCGCCCCCTGGCCTGCCCCAGCCCCCGACGCGGCGTTCCCCGAGCCTCCCGTGCCCGACCCGGCCCCGCGCCCCGCTCCCGTCGAGCAGGGCTCCCCGGACGCGATCCTCGTGCGCCGCACCATGGCGGAGGTCGCCCCGGTAGCCGACAAGGTCACCTCGTACTTCTACGCCCTGCTGTTCGTGCGGCATCCCGATCTGAGGTCGCTGTTCCCGGCGGCGATGGACACCCAGCGGGACCGCCTGCTCAAGGCGCTGCTCACCGCGGCCGAGCACATCGACAACACCGAGATCCTCGTCGACTACCTGAGGAACCTCGGCCGAGGACACCGCAAGTACGGCACCCGCCCCGAGCACTATCCGGCCGTCGGCGAGTGCCTCATCGGCGCGTTGAGCAAGTACGCCTCCGCGGTCTGGGACGCGGAGACGGAGGCGGCCTGGGTCCGGACGTACACGACGATCTCTCAGGTCATGATCGACGCGGCGGCCGAGGACGAGCTGCGCGCCCCGGCCTGGTGGCACGCCGAGATCGTCACGCACGATCTCAGGACCCCGGACATAGCCGTCGTCACCGTCCGTCCGGACCAGCCCTACCCCTTCCTGGCCGGGCAGTACACGAGCCTGGAGACCCCCTGGTGGCCGCGCGTGTGGCGGCACTACTCCTTCGCCTCGGCGCCCCGCTCCGACGGACTGCTGTCGTTCCACGTGAAGGCCGTCCCCGCGGGCTGGGTCTCCAACGCCCTGGTGCACCGCGCCCGGCCCGGCGACATCATCCGGCTCGGCCCGCCGGCCGGCTCGATGACCGTCGACCACACCACCGACAACGGCCTGCTGTGCCTCGGCGGAGGCACCGGCATCGCCCCCATCAAGGCGCTGGTCGAGGACGTCGCAGAGCACGGCGACCGGCGGCCCGTGGAGGTGTTCTACGGCGCCCGCACCGACCACGACCTGTACGACATCGACACGATGCTCCGGCTCCAGCAGGTGCACCCCTGGCTGTCCGTCCGCGCCGTCATCGACCAGCTCGCGCACGTCCAGCTGCCCGACGCGATCCGCGCCTACGGCCCGTGGAATGAGTACGACGCGTATCTGTCAGGCCCGCCCGGCATGATCCGCAGCGGTGTGGACGCCCTCAGGAACGCGGGGATACCCAGGGAACGCATACGGCACGACTCGGTCGAGGAACTCGTCGCGCTCTGACCCGCCGCTCCGGGACCGCCGTCGCCCCGCCTCGCCGGACGATCAGCCCAGGTCGGGGGCGTGCATGGCGCGCACCCCTTCGATGTTGCCGTCGAGGTAGTGCCGCAGGGACAGCGGTACGAGATGCACGGTGGCGATGCCGACCCGGGTGAACGGCACCCGTACGATCTCGTACTCGCCGGCGGGCTCCTCCACCTCGGGCCCGTGCCGCAGGGCCGGGTCCATGGACTCCAGACGGCAGACGAAGAAGTGCTGCACCTTCACGCCGGTCGCCCCGCCGTCCGCGCCGATGTGCTCCACGGTGTCGACGAAACAAGGCACCACGTCGGTGATCTTGGCGCCGAGTTCCTCGTACACCTCGCGGTGCAGGGCGTCGACGACGGTCGGGTCCTCCGGCTCGACCCCGCCCCCGGGAGTGACCCAGTAAGGATCCACGCCGGGCTTGGTGCGCTTGATCAGGATCAGGTCGTCACCGTCCAGCAGAACGGCGCGGGCGGTGCGCTTGACCACGGGTCGGACGGTCATGGGAGAAATGTGGCCCGGCTGGTTCCACGTGAAACATAGCGAAACGTCACCGGACGGGTCCTGGGAGTGAGCCCCGGGGCCGCGCCCGGCGCCAGTCGGCCGCCGCCCGCAGCAGCCACTCGTGCGCCCGCCCGATGTGCGGCTCGGCCAGTGTCCCGATACCGACCTGCTCGGCGCCGGCGTTGTCCGCGCGGTTCTTCGCGCGCAACGGACGCCGGTCCGAGCCACAAGGGAGGAGGTTCGGACCGTCCGCCGTACCCGGCCGGGTACCTGCCGGCGCCGGGTCGGGGCCGGGTCAGTCCGCCGACTCGTCGAGGGCGCGCAGCAGGTCCGCGATCAGGTCCTCGGGGTCCTCGGCGCCGACCGAGAGGCGGATGAAGCCCTCAGGCACCGCGTCGCCGCCCCAGCGCCCGCGCCGCTCGGCCGTCGAGCGCACCCCCCCGAAGCTGGTCGCGGCGTCCACGAGTCGCAGCGCGTCGAGGAAACGGTCGGCACGCGCGCGTGAGGGCAGCGTGAACGACACCACGCACCCGAAGCTCCGCATCTGCTGCGAGGCGATCTTGTGCGAGGGATCGCCGGGCAGCCCCGGATGGCGCAGCCCGCTCACCTCGGGCCGCTCGCGCAGTGCCTCGGCGACCTTGAGCGCGGTCGCGTTCTGCCGGTCGACGCGCAGCTGGAGCGTGGCGATCGAGCGGTGCGCGAGCCAGGCCTCCATCGGCCCGGGAATGGCGCCGACGATCTTCCGCCAGCGGCGCACGGCGGCCATCGTCCCGGCGTCGCGGCCGGTGACGTATCCGAGGAGGATGTCGCCGTGCCCGGTGAGCTGCTTGGTGCCGCTGGCCACGGAGAAGTCGGCGCCGAGTTCCAGCGGGCGCTGGCCGAGCGGCGTCGCGAGCGTGTTGTCGACGGCGACCAGCGCGCCACGCGCGTGTGCCGCCTCGGCGAGCCGCCGCACGTCGCACACGTCGAGCCCCGGGTTGGACGGCGTCTCGATCCACAGCAGCTTCGCTCCGTCGAGCACGTCGAGCTGGGCGTCGCCGCCGGTGGGCGCGGTGCGTACCTCGACGCCGTACGCCTCCAGCTGGGCGCGCACCAGGGGCAGCACCTGGTAGCCGTCGCTGGGCAGGACGACCGCGTCACCGGCGCGCAGCTGCGAGAAGATCACGGACGAGATGGCGGCCATGCCCGAGGCGAACACGAGCGTCTCGGCGCCCTCGCGCCCGGGCGCCTCCAGCTCGCCGATGGCGCGCTCCAGCAGGGTCCAGGTCGGATTCTCGTCACGGCCGTAGGTGTACGGCCCCGTCGGGTCGCCCGGCAGGTGGAAGTGGGCCGCGAACACCGGCCCCGGCAGCGTCGGCTCGTACTTGACCGGATCGGGCAGCCCCGCCCGTACCGCGCGCGTGCCGTCACCGGCGTCCGCGAACGCGGCGCCCCCGTTGCCTGGAGCGGAATCGCTCATGCCGCCTGTCCTTCCACTTGCTCACGTACGGCGGCGAGCAGACCGTCGCTCGCCGCCTCCACCATCTCAAGACACTCTTCGAAGCCGGCCATGCCCCCGTAGTACGGGTCCGGCACGTCGAGGCCGGCGTGGTCGGCGGCGGGGTCGTAGGAGCGCAGCAGGCGGACCTTGCGCGCGTCCCGCTCCGTGGGCGCGAGGCGGCGCAGCGCCTTGAGGTGGTCGGTGTCGAGGGCGAGGACCAGATCGAAGCGGGAGAACCAGGACGCCTCGAACCGGCGGGCGGTGTGCGCGATGCCGTAACCGTGCTCCGCCAGGACGGCGACGGTGCGCGGGTCGGCGCTCTCGCCCTCGTGCCAGCCGTCCGTGCCGGCGCTGCCGACCTCGACCAGGCCGTCGAGCCCGGCCTCCTCGACGCGCGCCCGGAAGACGGACTCGGCCATCGGGGAGCGGCAGATGTTGCCGGTGCAGACGAAGCAGACGCGGTAGGACATTCCGGTCAGTCCCCGTCGGGCAGGACGACGTTGAGGGCCCACGACACGATCGAGATGATCAGGGCGCCCAGTACGGCGGTCCAGAAGCCCTCGACGTGGAAGCTCAGGTCGACCTTGTCGGCCAGCCACGAGGTCAGCAGCAGCATGAACGCGTTCACGACCAGCGTGAACAGGCCGAGCGTCAGAATGAGCAACGGCAGGCTGAGGAGCTTCACCAGCGGCTTGACCAGGAAGTTCACCAGACCGAAGATCAACGCGACCAGCAGCAGGGTGCCGACCTTCTTGCCGGTGCTCTCACCGGTCAGGGTGATCTTGTCGAGCAGCCACACCGCGACCGCCAGGGCACCCGCGTTGGCGATCGTCTTGACTAGGAAATTCATCATGTGTCTGATCGTGGCAGACCTGATCCGGAACCAGCAGTGGGGCGAGGCGGACAAGCGATGAAGGCATTCCGGCTGGACGAACTGGAAGCGGAACGCGCCGCCAACGACGGCGCCTATCTCCAGTTCCTGCGGGAGCGGAACATGTCGGTCGGCCTGTACGCCCTCGACGCGGGCGAGCAGGACCCGCAGAAGCCGCACAACCAGGACGAGGTGTACTTCGTCGTCAGCGGCCGGGCCGCGATCACCGTGGGCACGGAGACGACCCAGGTGGCACGCGGCAGCGTGGTGTACGTGCCCGCCGGCGTTCCCCACAAGTTCCACCACATCAGCGAGGACCTGAGGGTCCTGGTGGTGTTCTCTCCCCCGGAGAGCTGAGGGCGGCCTCGGGGTTCCCTAGGGGTTCGGTCAGGGGCAGACAAGGGATGCGAGGCCCCCGCCGAGGACCTCGCGGCCCTAGCATCGAGTGTGGGAAGCCCGGACATCCAGGGATCCCGGAGTTCACGGGGCCGGCGGCAGGACCGTCGGCCCTTCGAGCGCCAGACCGATCGACGGGACCCGGCATTCAGGCGGGCAGAGAGGTGAGGACGAGGGTGATGCGAGAGATCTTCGCGGGACTGCCGTGGTGGGTGAAGTGGGTCGCGGTGCCGGTCGTCGCCCTGGTCGTGTTCGGCGGGCTGATCGCCAGCGTCGTCGGCTTCGTGATCGGGCTGCTGTTCAAGGTGCTGGTCTTCGTCGCGCTGATCGGCGGACTGATCTACGTCGTACGGAAGTTCACGGCGAGCTCCTCGTCGCGCGGCGACTGGTGAGCGGCGCGGGGAGCCGGTGACCGGTATCGGGAATCACCGGTTCCCTCGCGCGAGGGAAGTTTTCCGGCGGGAAGGCCTGCGAGCGGTGGCGGGCGGTTAGAGTCCGGAACTCGACGCGGGGACGAACCTCCCCGCGAGCGGCGTACACCCCCACCCGTGTTCCCCCGCACGGGCCGCCCCCTCGCGCTACGGGAGTGACCCTTGGCCATGGTCGACACCGCACTGGTACAACCGCAGGCACCGCCGGGCCGGCCGGCCTTCCCCCGGCAGCCGGACCCCGCGCGGGCCTCCGCGCCGCTCGACACGGCACCGGCCCCGGCACAGTCGGCCTCCGCCACCCTCATCGGCTCCGTGCAGCGCGCCGTACGCCTGCTGGAACGGGTCGCCGCACACGAGCACGGCGCCCCCGCCAAGCAACTGGCCCGCGAGACCGGTCTCGCCCTGCCCACCACCTACCACCTGCTGCGCACGCTGGTGTACGAGGGCTATCTGCGCCGCGACAAGGGCCTGTTCTTCCTCGGGTCCGCCGCCGAGCGGCTGAGCCGGAGCGGAGCACGGCAGAAACGTCGCAGCACGATCGTGGACGCGCTCGCGCACTGGCGGGACATGCTCGGCGTCCCCGTGTACTACGCGATGTACCGCGACGGCGAGATCGACGTCATGTGCGTCTCCGACTCCCCGGGCACCCCGGCGGTGGAAGAGTGGGCCGACTTCCGCGAGACGGGACACGCCCACGCCATCGGCCAGTGCCTGCTGTCCCAGCTCGACGACTCCGCCCGCCGCGACCACCTGAAGCGCTACCCGGTGCGGCCCCTCACGCCGTACACCGTGCGGGACAGCCACAGCCTGCTGCGGCGCCTGGAGCGGATCCGGCGCATGGAGCCCGTCTACGAGCGGCAGGAGTACGCGCTGGGCACCGTGTGCGCGGCGGTCCCGATCACCGTCGCCGCCACGGCCGCGACGATGGCCATTTCGATGCCCGCCCATCAGGCCGACCGGCTGCTGCCCACCACGCAGCGGTTGCAGCACGAACTGGGGCGCCTTCTGAGCTCTCAGTCGATCTCTATCAGTATCTGAAAACTCACTCCTTGTGATCTGTTGTGTACTTTCTGCAAGATTCCACCAGAATCAGGGGTCATTCCCGGCCAGTCGACGGCAAACCGACGGGGTAGACGATGCGCGAGTCCGTACAGGCAGAGGTCATGATGAGCTTTCTCGTGTCCGAGGAGCTCTCCTTCCGCATCCCGGTGGAACTGCGCTACGAGACCTGTGATCCGTACGCCATCCGGCTGACGTTCCATCTGCCCGGTGATGCGCCGGTCACCTGGGCCTTCGGCCGCGAGCTGCTGATCGACGGGGTGGGGCAGCCGTGCGGGGACGGGGACGTGCGGGTCTCGCCGGCCGAACCGGACATGCTGGGTGAGGTGCTGATCCGGCTTCAGGTGGGCGGGGACCAGGCGCTGTTCCGCTCGTCCACGGCACCCCTGGTCGCCTTCCTCGACCGCACCGACAAGCTGGTGCCGCTGGGCCAGGAGGGGGCGCTCGCCGACTTCGACGCGCATCTCGACGAGGCGCTGGACCGGATCCTGGCGGATCAGGGCGCCGGCTGAACGGTTACGGCAGCCGGGTGGTGCCGTAACGCTTCGCCGGGCGCCGGAGGAGGGTGCGCAGGAACGATTCGGCCCCCGGGGCCCGGGTCCCGCGTCACGCGACACCGGGCGCGAGGTCTCACCGCGTCCCCCGTCCCCCCGTCTCCCCGGCCCGTCTCACCGGACCCGGTACTTCACCGCTTGCGGCGTCGGCCCCGGCCACCGCCGCGGGCCGCGGCCGGCCCCCCCGCGGCCGTGGCCGGACCACCCGCCGCGCCTGCTGACCGGCCGCCGCCCTTCCCCGTCCGGTCGGCGGAGACCACCAGGGCCGCGAGGCACGTGGTGACCGGCACCGAGGCGACCAGGCCGATGGAGCCGACCAGCGTACGCACGATCTCCTCGGCCACCAGCTCGCTGTTGGCGACCGTGCCCACACTGCTCTGCGCGATCGAGAACAGCAGCAGCAGCGGCAGCGCGGCACCCGCGTAGGCGAGGACGAGCGTGTTGACGACGGACGCGATGTGGTCCCGCCCGATGCGGATGCCCGCGCGGTACAGCCCGCGCCAGCCCATCGACGGGTTGGCCTCGTGCAGCTCCCAGACCGCCGACGTCTGCGTGACCGTCACGTCGTCGAGGACACCGAGGGAACCGATGATGACGCCGGCCAGCAGCAGACCGCTCATGTCGATCGTCGGATACAGGCCGTGGATGAGACCGGTGTTGTCGTCGGTGTTGCCGGTGAGCGCGGCCCAGCCGATGAACAGCGAGCCGAGGACGCCGATGAGCAGCAGCGAGATCAGGGTGCCGAGCACCGCGACCGATGTCCGGGCCGACAGGCCGTGGCACAGGTAGAGCGCGATCAGCATGATGGCGCTCGACCCGACGACCGCCACCACCAGCGGGTTCGAGCCCTGGAGAATCGCGGGCAGGACGAAGAAGTTGAGCACCAGGAAGCTGATGGCCAGCGAGACCAGCGCCATGACGCCGCGCAGCCGGCCGACGGCGACGACGGCGAGGGCGAAGATCCCGGCGAGCAGCGCCATCGGGAACCTGCGGTTGACGTCGGTGACCGAGTACTGGAGATCCTTGGGAGCGGAGGGCTCGTAGGCGACCACGACCTCCTGGCCCTGCTCCAGCTGCCGGGACTGGTCCGGCTGCACGATCTCGATGAACGTGCGGCCCTTGTCCTTGCCCGTGTCGATGCGGATGGTCGCCTTCTTGCAGGTGCCGGTCGCCTGCTGCTGGGCGGAGGAGCCCTCGGCCGTGGAGGTGTCGCCGGTCGGCGTGGCTCCCGAGGCGTTGACGGACTCGCAGCTCACCTCGTCCACGTTGGTGACCGTGGCCTGCTGCGTCTGCCGGTCGAAGCCGACACCGGTGCGCTCGTGCGGCGGGGCGCCACCGGGCCAGAGCACAGCGAGCCCGACCACCACCGCTGCGGCGAACGGGATGAGGACGGCCGCGATGACCTTGCGCAGGTGCTGGGAGACGGGGGCGGCCGGACCGTGCGCGTGGCTGTGCCCATGCCCGTGGCCATTCCCGTCACCGCCGGGGCCGTGACCGTGCCCGCCCCCCGCGCCGTGCCCGCCCGATCCACGACCGTGGCCCTGGCCGCCGCTGCTGCCACCTGAGCCGCCACCGCTGCCGGTGCCGCGCGGAGGCTCGGACGGTGGATACGGGGGATGCTGCATCGTGGTCACCGACCGATCATCGCAAGAACGGACGGGGGCCCCTGTTCACCGCGCCCGGATTGACGCTAGCGTGGAGGCACCTTTTGTACACGCGGGAGCTCGGAGCACCGGGCTGAGAGGGCGCTGACCTCCGTCCCAGCGATGTTTCACGGGAAACATCACCGAAGTCGAGTGATGTTCCCCACGGAACGTCGGCAGACGGATACCGCTGCGTCGACCGCCGAACCTGTTACCGGGTAATGCCGGCGTAGGGAGTAGGTCTCATGACCAACAAGGACGCACGCACGCCTGCCTCCGCGAAGATCCAGGCCGAGGATTCGGCCGACGAATCGAGCAGTACGGAGGCCGGGAAGTCCATCGGCTGGCACAAGGCGTACGTCGAGGGTTCGCGCCCCGATCTGCGGGTGCCGGTCCGTCAGGTGCACCTCACCAACGGGCAGTCGGTCACGCTGTACGACACGTCCGGCCCGTACACCGATCCGCACGTCGACACCGATGTCCGCCGCGGGCTTCCTCCGCTGCGGGAGAACTGGATCGTCGCCCGCGGCGACACGGAGGAATACGCGGGCCGTCCCGTCCGTCCCGAGGACGACGGGATCAAGCACACCTCACCGCGCGGAGGGCTGCGCAACCTCGACGCCGTCTTCCCCGGCCGGCCCCGCCAGCCGCGCCGCGGCCGTGACGGCCAGGCGGTCACCCAGCTCGCGTATGCCCGCCGCGGCGAGATCACGCCCGAGATGGAGTACGTGGCCATCAGGGAGAACGTTGCGCCCGAGGTGGTCCGCGAGGAGATCGCGGCCGGCCGGGCGGTGCTGCCGGCCAACGTGAACCACCCGGAGATCGAGCCGATGATCATCGGCAAGCGGTTCCTGGTGAAGGTCAACGCCAACATCGGGAACTCGGCGGTGACGTCCTCCATCGAGGAGGAGGTCGAGAAGATGACGTGGGCGACCCGCTGGGGCGCCGACACGGTCATGGACCTCTCCACGGGCCGCAACATCCACACCACCCGCGAGTGGGTGCTGCGCAACTCCCCCGTCCCGATCGGCACGGTGCCGCTCTACCAGGCTTTGGAGAAGGTCGACGGCCGGGCCGAGGAACTGACCTGGGAGATCTACAAGGACACGGTCATCGAGCAGGCCGAGCAGGGCGTGGACTACATGACGGTCCACGCGGGTGTGCGCCTGGCGTACGTCCCGCTGACGGCCAACCGCAAGACCGGCATCGTCTCGCGCGGCGGCTCGATCATGGCCGCGTGGTGCCTGGCGCACCACAAGGAGTCGTTCCTGTACGAGAACTTCGAGGAGCTCTGCGAGATCCTCGCCGCGTACGACGTCACGTACTCCCTCGGCGACGGTCTCAGGCCGGGCTCGATCGCGGACGCCAACGACGAGGCGCAGTTCGCGGAACTGCGCACGCTCGGGGAACTCAACCGGATCGCGAAGCGTTTCCACGTACAGACCATGATCGAGGGCCCGGGACATGTCCCGATGCACAAGATCAAGGAGAACATCGACCTTCAGCAGGAGATCTGCGATGAAGCCCCGTTCTATACGCTCGGCCCGCTGACCACGGACATCGCCCCGGCGTACGACCACATCACCTCCGGCATCGGTGCGGCGATGATCGCCTGGTGGGGCACGGCGATGCTCTGTTACGTCACGCCAAAGGAGCACCTCGGCCTGCCCAACCGGGACGACGTCAAGACCGGCGTCATCACCTACAAGATCGCGGCGCACGCGGCCGACCTCGCCAAGGGACACCCGGGCGCGCAGGAGTGGGACGACGCGCTGTCCGACGCCCGTTTCGAGTTCCGGTGGGAGGACCAGTTCAACCTGGCCCTCGACCCGGACACGGCACGGGAGTTCCACGACGAGACCCTGCCGGCCGAGCCCGCCAAGACGGCCCACTTCTGCTCGATGTGCGGGCCGAAGTTCTGCTCGATGAAGATCTCGCAGGACATCCGGCGCGAACACGGCGGCCGCAAAGCCGAGATCGAGGAGGGCATGGCCCAGAAGTCGAAGGAGTTCGCGGCCGCGGGCAACCGCGTGTACCTGCCGATCGCGGACTGACGAGGGCGGTTGCGTCCAGGGCGCGGCGGCGCTTCCGTCCAGGGCGCGGCACAGCCGGCAGTCCGGCCTGTTGTTCGCTGATGCCCTCGGGGTGCCCCCGCAGCGGGTCCCGCATCCGGCCCTTCCGGGTTCGGAGGCGGGACCTGCGAGGGGCGCCGGCCGGTGGTTACTCCGGCTGGTGGTCCGGGCCTCCGAAGTCCGGGCTCGAGTAGTCCGGGCTGGAGAAGCTCGGCCGCCGGCCGGCCCCGCCGTCACCGGGGCTGGTGAACCCCGGCCGGTCGTAGCCGAGGTGGGGCATGCGGCTGACCGGTGCGGGTGAGGCCGTGCCGTGCAGTGCGGTCGCCGGGCTGCCCGGGTCGGCGAGGGCTTCTTGGAGGAACGGCAGTATGCCGCGCTCCAGCAGGGCCTCGTGCCAGGCGTCCCGGGCCCTGGTCACTTCCGCGTCCAGCGCCCCGTGCAGGCCGGCGTCGTCCGACGGGCTGTTGCGCAGGGCGGTGACCAGCAGCCCGGCGGCGGCGATCAGGATGGCGACGGCGGCCACCGCGCCGAACACCCACCCGGTGGTGACCATGGTCTGGGCGAACGCCGGCTCGGGGGTGAGCATCTTCAGGATGTACCCGACGAACAGGAAGATCGCGGCGGCGGTGCCCGCGAGGACGGGTGCCAGGACCGCGACGACGGCGACGGCGCCCGCACCGGCGGCCCCGGTGACCTCCCCCACGCTGGTGGCGAGCGCCCCGTCGGCCGAGCCCCGCTCCGCGGAGCCGGTGTCGTGGACGGACGACGGGGCGGACGGCGCCGGACGGCGCAGGTCCTCGCGGGCCTTGACGTAGTGCTGGTATTCGGTCGCCGCGGCCGCCGTGATGAACGCGGTGGCGCCCAGCGCCATGGTGCGCAGCTGTTCCGGGTTGAGCCGCTGTCCCACAGCGGCCAGTTCCGGGCGGTGTGGTGCGGAGCGCAGCGCCTCGTCGAGGAGCCGCTCGTAGTCCTGGCGGTCCTCGTTCGGCAGGTGCTGCGGAACGCTGTTCATCTGCATCCCCCGATTCTCCGTAGGGCTTGGGGCTCGCATGCCAACGAGCCGTCGGGCAGAAACGGAGGGGAGCCTGCTACGGATAAGCCGATGGTAGAGCGGTGACGGCGCGCGGTGACAGGGGGTTTCCAGAAATTGGGTCCTGGCCTGCGCGGTCGCCCCGCCGGTCCGTCGTGCCGGACGTCTGCCCGGCGGACGCTCAGATATCCAGGGGAAGTTGCTGGACCAGCAGTTTCCCGGCCATGGTCACTCCGCCGTCCATGGCGATGGCGAGTCCGTCGGCGTAGACGTGCGGTCCGTCGACGACCGGGCCGGTGTTCTCCTCGCCGTCCTCGGAGCCGACGTCGCCGAGCAGATAGGGAATGGGGCTGTGGCCGTGTACGACGCGGGTGCCGCCGTATGTGTCGAGCAGTGAGCGAACGGCGGCGGAGCCGCCTTCGTCGCGGAAGGAGAAGCGCTTGGTGAACTTGCGGAACAGGTCCCACACCTCCTCCGCGTCGTTGCGCGTGATCGTCTCGCGGACGGTGTCGTTGACCTCCTCGATGGAGGCGCCGTAGTCGAGGTAGGCGGTGGTGTCGGAGTGCACGAGCAGGTGCCCGTCGACCTCCTCCATGGCGTCGAGCCGGGCCATCCACTGCAGGTGGTGGTCCTGGAGGCGGTCCATGTCGGTCTTCTGCCCGCCGTTGAGCAGCCAGGCGGCCTGGAAGGTGGCCGTGCCCGCGCCGGAGTTGACGGGGGTGTCGCCGAACCGCTTGGCGCCGAGCAGCAGCAGTTCGTGGTTGCCCAGCAGCGCTTTGCAGTAGCCGCCGGCCGCGGCGGCCTCGGCGGACAGCCGCATCACGAGGTCGATGACGCCGATGCCGTCCGGGCCGCGGTCGGTGAAGTCGCCGAGGAACCACAGCCGGGCGGTGCCGGCGCACCAGCGGCCGGCGGAGTCGATGAGGCCCTTGTGCTGGAGGGCGGCCATCAGTTCGTCGAGGTAGCCGTGCACGTCGCCGACGACGAACAGCGGCCCCGGGCCGTCCGCCGGCTGCGGCGCGGGCGCGGGCACGGCCGAGGGGTCGAGGGTCACCTGGACGGTGTCGCCCCGGTTGATGACGGGCAGATCGCGCTGCGTGGGCGTGTACGAGTCCGGGAACTCCACCTGCTCCTCGGCGGAGCCGGTGAACGGAACCGGCTGCGAGCCGTGGGCGTACGGAGCGGTCTCGTGGACGTACGCCGGGACGCGGAAGTCGCGCAGCGTCGCCGTCCGCTCCACCTCGGGTCCCTGACCGGCCCCCTGAGTCATCGAACCCTCCACCATCGCGCCGCATCTGCACCGCTTCGGACTGCCTGGTCGCAGCGGCCCGCGGTGTCGTGGGCCCATCATAGGAATGCGGATCGCGCCATGTGATGACCCAGGGGTGGTGAATCGGAGCAAGACTCCAGTTCACTGCGGCTTTCGCCCCGATTGCGCCGGGGTTCGGCCGGCTGTGACCGGTGCCGACGCGGTTCTACTTCTCCTCGGGCGACCGTGGCGGGCTGACGGTCGTGCGCGGCGAGCGTCGCTGGGACGAGGTACGCACGATCAACTCCGTCGGTATCACCTGCTCGACCGGCTGGTCCGAGTCGAGCCCTTCGATGGCGTCGATGAGCAACTGGACCACCGCGGTGCCGATGCGACGGGGCTTCAGGGAGAGCGTGGTGACGGGCGGGTCGGTGTTGGCGTACACGGTGGACTCGCTGCAGCAGACCAGCAGGAGGTCGTCCGGGACGCGCAGTCCGTAACGGCGGGCGGCGGCGAGGAGGTCGGTGCCGTTCGGGTCGAACAGGCCGTAGACGGCGTCGGGCCGGTCGGGGCGGGCGAGCAGCCGGTCGGCGGCCATCGCGCCCGCGCAGGGGTCGTGCGCCGGGTAGGCCTCGTAGACGGGGTCCTGGCCGACGCGTTCGCACCAGCGCAGGTAGGCGGTCGTGGACAGGTGGGTGTACGTGTCGGTCGTGGTGCCGGTGAGCAGGCCGATGCGGCGTGCTCCGGCGTCGGCGAGGTGGTCGAGAATGCCGAGGACCGCGGCCTCGTGGTCGTTGTCCACCCAGGCGGTGACCGGCAGCGAGCCGGCCGGGCGGCCGTCGGACACCACGGGTAAGCCCTGCCGGACGAGTTCGCTGACCACCGGGTCCTGGTCGGAGGGGTCGATGACGACCGTGCCGTCCAGGGCGACGTTCGACCACACGTCGTGGCGCGAGGTCGCCGGGAGGATGACCAGGGCGTATCCGCGGGCGAGCGCGGCGGATGTGGCGGCGCGGGCCATCTCGGCGAAGTACGCGAATTCGGTGAAGGTGAAAGGTTCATCCCCGTACGTGGTCACGGTCAGGCCGATGAGTCCCGACTTGCCGGTACGGAGCGTTCTGGCGGCGGCCGAGGGGCGGTAGCCCAGCCGGTCGGCGACCTCACGGACGTGACGGCGGGTGGCGTCCGGGAGCCGCCCCTTGCCGTTGAGGGCGTCGGAGACGGTCGTGATGGAGACTCCGGCGGCGGCGGCCACGTCCCTGATGCCCGCCCGGCCCGGCCGGCTGCCTCGACGTGAGGTTTCCGCGCGGCTCACCTGGTGCTTCCCTGCTGCTGTCATGGCGAGCCGATAGTAGGGCTCTTGCGGTGGGGTAGTGCGGACGCATATGCACGGGTTGACAGGCACGTTTCTGCATGGCTCGAAGGGTCCAACTGCCTGCGAAAGTAAGACCCTTGGCCGATCTGATGCCGATACCTGACTTGTTGGCGTGCACAGGCCTGCACAGCCCTCGATGTTGCGAAGAGGTCTCAACTCACCTTCACGGGTGATGCGCGCCACGGCGTGAACTACCGGCGCATAGATATATGTGGGGCGCGCCCCTCGTTTCGTCCCTCTTCGAGTGGTGTTGCCCCTGATGCCGGTGTGACCAGCGAGACCTCTGGGGCACGGCGTCCCCGCCCGTGTGCCGCCCCTATACGCAGCGGCGCCGAATCCTCATAAGGTGAGGAGTATTGGATGCCGGTGGTCATGAGGAGGACTGCGGTGAGCGAGACGAGCCCCAAGCTGCGCGCCGAGCTGGAGGGGATCCCGACCTACAAGCCGGGCAGGCCGGCCGCCGCGGGCGGTCCGGTGGCCTACAAGCTGTCCTCCAACGAGAACCCCTATCCGCCGCTTCCGGGTGTGCTGGAGAGCGTCACGGCGGCGGCCGGGTCCTTCAACCGCTACCCGGACATGGCCTGTACGGGTCTGATGAACGAGCTGGCCGAGCGGTTCGGGGTGCCCGCCTCCCACCTGGCCACCGGCACCGGCTCGGTCGGCGTCGCACAGCAGCTGATCCAGGCGACCTCGGGCCCCGGCGACGAGGTGATCTACGCCTGGCGGTCGTTCGAGGCGTACCCGATCATCACGCAGGTCAGTGGTGCCACCTCGGTGCAGGTGCCGCTGACGCCCGGTGACGTGCACGATTTGGAGGCGATGGCGGACGCGGTCACCGACCGGACCCGGCTGATCTTCGTGTGCAACCCCAACAACCCGACGGGCACGGTGGTGCGGCGGGCGGAGCTGGAACGCTTCCTCGACCGGGTGCCCGGCGATGTGCTGGTGGTACTGGACGAGGCGTACCGCGAGTTCATCCGCGACGCCGAGGTGCCCGACGGCGTGGAGATCTACCGTGAGCGGCCCAACGTCTGCGTACTGCGGACGTTCTCCAAGGCGTACGGCCTGGCAGGGCTGCGGGTCGGCTTCGCCATCGCCCACGAGCCGGTGGCCGCGGCGCTGCGCAAGACGGCGGTGCCGTTCGGGGTGAGCCAGCTGGCGCAGGACGCCGCGATCGCCTCCCTGCGCGCCGAGGACGAGCTGCTCGGCCGGGTCGGATCGCTGGTGTGCGAGCGCACGCGCGTGGTCGACGCGCTGCGGGCCCAGGGCTGGACGGTGCCCGAGACCCAGGCCAACTTCGTGTGGCTGCGGCTGGGGGAGCGCACCGTCGACTTCGCGGCGGCGTGCGAGCAGGCGGGCGTGGTGATCCGGCCGTTCCCCGGCGAGGGTGTGCGGGTGACGATCGGGGAGAACGAGGCGAACGACATCTTCCTGAAGGTGGCGGAAGGGTTCCGCAAGGAACTCTGAGACGCGCTCCGCAGGGAGTCTGCGGAGCGGCCTGCCGGGAGTTGTGTGGAGCGTCCGGCCGGGACTTCTGGGGTCTGATCCGCTGGCCTCTGTGAGCGCGATTCGGCGGGAGTTCCCCAGCGCGCGGCGGCGGGGCGTAGGCGTCTGCGGGCGCTCTACGCCCCGGTCGCGTTTTCCACCCGTACCGGGTCCCCGGGGCGCACCGTCGCCAGCAGGCGGGCATCACCGTCCAGGCGTCCCATCACGTTGCAGGGACCGGCGAGGCGGCACTCCTCGCCTCGGGAGATCGGCGTCGGCCCGTAGGGGAGCGCGAGGGCGTCACCGTCGGTCCAGAAGGTGACCGTGCCGGGCTCCACGACCTGCCGGGCGTCGGTTTCACGTGAAACGGTGATGCCGGTGTCGAAGTAGACCTCCTCGCCCCAGACGCACGCGGTGGAGGTGAGCGGCAGTGCGTCGGTGAGCGCCCGGGTGGTCGGGGTGTCGTCAAGGGTGGCGGTGAGGTGCCCCGCCGGCCAGGAGATCCGTATCCGTGTCGGCTGTGTCTGCATGCCGTGAATTCAACAAGATGTTGAAGTCGCTGCCAAGGGGTTGACGAGAAGGGGACCCCCTTGAGGGGTTCGCACGCGGGTGCGTCATAATTGCTTGTGAATGTGAACGCGTTCACAAGCGTGTCCCGGTTCCTCCCTTGCTGGAGTGACGAAACGGACAACCCGCCTGTGGCCACGCGATGTAAGGAGAGCGACGACGTGGAATTGGCTTTGGCGCCCGAGACACTGGCGCGTTGGCAGTTCGGCATCACCACCGTCTACCACTTCCTGTTCGTCCCCCTGACGATCTCCCTCGCCGCCCTGACGGCCGGCCTGGAGACGGCCTGGGTGCGGACGGGCAAGGAGAAGTACCTCAGGGCGACCAAGTTCTGGGGCAAGCTCTTCCTGATCAACATCGCGATGGGCGTGGTCACCGGCATCGTGCAGGAGTTCCAGTTCGGCATGAACTGGTCCGACTACTCGCGCTTCGTCGGAGACGTCTTCGGCGCCCCGCTCGCCTTCGAGGCGCTGATCGCGTTCTTCTTCGAGTCCACCTTCATAGGCCTGTGGATCTTCGGCTGGGACAAGCTCCCCAAGAAGATCCACGTCGCCTGCATGTGGATGGTCTCGATCGGGACGATCCTGTCGGCGTACTTCATCCTCGCCGCCAACTCGTGGATGCAGCACCCGGTCGGCTACCGGATCAACGAGGCCAAGGGCCGGGCCGAGCTCACCGACTTCTGGCTGGTTCTCACCCAGAACACCGCGCTCGCCCAGGGCTTCCACACCCTCTCCGCCGCCTTCCTCACCGGCGGTGCGTTCATGGTCGGCATCTCGGCCTTCCACCTGCTGCGCAAGAAGCACATCCGCGACATGAAGATGTCGTTGCGCCTCGGCCTGGTCACACTGGTGGCCGGCGGCGCGCTCACCGCGATCAGCGGCGACGTCCTCGGCAAGATCATGTACGAGCAGCAGCCGATGAAGATGGCCGCGGCCGAGGCCCTGTGGGACGGCGAGGCACCGGCGCCCTTCTCGGTCTTCGCCTACGGCGACGTCGAAAAGGGCCACAACAAGGTCGCCCTGGAGATCCCGGGCCTGCTGTCCTTCCTGGCCAAGGACGACTTCAGCGCCTACCTGCCCGGCATCAACGACGTCAACAAGGCCGAGCAGGAGAAGCACGGGCCCGGCGACTACCGGCCCAACATCCCCGTCGCCTACTGGGGCTTCCGCTGGATGATCGGCTTCGGGATGGCGTCCTTCACCGTGGGCCTGGCCGGGCTCTGGCTGACCCGGAAGAAGTTCATGCTGCCGCAGCAGCTGCGGGTCGGCGACGACGAGGTGCCCCACCTGGTCCTCTTCCGGAACCAGGCGCTCAGCCCGAAGCTGACCCTCTGGTACTGGCGCATCGCGATCTGGACCCTCGGCTTCCCGCTGATCGCCAGCTCCTGGGGCTGGATCTTCACCGAGATGGGCCGCCAGCCGTGGGTGGTCTACGGCGTCCTGAAGACCCGCGACGCGGTCTCCCCCGGTGTCTCCCAGGGCGAGATCATCACCTCGATGATCGTCTTCACCACGCTCTACGCGATCCTCGCCGTCATCGAGGTCAAGCTGCTCGCCAAGTACGTCAAGGCGGGCCCGCCCGAGCTGACCGAGGCCGACCTCAACCCGCCCACGAAGATCGGCGGCGACACCCGTGACGCCGACAAGCCGATGGCCTTCTCGTACTAGGCCGAGGGAGCTGCACTGTCATGGAACTGCACGACGCCTGGTTCGTCCTGATCGCCGTCCTGTGGACCGGCTACTTCTTCCTGGAGGGCTTCGACTTCGGGGTCGGCGTCCTCACCAAGCTGCTCGCCCGCGACCGGCCCGAGCGGCGGGTGCTGATCAACACCATCGGACCGGTCTGGGACGGCAACGAGGTGTGGCTGCTGTCGGCCGGTGGCGCGACCTTCGCCGCCTTCCCCGAGTGGTACGCCACCCTCTTCTCCGGCTTCTACCTGCCGCTGCTGCTCATCCTGGTCTGCCTGATCGTCCGGGGCGTCGCCTTCGAATACCGGGCGAAGCGGCCCGAGGAGAACTGGCAGCGCAACTGGGAGCACGCGATCTTCTGGACCTCGCTGCTCCCGGCGTTCCTGTGGGGCGTGGCGTTCGCCAACATCGTCCACGGCGTGAAGATCGACCAGGACTTCGAGTACGTCGGCGGTGTCGGGGACCTGCTCAGCCCGTACGCGCTGCTCGGCGGGCTGGTGACGCTGACGCTGTTCACCTTCCACGGCGCGGTGTTCACGGCCCTCAAGACCGTCGGGGACATCCGGGAGCGGGCGCGGAAACTGGCGCTGGGCGTCGGCCTCGTCACGGCCGTGCCGGCGTTCCTCTTCCTGCTGTGGACGCAGGTCGAGGGCGGTGACGGCAAGAGCCTGGTCGCGTTCACCGTGGCGGTCGCCGCGCTGGTCCTGGCGCTGGTGGCGAACCAGGCCGGGCGGGAGGGATGGTCGTTCGCGCTGTCCGGCGTCACCGTCGTGGCCACCGTGGCGATGCTCTTCCTGACGCTCTTCCCGAACGTCATGCCGTCCTCGCTGAACGAGGACTGGAGCCTGACCGTCAGCAACGCCTCCTCCAGCCCCTACACCCTGAAGATCATGACCTGGTGTGCGGTGATCGCCACGCCGCTCGTCCTGCTGTACCAGGGCTGGACCTACTGGGTGTTCCGCAAGCGGATCGGCACCCAGCACATCTCCGACCCCGTGCACTGAGGTGTGTTTCACGTGAAACCCATCGATCCCCGCCTGCTCCGGTACGCCCGGACCACCCGGCGCTTCCTGCTGGCCGTGGTCGCTCTGGGCGCGGTCGGTGCGCTGCTCCTCGTCGCGCAGGCCATGCTCATCGCCGAGGTGGTGGTGGGGGCGTTCCAGCACGGGCTGTCCGTCGCCGGGCTGCGCACTCCCCTGCTGTCGCTGGTGGCCGTGGCGGTCGGCCGCTCCGTGATCGCCTGGCTCACGGAGCTGGCCGCTCACCGGGCGAGCGCGGCGGTGAAGTCGGAGCTGCGCGGGCGGCTGCTGGAGCGGGCGACCGCGCTCGGCCCCGGCTGGCTGGGCGGACAGCGGACCGGATCGCTGATCGCCCTGGCCACACGGGGGGTCGACGCGCTGGACGACTACTTCTCGCGCTACCTCCCGCAGCTGGGGCTCGCGGTCGTGGTGCCGGTGGCGGTGCTGGCGCGGATCGTCACCGACGACTGGGTGTCGGCGGCGATCATCGTCGGCACGCTGCCGCTCATTCCGGTCTTCATGATGCTGATCGGCTGGGCCACCCAGTCCCGGATGGACCGCCAGTGGCGTCTGCTGTCCCGGCTGTCGGGGCACTTCCTCGACGTCGTGGCGGGACTGCCCACGCTGAAGGTGTTCGGGCGGGCCAAGGCGCAGGCCGAGTCGATCCGGCGCATCACCGGCGAGTACCGGCAGGCGACCATGCGGACCCTGCGGATCGCCTTCCTGTCGTCCTTCGCCCTGGAACTGCTCGCCACGCTGTCCGTGGCACTCGTCGCCGTGACGATCGGCATGCGGCTCGTCCACGGCGACATGGACCTGTACGTGGGTCTGGTCATCCTCGTGCTCGCCCCGGAGGCGTATCTGCCGCTGCGCCAGGTCGGCGCGCAGTACCACGCGGCGGTGGAGGGCCTCGCGGCGGCCGAGGAGATCTTCACGGTCCTGGAGACGCCCGCACCGGCCCGGGGCACGGGTCCTGTGCCCGCCGGGGCGCTCTCCTTCGAAGGCGTGACCGTCCGCTGTCCCGGACGGTCCGAGAACGCCGTGACCGACGCGACGTTCACGGTCGCGCCCGGGGAGACGGTCGCGCTCGTGGGACCGAGCGGCGCGGGCAAGTCGACGCTGCTGAACGTCCTGCTGGGCTTCGTCCGGCCGGACGAGGGCCGGGTGCGCGTCGGGGGAGCGGACCTCGGCGACCTGGACCTGGCGCAGTGGCACGCGCGGGTCGCCTGGGTGCCGCAGCGCCCGCACCTGTTCGCCGGGACTGTCGCCGACAACGTACGGCTGGCCAGGCCCGAGGCGGACGGCGACGCCGTACGGCGGGCACTGGCCGACGCGGGCGCACTGGAGTTCGTGGACGCGCTGCCCGAAGGTCTGGAGACCGTGCTCGGCGAGGACGGCACCGGGCTGTCCGCCGGGCAGCGGCAGCGGCTGGCGCTGGCCCGGGCGTTCCTCGCCGACCGGCCGGTGCTGCTGCTCGACGAGCCGACGGCCGCCCTGGACGGCGCGACCGAGGCGGAGGTCGTGGCGGCGGTACGGCGGCTGGCGGCGGGGCGGACGGTCCTGCTGGTCGTGCACCGGCCGGCCCTGCTGGGTGTGGCCGATCGGGTGGTGCGCCTGGAGGGCGGGGCGTCGCTGCCCGCACCCACCCGGGCGACGGCCACGGCGGCCGAGGCCCACCGGATCGAGGAGGCGCCGGAGACGGACGGCGGCGCCGGGCCCGAGTCCGGGTCCGGGGGCGCGGCGGGCGGTGTGCTCGCCCGGGTGCGGGCCGTGTCCGGCGCCCGGCGCGGGCGGCTCGCCCTCGCCCTGGCGCTCGGAAGCCTCGCCCTGGGCAGTGCCGTCGGGCTGATGGCGACCTCCGGCTGGCTCATCTCGCGGGCCTCGCAGCAGCCGCCCGTGCTGCATCTGATGGTGGCCGTGACGGCGACGCGCACCTTCGGAATCGGCCGGGCCGTCTTCCGGTACGGCGAACGGCTCGTGTCGCACGACGCGGTGCTGCGGATGCTCGCCGACACCCGGGTCGCCGTGTACCGGCGGCTGGAGCGGCTGGCACCCGCCGGTCTGCGCCGGGCCCGCCGGGGCGACCTGCTGTCGCGGCTCGTCACCGATGTGGACGCGCTGCAGGACTACTGGCTGCGGTGGCTGCTGCCCGCCGGGGCCGCGCTGCTGGTGTCCGCCGGTTCCGTCGCCTTCACGGCCTGGCTGCTGCCCGAGGCCGGTGCCGCCCTCGCCGTCGGCCTGCTGGCGGCCGGTGCCGGCGTGCCGCTGGTCACCGGTGCCGTCGCCCGGCGCGCGGAGCGCAGGCTCGCCCCCGCCAGGGGGGTGCTCGCCACGCGCGTGGCCGACCTGCTCACCGGCACCGCGGAACTGACCGTCGCCGGTGCCCTGCCCACCCGCGCGGCCCAGGTGCGGCGGGCCGACGGCACGCTCACCCGGATCACCTCCCGCGCCGCGACCGCCACCGCACTCGGCGACGGGCTCACCGCGCTGATCTCCGGCCTGACCGTCGCCACCGCCGCAGTCCTCGGCGCCCGGGCGGTCGCCGACGGGCGGCTCGACGGCGTCCTCATGGCCGTCGTCGTCCTGACCCCCCTTGCCGCCTTCGAGGCCGTCCTCGGGATGCCGCTCGCCGTCCAGTACCGGCAGCGGGTGCGCAGGAGCGCCGAGCGCGTGTACGAGGTGCTGGACGCCCCCGCGCCGGTACGGGAGCCGGAACACCCCCGGCAGGCGCCCGGCGTCCCCTTCCCGCTCGTCGTCAAGGACCTGACCGCCCGTCATGCAGGGCAGGACCGGAACGCGCTGGCCGGGCTCGACCTGACCCTCGAGGAGGGGCGCCGGATCGCGGTCGTCGGGCCGTCCGGGTCCGGCAAGACGACGCTCGCACAGGTGCTGCTGCGCTTCCTGGACGCCGACCAGGGGTCGTACACGCTGGCCGGTGTCGACACGCGCACCCTGGACGGCGACGACGTGCGGCGGCTGGTCGGGCTGTGTGCGCAGGACGCGCATCTCTTCGACAGCTCGGTGCGCGAGAACCTGCTCCTGGCCCGCAAGGACGCCGGCGAACGGGAACTGCGCGACGCGCTCGCCCGCGCCCGGCTCCTCCAGTGGGCCGACAGCCTGCCCGACGGCCTCGACACGCTGGTCGGCGAACACGGGGCGCGGCTGTCCGGAGGGCAGCGGCAGCGGCTGGCGCTGGCCCGGGCCCTGCTCGCCGACTTCCCCGTCCTCGTCCTGGACGAGCCCGCCGAGCACCTCGACCTGCCGACCGCCGACGCCCTCACCGCCGACCTGCTGGCTGCGACCGAGGACCGCACGACGGTACTCATCACGCACCGGCTGGCGGGCCTGGAGGACGTCGACGAGGTGATCGTGCTGGACGAGGGGCGCGTGGTCCAGCGCGGGACGTTCGCCGAGCTGGCCGCCGCAGCGGGGCCGCTGCGGGCGATGGTGGAGCGGGAGGCGGAGACGGAACCGTTGGCGTCGGCCCGCTGACGCCCGGCCCGGGGCCGAAAGCCGCGCTGACCGGGAGGGCCGTTCGGCGGTACCGGTCATCCGTCCGTGGTGTGTGCTCCGCCAGCCGTACGACATGAGCAGGGCCGCACCCGCCGCCGCGGGCCACGATCGCTCTCATGCGATTGTCCTGCCGCCACCCGCTGCTCGTCCCGGCGCTGCTGTGCGCGCTCGCCGTGCTCGCCGCCGGGCCCACCGCCGCCGCGGAGGACGGCTCCGACACGCATGCCGGCGCGCAGGTGGCGCGGCTCTACGAGGACGCGGCGGTGGCGACGCGGCAGTACGAGGCGGGGCGGCGCGAGGCCGAGGCGCAGCGGGCACAGGCGCAGCGGCTCGAAGGGCTGCTGGAGCGGGAGCGGCGGCAGATCGCGGTGCTGCGCGAGGACCTGGGCCGGATCGCGCGCGCCCAGTACCGCACCAGCGGCGGGCTTCCGCTGGCGGCGCGGATGGTGCTGGCGGACAGCCCGGAGGAGATGATGCGGGGTCAGCACGCCGTGTGGCAGGCGAATCTGGCGGTGGACATCGCGGTGGGCAAGAGCCGCCGTGCCGAGGCCAGGCTCGCCGCCGACGAGGCGAAGGCCGCCGCGGCCTGGCAGGCCCTGGAGAAACGCACCAGCGCGCTCGCCGGCCTGAAGAAGGACATCGAGCAGAAGCTGGAACGCGCCCGGTGGCAGCTCCAGGGGCAGGCGGACGCCTCCGTCGCGGCGGGTGCGTGCCGGGGCGCGGTGCGGCTGGACCAGCCCCGGACACGGTTCACGAGCAAGTGGGTCGCGCCCGTGGAGGCGTACGAATTGTCGGCGGGGTTCGGCAGCGGCGGCAGCCGGTGGGTGAACCGCCACACCGGCCAGGACTTCGCCGTGCCCATCGGGACGCCGGTGCGGTCGGTGGGCGAGGGCCGGGTGGTGCGGGTGTCCTGCGGGGGCCCCTTCGGCATCGAGACGGTGATCCGGCATCCCGGCGGCTACTACACGCAGTACGCGCATCTGGCTTCCGTCGCCGTCGACCAGGGGGAGCGGGTGTCACCGGGGCAGTGGATCGGCCAGTCGGGCACCACCGGCAACTCCACGGGGCCGCATCTGCACTTCGAGGTGCGGGTCACCCCGGAGGCGGGCTCGGCGCTGGACCCGCAGCCGTGGCTGGCCGAACGGGGGGTGCGGCTCGGCCAGGGGTGACCTGCCGGGTAGGGCAGGCCGGGGAAATGGGCTGGGACGGCAGGCCGGGGACGGCGCCCTCGCCGCGGCGCAGTGACGTTACGGCAACTCGGCCAGCATCCGCTCGATCACCACGGCGACCCCGTCGTCGTTGTTGGCGACCGTGCGTCCCGACGCGGCGGCGATCACATCCGGGTGCGCGTTGCCCATGGCGTACGACTGTCCGGCCCAGGTGAGCATCTCGATGTCGTTGGGCATGTCGCCGAAGGCCACGACCTCCTCGTGGGAGATGCCGCGCTCGGCGCAGCACAGGGCGAGCGTGCTGGCCTTGGAGACGCCGGGCCCGCTGATCTCCAGCAGGGCGCTGGGGCTGGACCGGGTGACGTTGGCCCGGTCGCCTATGGCGAGGCGGCCCAGGGTGAGGAAGGCGTCGGGGTCGAGCGAGGGGTGGTGGGCGAGGATCTTCAGCACCGGCTCACGGGCGGCGGGGCCGGATTCCCCGAGGAGTTCCTCGGCGGGCGCGAGGTCGTCCGCGACCTCGATGTGCAGCTTCGGGTAGTCCGGCTCCTGGTGGAAGCCGTACGTCTGCTCCACGGCGTACACCGTGCCGGGCGCCGCGTCGCGCAGCAGCCGTACGGCGTCCAGCGCGTTCTCCCGCGCCAGCTCCCGCACCTTCACGAACCGGTGCGCGCCGGGACCGCCGTGCAGGTCGACCACGGCGGCACCGTTGCCGCAGATCGCCAGGCCGTGTCCGTGCACGTGGTCGCTGACGACGCCCATCCAGCGGGCGGGGCGGCCGGTGACGAAGAAGACCTCGATGCCGGCCTTCTCGGCGGCGGCGAGAGCGGCCACCGTGCGCGGTGAGACGGACTTGTCGTCGCGCAGCAGCGTGCCGTCGAGATCCGTGGCGATCAGCCGCGGAGGGACAGCGGTGGCGGGTATGTGGGGCTGTCGGGTAGCTGAGGTCACCCGGCCATTGTCCCGCATATGCCTGCACGGGCGTGCGGGAGTCCGCACATGTGAGGACGCGCGGCCCTCCAGCGGGCAGCACCGCCCGCCCGGTCAGCCGAGCTGCACCGCCGCTTCCAGGGCGATCTGCTCGAAGACCTTCTGGTCCGCCGCGAAGTCGGAGCCGGGGATGGGCCAGTGGATCACGATCTCGGTGAAGCCCAGTTCCCGGTGCCTGCCCGCGAAATCCACGAACGCGTCCAGGGACTCCAGCGGGCGGCCCCGGTCCGGGGTGAAGCCGGTGAGCAGGATCTTGTCGATCGCGGTCACGTCCCGGCCGATGGCCGCACAGGCGTCGGCCAGCCTCTCGGTCTGGCGGCGGAGGGCGTCGATCGACTGTTCCGGGGTGCCGGTCTCGTACAGCGTGGGGTCGCCGGTCGTGACCCACGCCTGCCCGTGACGCGCGGTGAGCTTCAGCCCGCGCGGCCCTGTCGCGGCCACCGCGAACGGCAGCCGGGGGCGCTGCACGCAGCCGGGGATGGTGCGCGCCTCGTGTGCCGAGTAGTAGGCGCCCTCGCAGGACACCGAGTCCTCGGTGAGCAGCTGGTCGAGCAGCGGGACGAACTCGGCGAACCGGTCGGCACGCTCCCGCGGTGTCCAGGGCTCCTGGCCGAGCGCGGTGGCGTCGAAGCCCGTGCCGCCGGCCCCGATGCCGAGGGTGATCCGGCCGCCGGAGATGTCGTCGAGGGAGATCAGCTCCTTGGCGAGGGTGACCGGGTGCCGGAAGTTGGGTGAGGTCACCAGCGTGCCCAGGCGCAGCGAGTCGGTGACGGCCGCGGCGGCGGTGAGCGTCGGCAGGGCACCGAACCATGGTCCGTCCCGGAAGCTCCGCCAGGACAGGTGGTCGTACGTGTACGCGGTGTGGAAGCCCAGGTGCTCGGCACTCGTCCAGGCCGAACGGCCGCCTTCGTGCCAGCGGCGGTACGGAAGGATCACGGTGCTCAGACGCAGACTCATGGCACCGAGCGTATGCGGACGGCCGGGTTTCACGTGAAACAGTCACGCAAGGCCCCCACACAGCTCCTCAGGGGCGACACGCAGCCCTTCACGTCGACACACGGCACTCAGGGCGACCCGGGAAAGCGCAGGTACCGCGGCGGCACGGCCTTGGTCAGCCACACGCCGTTCGCGCTGACCCGGAACTCGTGCCCGTCGCGGTGCATGGCGCCGGCGTCCACGCTCAGCACGACCGGTCGGCCGCGGCGGGCACCGACCCGGGTCGCGGTCTCGCGGTCGGGCGAGAGATGCACGTCGTGCCGGTTCATCGGCCGGAGCCCTTCGGAGCGGATCGCGTCCAGGTGGCGGGCCACGGTCCCGTGGTAGAGGTACGGCGGCGGGGTGGCCGTGGGCAGCCCCAGCTCGACGTCGACGCTGTGGCCCTGGCCGGCGCGGATGCGGGTGCCCTCGACCGCGAAGCGCCGCTTGTCGTTGGTGGCCACCACGTGGTCCAGTTCCTCCCGGGTGAACGGGAACCCGTGGGCGGCGGCAGCGGCGATCAGGGCGCCGATCTCGACCCAGCCGCCCTCGTCCAGCGTGAGCCCGATCCGCTCCGGCTGGTGCCGCAGGTGCTTGGAGAGGTACTTCGAGACCTTCACGGTGCGTCTGTCGTCCGGCGTGCTGTCGTTCATGCCGCCAGGGTGCCGGGAGAGACGTGAATCACGCGATTGATTTTGCTCCGGATGTTTGATCCACAAGCAACGACGGTTATCCACAGGCTGATTGGCGAATCTGTGGACAACTGCCCGCCTCTCAAGCCGAGTTCACCAAGTACCGCGCTCGAAACACCCCTTGACGCCCTGCACGCCAACGCCCCGACTCAGCAAGCGGCGTTGGCCGACGACAGGGCAATCCCCGTCACACAGGCGGCCGCAACCGGGCAATCGACCGCAACAACCCCGGCGACAGGCGGGAGATCAGCCGCGCTCCCCGCGCCTCCACCGACACCGGCACGACCGCGTCATTGCGTTCCACGGCCTTGAGGATCGCCCGAGCGACCTTCTCCGGCGGGTAGTTGCGCATCCCGTACAGCCGCGCGGCGCGTTTCTGCAGCCGCTTCTCCTCCTCGGGGCCGACGCCCGCGAAGCGCGCTGTCGCCGTGATGTTGGTGTTGACGAAACCGGGGCAGATCGCCGTAACGCCGATGTTCTTCCCCGCCAGTTCGGCGCGCAGGCACTCGCTCAGCATCAGCACGGCCGCCTTGGACGTGCCGTACGCGGGCAGCGCGCGCGTGGGCAGATAGGCGGCCGCGGAGGCGACGTTGACGATGTGACCACCCTGGCCGCGCTCGGCCATCCGCTTGCCGAACAGACGGCAACCGTGGACCACGCCCATCAAGTTGACGTCGATGACCTTATGCCACTCCTCCGGCGTGGTGTCGAAGAAGGAGCCGGACAAGCCGATGCCGGCGTTGTTCACCAGGACGTCCACCACGCCGTGTTCGGCGGCGACCTTGTCGGCGAGCTTCTCCATGGCCTGCGCGTCGGAGACGTCGACGGTCTCCGCCCAGGCGCCCGGCGCACCCGACCGCAGCGCCAACTGAGCCGTCCGGGCCGCCGATTCCGCGTCGCGGTCCACGGCGATCACGCGCGCGCCCGCCTCGGCGAACGCGAGCGCCGTGGCGCGCCCGATGCCGCTGCCCGCGCCGGTGACCAGGACGAGCTGTCCGCCGAACCGGTCGGCGTGCCGACCCGTCGCCGCCACCTCCGTACGGCCGTTCTCGACGCAGGACACGAAGTCGGAGATCCAGGTGCACAGTTGCTCGGGGCGGGTGCGCGGGATCCAGTGTCCGGCGGGCAGGGTGCGCCGGGTCAGCCGGGGGACCCACTGCTCCAGTTCGTCGTACAGCTTCTCCGAGAGGTACGCGTCGCCCAGAGGCGTGATGAGCTGCACGGGCACGTGCGCGTGGGCGTCCGTGCGGGGGCGGCGCAGCCGGGGCCGTACGTTGTCGCGGTACAGCCAGGCGCCGTGTGCCGCGTCCGAACGCAGCGACGCGGTGGGGTAGTCGCCGGCCGGCACCTTCTCGGCACGTTCGAGGATGCGCGGCCACAGCCTGCCGAGCGGGCCGCGCCAGGCCAGTTCGGGCAGAACGGGAAGCTGGAGCAGATACACGTACCAGGACCTGGCGCCCTGGCCGAGGAGCTGACCGACCCGGCGCGGGGTGGGGCTGGTGAGGCGCTTGTTGATCCAGTGGCCGAAGTGGTCGAGGGACGGCCCGGACATCGAGGTGAACGACGCGATCCGGCCCTCGGTGCGCTCGACGGTGACGAACTCCCAGGCCTGCACCGAGCCCCAGTCGTGCCCGACCAGGTGCACCGGGCGGTCCGGGCTCACCAGATCGGCGACGGCGAGGAAGTCGTCCGTCAGCTTCTCCAGCGTGAAACCGCCGCGGAGCGGCTGCGGAGCCGTCGAGCGGCCGTGGCCGCGGACGTCGTACAGCACGACGTGGAAGCGGTCGGCGAGACGGGCGGCGACCTCGGACCAGACCTCCTTGCTGTCCGGGTAGCCGTGCACCAGCAGGACCGTCGGCCGCCGCGGGTCGCCCAGTTCGGCGACGCACAGCTCGACCCCGCCGGTCCGCACCCAGCGCTCCCGCGCGCCTGTCAGCATCGTCACGCCTCCTCCGTCCGTCGCCGCGCTCCCCCGCGCCGGCCGTCCGGGCAGGGCCGTCGCCCGCGGTACGTGTCCGTCGCGTGGCTGCGGCGAATCTCGCAGTTGTTAGAGACGGCGTCAATAGGCCCGTGATCAACGGCCGGCCGTCCCCCCGTCGCTCCTGGGGAATCCTCAGGGACCGGTCCCCGCAGGGGACCCCTAGGGCCCCGTAATACCTGAGAGTGACGCGAAGACGGCTCTGGGGTCTGACGACCGGCGTGGCCCGCGTCACTACTGTCGACACCGTGACTGTGATCGTGACCGAAAGCCTGAGCAAGCGGTTCCCCCGGGTGACCGCGCTTGACCGGCTCTCCGTGGACGTCGGGCCCGGTGTGACCGGACTCGTCGGAGCCAACGGCGCCGGCAAGTCCACACTGATCAAGATCCTGCTGGGTCTGTCCCCCGCCACCGAGGGCCGCGCCGAGGTGCTCGGCCTCGACGTCGCCACCGAGGGCGCCGCCATCCGCGAGCGCGTCGGCTACATGCCGGAGCACGACTGCCTGCCGCCCGACGTCTCGGCCACCGAGTTCGTCGTCCACATGGCGCGCATGTCCGGCCTGCCGCCCACCGCGGCCCGCGAACGCACCGCCGACACCCTGCGCCACGTCGGGCTGTACGAGGAGCGGTACCGCCCCATCGGCGGCTACTCGACCGGCATGAAGCAGCGCGTGAAACTCGCGCAGGCCCTCGTGCACGACCCCCAGCTGGTCTTCCTCGACGAGCCGACCAACGGCCTCGACCCGGTCGGCCGCGACGACATGCTCGGCCTGATCCGCCGCATCCACACCGACTTCGGCATCTCGGTCCTGGTCACCTCCCACCTGCTGGGCGAACTGGAACGCACCTGCGACCACGTCGTCGTCGTCGACGGCGGCAAGCTGCTCCGCTCCAGCTCCACCACCGACTTCACCCAGACCACGACGACCCTGGCGATCGAGGTCACCGACACCGACGAGCACCCCGACGGCACCCGCGCCGTGGGCGACGCGCTCCACGCGCGCGGGGTGACCGTCCAGGCCGGCAGCGGCCTGCCCGGCGCCGGGCACGTCCTGCTGCTCACCGCGCAGGGCGAGGAGACGTACGACCTGGTGCGGGACGTCATCGCCGACCTCGGCCTCGGCCTGGTCCGCATGGAGCAGCGCAGGCACCACATCGCCGAGGTCTTCCAGCACGGCGACCGGGAAACCGCCGGCCAGGACAGCGACGCACAGCGGAAGGAGGCGGTCCGCCATGGCGGTTGAGCAGCCCCTGCACACACCGGTGGCCCCCGCGGGTGACCAGACCCGCATCCACAACATCGGCTACCGCAACTACGACGGCCCCCGCCTGGGCCGCGCCTACGCCCGGCGCTCGCTGTACTCGCAGTCCCTGCGCGGCGCCTACGGCCTCGGCCGCTCGGTCAAGTCCAAGGTGCTGCCGATGCTGCTGTTCGTGGTGATGTGCGTGCCCGCGGCCATCATGGTCGCCGTCGCGGTCGCCACCAAGGCCAACGACCTGCCGGTCGACTACACGCGCTACGCCATCGTGATGCAGGCCGTCATCAGCCTGTACGTCGCCTCGCAGGCACCCCAGTCCGTCTCCCGCGACCTGCGCTTCAAGACCGTACCGCTGTACTTCTCGCGGCCCATCGAGACCGCCGACTACGTACGGGCGAAGTACGCGGCGCTGGCCTCGGCGATGTTCATCCTCACCGCGGCCCCGCTCCTCGTGCTGTACGCGGGCGCGCTGCTGGCCAAACTCGACTTCACCGATCAGACCAAGGGATTCGCGCAGGGACTCGTGTCCGTCGCACTGCTGTCACTGCTGTTCGCCGGCATCGGCCTGGTCATCGCCTCGGTCACCCCGCGCCGCGGCTTCGGCATCGCCGCCGTCATCGCCGTCCTGACCATCTCCTACGGCGCGGTCACCACGCTCCAGGCCATCGCGGACGCGCAGGGCAGCGGCGGGGCCATCACCTGGATCGGCCTGTTCTCACCGGTCACGCTGATCGACGGCGTGCAGTCCGCGTTCCTGGGCGCCGGCTCCACCTTCCCCGGGGGAATCGGCCCGGACAAGGGCGAGGGCGTCGTGTACGTCGTGGTCGCCCTCGGCCTGATCGCCGCCGCCTACGGCCTCCTCGTGCGCCGCTACAAGAAGGTGGGACTGTGACCACTCTCTCCCTCGATCACGTCTCCCGCTGGTTCGGCAACGTGGTCGCCGTCAACGACATCACGATGACGATCGGCCCGGGCGTCACCGGCCTCCTCGGCCCCAACGGCGCCGGCAAGTCCACCCTCATCAACATGATGGGCGGCTTCCTCGCCCCCTCCACCGGCACCGTGACCCTCGACGGGCAGCAGGTCTGGCGCAACGAGCAGATCTACCGGCACATCGGCGTCGTCCCCGAACGGGAGGCGATGTACGACTTCCTCACCGGCCGCGAATTCGTCCTGGCCAACGCCGAGCTGCACGGCCTGGGCGCCAAGGCGGCCCAGCGGGCACTGGCCACGGTCGAGATGGAGTACGCGCAGGACCGGAAGATCGCCACGTACTCCAAGGGCATGCGCCAGCGCGTGAAGATGGCCTCCGCGCTCGTCCACGAACCGTCGCTGCTGCTGCTCGACGAGCCGTTCAACGGCATGGACCCGCGTCAGCGCATGCAGCTGATGGACCTGCTGCGGCGCATGGGCGACGAGGGCCGCACGGTGCTGTTCTCCTCCCACATCCTCGAAGAGGTCGAGCAACTCGCCTGGCACATCGAGGTCGTGGTCGCCGGCCGGCACGCGGCGAGCGGCGACTTCCGCAAGATCCGCCGCCTGATGACCGACCGGCCGCACCGCTACCTGGTGCGCTCCAGCGACGACCGTGCCCTCGCCGCCGCGCTGATCGCCGACCCGTCCACCGCCGGCATCGAGGTCGACACCGCCGAGGGCGCGCTGCGCATCCAGGCCGTCGACTTCGGCCGCTTCACCGCCCTGCTGCCGAAGGTCGCCAGGGACCACGGCATCCGGCTGCTCACGGTCTCGCCGTCCGACGAGTCCCTCGAGTCCGTCTTCTCGTACCTGGTCGCGGCGTAGGAGGCCCAAGAGATGTACGACCCCACAGTCGCCCGGCTCACCTACCGGGCCCTGCTCGGCCGGCGCCGGGCCCTCATCCTGGGCGCGCTGCCGCTGCTGCTGATCGTGATCTCGCTGATCGTGCGTGCGCTGGTCGGCGCCGACGACCAGACGACGGCGGACGTGCTCGGCGGACTGGCGCTCGCCACCATGGTGCCGATCATCGGCGTCATCGCGGGCACCGGCGCCATCGGTCCCGAGATCGACGACGGATCCGTGGTCTATCTGCTGTCCAAGCCGATCAAACGGCCCACGATCATCTTCACCAAGCTGATCGTCGCCATCGCCGTGACCATGGTGTTCTCGGCGGTGCCGACGCTGATCGCCGGCCTGATCCTGAACGGCAACGGCCAGCAGATCGCCGTCGCCTACACCGTGGCCGCGCTGGTCGCCTCCATCGCGTACGCGGCGCTGTTCCTGCTGCTCGGCACGGTGTCCCGGCACGCGGTCGTGTTCGGCCTGGTCTACGCGCTGGTCTGGGAGGCGCTGTTCGGCTCGCTGGTGCCGGGGGCCCGCACCCTGAGCGTCCAGCAGTGGTCGCTGGCCGTGGCCCAGCAGGTGTCCGGCGGCGACCTGGTGACCTCGGACGTCGGCCTGCCGACGGCCACGGTGCTGCTCGCGGCGGTCACCGTGCTCGCCACGTGGTACGCCGGTCGGAAGCTGCGGACGCTGACGCTGGCCGGGGAGGAGTGACAGGGCCCGCACCCGGCGGCCGTTAATCGGTGGCAGCCGCATCGGCGCCCGCGCACACTGGTGGTGCCCGGGCGCCGTTGGAGTCGGCGCCGCGGGGCTGGGAAGAACGGGGGATTCCCAGGACGGCCGCTTCGAGCACGCGGCGCGTGTCCGCGTGGGCCGCCTTCCCCGGTGTCGCCCCTTGCGGGCGACCCGCGCCGGGGCGGGGCGGGTGAGTCGCGCGACTCGGCGCCGCGAGGCGCCGCCCGCGCCCACCCGCGCCGCCCCGGCGGCGGGAATGCCGCCAGTTACGCCGCCAGCATCCGCTCCAGCACCACCGCGATGCCGTCCTCCTCGTTCGAGGACGTCACCTCGTCCGCGACCGCCTTCAGCTCCGCGTGGGCGTTGGACATCGCCACGCCGTACGACGCCCAGGCGAACATCGGCAGGTCGTTGGGCATGTCGCCGAAGGCGATCGTGTCGGCGGCCTTCAGCTTCAGCCGACGCGCGGCCAGCGACAGCCCCGTCGCCTTGGACAGGCCGAGGGGGAGCAGTTCGACGATGCCCTCGCCCGCCATCGTCACGGTGACGAACCCGCCCGCGGTCTGACGGGCCACGTCGGCCAGCTCGTCGTCCGACAGGGTCGGATGCTGCACGTAGATTTTGTTCAGCGGGGCGGTCCAGAGGTCGGACGCGTCCGTGAACGGGGTCGCGGGCAGCGGGCCGTGCACCTCGTAGCCGGGCCCGACCAGGACCTCGCCGTCGAGGCCGTCGCGGCTCGCCGCGAGGTACAGCGGGCCGACCTCCGCCTCGATCTTGGCCAGCGCCAGACCGGCCAGCTGGCGGTCCAGCGTCACCGTCGTCAGCAGGCGGTGCGCGCCGGCGTCGTACACCTGGGCGCCCTGCCCGCAGACCGCGAGGCCGTCGTAGCCGAGGTCGTCCAGGATGTGCCGGGTCCAGGGGACGGCGCGGCCGGTGACGACGATGTGGGCGGCGCCCGCCGCGGTGGCCGCGGCGAGCGCCTCACGGGTGCGCTGCGAGACCGACTGGTCGGAGCGCAGCAGCGTGCCGTCCAGGTCGGTGGCGATCAGCCGGTACGGCAGGCCCCCGGTGGGAGCCGCCCCGGCCGCTGCGGGGGCCGCCTCGGTCACGTGGCCACCGGTTCCAGGACCTCCCGGCCGCCCAGGTAGGGACGCAGCACCTCGGGCACGCGCACGGAACCGTCGGGCTGCTGGTGGTTCTCGAGGATCGCGACGATGGTGCGCGGTACGGCGCACAGCGTGCCGTTGAGCGTGGCCAGCGGCCGGACCTGCTTGCCGTCGCGGAAGCGGATCTGCAGGCGGCGGGACTGGAACTCGGTGCAGTCCGAGGTCGAGGTCAGCTCGCGGTACTTGCCCTGGGTCGGGACCCACGCCTCGCAGTCGAACTTGCGGGCGGCGGAGGAGCCGAGGTCACCGGAGGCGAGCTCGATGACGCGGAACGGCAGCTCCAGCGACGTCAGCCACTGCTTCTCCCACTCCAGCAGGCGCTGGTGCTCCGCCTGCGAGTCCTCGGGCGTGACGTAGGAGAACATCTCGACCTTGTCGAACTGGTGGACGCGGAAGATGCCGCGCGTGTCCTTGCCGTGCGAGCCGGCCTCGCGGCGGAAGCAGGGCGAGAAGCCGGCGTAGCGCAGCGGGAGCCGGTCCACGTCGATGATCTCGTCCATGTGGTACGCGGCGAGCGGCACCTCGGACGTGCCGACCAGGTACAGGTCGTCGTCGGCGAGGTGGTACACGTCCTGGGCGGCCTGGCCGAGGAAGCCGGTGCCGGCCATCGACTGGGGGCGGACCAGGGCGGGCGTGAGCATCGGCGTGAAGCCGGCCGCGGTGGCCTGCGCCAGCGCCGCGTTGACCAGGGCGAGTTCCAGCAGGGCGCCGACGCCGGTGAGGAAGTAGAAGCGGGAGCCGGAGACCTTGGCGCCGCGCTCGACGTCGATCGCGCCGAGGATCTGGCCGAGCTCCAGGTGGTCCTTGGGCTCGAAGCCCTCGGCGCCGAAGTCGCGGATCGTGCCGTGCGTCTCCAGCGTGACGAAGTCCTCCTCGCCGCCCACCGGGACGTCGGGGTGGATGAGGTTGCCGAGCTTGAGGAGCAGTTCCTGGGTCTCGGCGTCGGCGGCCTCGCGCTCGGCGTCGGCGGCCTTGACGTCGGCGGCGAGCCGGCTCGCCTTCTCCAGCAGCTCGGCCTTCTCGTCGCCGCTCGCCTTGGGGATGAGCTTGCCGAGCGCCTTCTGCTCGGCGCGCAGCTCGTCGAAGCGGACGCCGGACGACCTGCGCCGTTCGTCGGCAGACAGGAGGGAGTCGACGAGCGCGACGTCCTCTCCACGGGCGCGCTGCGAGGCGCGCACACGGTCAGGGTCCTCACGGAGCAGGCGAAGGTCAATCACGGAGCCAAGGCTACCGGTGCGGGATGACCGCCCACGACTCACTATTGCGAAAGGTGCCGGAACTGCGGCATACGTCCTGTTGTGGGGGAAATGACCGCCGTGTCAATAAACGGCGTCTCCCTCCCTGGACGAGGGAGGCCCGCAGTGGACCGTTGACCGGATTTCCTTGTGGAGACCGGGACTTGAGGCCGCTCCCCAGGATCTCTGTCCACAGCAGTCCACAGCGCCGCGGAGTTATCCACAGGCTGTGCGAAAGATCTGTGGACGCCGGAACTGATCATTCTGAGTGGACTGCGCAGGACTGGGAATTCCGGATCCAAACCCCGTTCACACTCACTTACGGGTGGAAATGGGTCGCTCCAAAGGATTCACCGAAGGAAACGAGTGGACGAAGGGTGATGGGGGCGACTGTGGACGAAGTAGGGTGATCCAGGCCGATTTGTCGACTGGGTGGGGCTGCGCTGTCGACTTGTCCCCAGGTCGAGAAGCTGACCTGTGGATAACTTCTGTGGACAAGGAAAATCAGCAGGTAGGACTGGCCGAAACCCTACAAGCGGCCCCGACTGCGCCCGACTGCCCCCGACCGGTCCCGCACGCGGCGACCGCTCAGAACCGGCCGTCCTGGCACCGCGCCACCCAGTCCGCCGCCGACGAGAACTCCTCGTCGGAGGTGCCCGGCCGCGGAGCGCGCACCTCGGCGGCGGTCACGTCGGCGCGCGGGTACGAGCCCAGGTAGCGCACCTGGAGGCAGATCCGCTTGAGCCCCATCAGGGCCTCGGCCATCCGGCGGTCGGAGATGTGGCCCTCGGCGTCGATGCAGAAGCAGTAGTTGCCGATGCCGGCGCCGGTGGGCCGGGACTGGAGCAGCATCAGGTTGATGCCGCGCGTGGCGAACTCGCCGAGCAGGTCGCGCAGCCCGCCGGGGTGGTCGTCGCGCTGCCAGATCACGACGGACGTCTTGTCGGCGCCGGTCGGTGCGGCGGGCCGGGCCGGGCGCCCCACGAGCACGAACCGCGTCTGCGCGTTCTCCGCGTCGTGGATCTCCGTCACCAGGGCCTCCAGGCCGTACCGGGCGGCGGCGAACTCACCGGCGAAGGCGGCGTCGTAGCGGCCCTCCTGCACCAGGCGGGCGCCGTCCGCGTTGGAGGCGGCGGACTCCCAGACCACGTCCGGGAGGTGGGTCTTGAGCCAGTTGCGGACCTGCGGCTGCGCGGCCGGATGGGCGGTGACCGTCTTGATGTCCGACAGTTTCGTGCCGGGCCGGACCAGCAGCGCGAAGGTGATCGACAGCAGTACCTCGCGGTAGATCATCAGCGGCGCGCCCGCGACCAGCTCGTCGAGCGTCGTCGTGATGCCGCCCTCGACGGAGTTCTCGATGGGCACGAACGCGGCCTCGGCCTCGCCGCCGCGGACCGCGTCCAGCGCGGACTGCACGGACACGTACGGGATCAGCTCCCGGGTGGCCGCCTCCGGGAGGGTGCGCAGGGCGACCTCGGTGAAGGTGCCCTCGGGACCGAGATACGCGTAGCTCGCTGGCATGACCTCACCCTAATGGCCGCACGTCGCCCAGGGGCCGTAAGTCTCACAGCGTGAACCCCGCGCGAGTGAACCTCCCCGTGTCCCGCGCCGCGGCCCACTCACCCGTACGTGTCGCCGCCCTCAGCCCTCCAGCAGCCGCTGCCCCACGTACTCGCCCTCCGCCGCACCACCCGGCACCGCGAACAGTCCGCTCGCCTCGTGGCGGACGAACGGCGACAGCGCGTCGCCCCGGTCGAGCTTGCGCTGCACCGGCACGAAACCGCGCAGCGGGTCCGCCTGCCAGCAGATGAACAGCAGCCCCGCGTCGGGTACGCCGTCCGCGTCGAAGCCGTCGTGGTACGAGAACGGCCGGCGGAGCATCGCCGCGCCGCCGTTCTGGTCCGGCCGGCTGATCCGGGCGTGGGCGTTCACGGGGACGACCGGACTGCCCTGCGCGTCCGTCTTCTCCAGGTCCATCTCGGTCGTCTCGTCGCCGCCGGTCAGCGGCGCCCCGTCGGACTTGCGGCGCCCGATGACCTCCTCCTGGGCCTTGACCGGCAGTTTCTCCCAGTCGTCGAGGAGCATGCGGATGCGGCGTACGACGACGTAGGAGCCGTTCGCCATCCACGACGGCTCCCCGGAGGCGGGCACGAAGATCCGCCGGTCGAAGTCGGGCTCGTCCGGCTTCGGATTGCGGGTGCCGTCGACCTGGCCCATCAGATTGCGCGTCGTCATGGGCCGGGAGGTGGCGCCCGGCGACCGGTTGAAGCCGTTCATCTGCCAGCGCATCCGGGCCGCCGACCCCGCGTCCTTCTGGATCGCGCGCAGCGCGTGGAAGGCGACCAGCGCGTCGTTCGCGCCGATCTGCACCCACAGGTCGCCGTCGCTGCGGGCCTTGTCGAGGCGGTCGGAGGAGAAGTCCGGCAGCGGGTCCAGTGCGACCGGGCGCTGCTTCTCCAGGCCGGTCCTCGTGAAGAAGCCGTGCCCGAAGCCGAAGGTGACCGTCAGCGACGACGGTCCGGCGTCGCGGGCCACATCGGTGTCGCCGTGGGCCGCGGGCTCGCCCGCCATCAGCCGCCGGGCCGTCTGCGACCAGCGGCGCAGCAGCGCGGCGGCCTCCGTGCGGCCGGCGCCACCCGCCAGGTCGAAGGCGACGAGATGGCCGTGCGCCTGCATCGGCGTGGTGATCCCGGGCTGATGTTTCCCGTGAAACATCACCTCCTCGGCGCCGAGCGAGGTGAGCGGCGTGGCCTCGGCGGGCCGGGCGGCGTACCCCGCACCGGCGCCCGCCGCGCCGAGCACGAGCCCGGTGGCGCCGGCGGTGCCGAGCAGCCGGCGCCGCGAGATGCCCGCGCCGGGCACGGGGGACGCCGTTCCCCGGGTCTCCGCGACGGGGGTGCGGGCTTCCGGAATGGACTGGTCAGGCATGGTGCGTCAGCCGATCTGCGCGTTCTTGGAGACGGTCACCTGGTCGACGTCGGAGGTCCGCACGGTCACGTCGACCTTCCAGTCGCCCGCCATGGGGAGCTGCACTCCGCTCGCCGTCCAGTGTCCGGTGGAGATGTGGTCGGGGACGACGGGCAGAGGCCCGAGGTCCTTGGACTCCAGGGTGAAGGCGATCTTCACCTCGGGGATGTCGAAGGCGCGGCCGTTGGGGCGCTGCACATAGACGTGCGCCTGGTTGACGCCCACCCGCGCGGGGGTGAGGTCGATCCGCACGAGCCCCTTGCCGTCCTTGCCGCCGGTGTCGAACGGCATGTCCAGGGTCACCGTCCCGGACGGCGCGGACGGCGCGGACGGCGCGGACGGCGTGGCGGAGGACGCGGCACCGGCCGCCCTGGCGTCCTGCTCGGTGCGTCCGGGCTCGGTCTGCGTCAGCACGGTGGTGACGGCGAGGACGACGACCGCGACACCGGCCTCGGCGAGCACGGAGCGGCGCAGCCCGAAGCGGTTGGGGTCGGCGTCCCGCAGCCGCTTGCGCCGGGCGGCGGCCATGACGGCCCGCTGCCGGGCGAGCTGCTGGGCGCGCTGGGGGGCGTCGGCCTGTCCGGCCGGCGGGTTCTGTCCGGCCGGCTCGGCGTGCTCGTCCTGGCCGGCCCGTTCCGCGTGCTCGGTCTGTTCGGCCGGCTCGGCCTGCTCCGAGGCGCCGGCCGTGGTGCGTACGCCGGTACGCGTGCGTGCCGCCTCCGGAGGCACGGCACCGGACGCGTCCTCGGCCTGCCCGCTCCGAGCAGCGGGAACGCCCTCCTCGGCACGCTCGCCCCGCTCGGCGGGCTCTCCGTGCTCGGCGGGCCCGTCCGCCGCCCCCACCAACCGCCCCGTCCACCGCCGCGAGACCCACCCCACCCCCACCAGCACCGCCACGAGCCCCAGCTTCGCCAGCAGCAGCTGTCCGTACCGGGTGTCGGTGAAGGCCGACCAGGAGCCGAGCTGCCGCCACGACTGGTACGTGCCGGTCACGACCAGCGTGATGACACCGCCGAGGGCGACGCTCGAGAAGCGCCGTACGGCCGCGGCGGTGACCGGCGTGTCCGCGGGCGCCCGGTGCAGGGCGACGAGCAGGGTCGTGAGCCCGCCGAGCCACGCGGCGACGGCCAGCAGGTGCACGACGTGGACCGGCATGGCGATGCCCGGCTGGAGACCGCTGGAGGCGTGCTCCGACATCGCCCAGGTCGCCGCGAGTCCGGCGGCGACGACGGTCCCGCCGACCGCGAGCCCGAAGGTGAGGTCCCGCTTCTCCTCGTCGTCCCGCTTGTCGTAGGCGCCGAACAGCACCGCCACGAACAGCGCCGCCGCGGCGAGCAGCAGCAGCCGGGACACCAGGGAGGCGCCCGTCTTGGTCTGGAGCACCTGCCCGAGGAGTTCCAGGTCGAAGACGTCACCGACCTTCCCGGAGCTGGTGTACGAGCCGCGCAGGAGCAGCAGCGCGAGCGTCGCGGCGGTGAGCGCGACCCACCCGCTCACCACGAACCGCTGCACGGCCCGCACCCCGCTGCCGCGCGGCCAGCAGGCGAGGACGAAGGCGGCGCCGCCCGCGAGGACGACGAACCCGCCGTACGACACGTACCGCCCGAGCCCGTAGAGGAAGCCGACGAGCCCGCCGCCCGCCGCCTGCCCGGACAGCGCGACGGACGTCTCGGAGGGCGCGCCGACGGAGAAGGTGTAGGCGCCGGCGACGGGATGGCTGTCCGCGGACACCACCTGGTAGGTCACGGTGTACGTGCCGTCGGGCAGCCCGGAGTGGAGTCCGACGGCGTACGTCGTGCCGCTGACGCCCGCCGGGGTGCCGCTGTCGACGCGCTTGCCCTGGGGGTCGAGGACCCGCAGCGCGCCGTCGGACACCGCCACCTCCTCGGAGAAGGTGAGCGTGATCCGGGTCGGGGCCCTGTCGACCACCGCCCCCTGCCGGGGGTCGCTGCCGGTCAGCGCGGCGTGTGCGGAGGCCGGTGCGGCGCCGGCCAGCAGCGCGCCGGTGACGGCCAGGAACAGCAGCACCAGGATGCGCATGCGGCGGGGGGCGTCGGTCGGTGTCACGGTGGTCCCTCCCTCAGTGTCCGGAAGTCGGCCGGTAGGTGGCCGGTTTCACCGGCATCTCGACCGTGACCGGGTCGGAGTGGGCGAAGCGCAGCTCGACGGGGACCGTCTCACCCTGCTTCGGCCTGTGCGTCAGCTTCTCGAACATCAGGTGGTTGCCGCCGCTGCCCAGCACGAGCCTGCCGCGGGCCGGGATCTTCAGACGGTCGGCTTCCCGCATGGCTCCGTCGACGGTCTCGTGCACGGTGACCCGGCCCGCCGCGTCGCTGGAGACGGAGGTCAGTTCGTCGGCGCTGCCGCCCTCGTTGGTGACGGTGAGGAAACCGGCCGCCACGGTGTCGGAGACCGGCTGCGGCATGTAGGCGGAGCCGACCGCGAGGTCGGGCGCGGAACCGGCCGACGTCGACGACGACGCGGACGGGTCCGGGCCGCAGCCCGCCAGGGTGAGCGCCCCGGCGAGTCCCACGACGAGCGGGCCGAGCCGACTCACGGCTTCTCGCCCTTGATGATCTTGGGCAGGTCCTTGGTGTAGTCGTCGGGGCCGGTGTCCTCGCCGTAGAGCACGTAGCCGCCGTCGGTCTTCGGTGAGAACGCGATGACCTGGGTGCCGTGCATCGAGACGACCTTGCCGTTCTTGTCCTTGTGCGGCGGGTCGATGGAGATGCCGACGGTGCGGGCGCCGGCCTGGATGGTGTCGAACTCGCCGGTCAGGCCGATGAAGTCGGCGTCGATGCCCTTGAGCCACGTGCCGAGTTCGGCCGGGGTGTCGCGCTCGGGGTCGGTGGTGACGAACACGACGCGCAGCTTGTCCTGCTCGGCCTCGGGCAGCTGCTTCTTGGCGACGGCGATGTTGTTCATCGTCAGCGGGCACACGTCGGGGCAGTGCGTGTAGCCGAAGTAGATCAGCGTCGGCCTGCCCGCGGTGGCCGAGCGCAGGTCGTACTTCTCGCCCTTGGTGTCGGTGAGCACCAGGTCGGGCTTCTCGAACGGCTTGTCGAGGACGGTGGCGGCCTTGTCGGAGCCGGCCTCCTCGGAGACCGCGGTGACGGGCTTGCCGGTGTCGCCGCCGCTGCCGCAGGCGGAGAGCGTCAGGGAGGCGGCGGCGAGCAGCGCGGCCGCGGCGAACGTCTTCTTGCGCATAGAAAAATGTCCCAGATGTGAGTGCTCCGGAGCGCACCGGGGTCGCACGGCTCGTGGAGTCCGCCGCCGGCCCCGGTGCGTCCGGGAGAGATGTGCGTCAGACGGTGGTGCGCCGACGGCCGGCGAACACGCCGTAGGCCACACCGGCCGCGCCGAGGACGATTCCGGCGATGCCGAGGACCCGGGCGGTGGTGTCGGTGCCGTCGCCCGCGTCGTCGGAGGCCGCGGCGTTCTCGACGTCGCCGGCCTTCTCGGTGTCCGCGGCGTCGTCGGACGTCTCCTCGGCGGACGCGTCGTCGCTGTGGCCGTCCTCCTCGGCGTCGGACAGCTCCAGCACCGGCGCCGGGTGCTCGGGCTCCTCCTGACCCTCCTGCGGGACCTCGATCCAGCGGACGACTTCCTTGCTGGAGTACGTCTGGAGGGCCTTGAAGACGAGTTCGTCGGCGTCCTCGGGCAGGGCGCCGATGTTCACCGGGAACTTCTGGAAGTAGCCCGGCTGGACGCCCTTGCCGTCGGCGGTCCAGGTGACCTTGCTGACGGCCTCGGTGATCTTCCTGCCGTGCAGTTCGAGGGGCTTGTCCAGCTTCGACCTGGTGACCTCGATCTTCCATCCGTCGACGGCCTGCGGCATCACGGACGCCAGCGGGTGGTCGGTGGGGAAGGTGACCTCGAGCTTGGTGGTGGAGGCGTTGTCGCGCTCGTTGGGAACCTTGAAGTTCACCACCGCGTAGCCGCCCTTGGCGGCCTCGCCCTCCGGCTGCACGCTGACGTGCGCGAGCGCGGGGCCGGACAGGGCGAGCACGGCGGTGCCGGCGAGGGCGCCGACGGCAGCGATACGGGAAGCCTTCATGAAAGGAGCACTCCGCTTCGAGTGAGTCGGTGGGGCACGGGAGGATCCCCGTGCGTCCCGGTGACGGTCGCGATGACGGTCACGATGACGGTGACGAGAGGGGTCGCACGCGACGACCGGCCGCCCCGGGCACCCACCGGACAAACCCGGAAGAGGCACGGCTCGGGGCATCGGACGCACGCGCGCGTGCCGCACGACGGCGGCCCCCTCCGGCACAGTGCGGAGCGGCGGTCGCGTCGTGTCAGGCGGCGAGCGCGAAGACGCCGGCGGGCGGGCCGCGCCGGACGACGGTGTGCTGGAGTGCGGTGGTACGCAGTTCAGGAGGCGCGAGCAGCGCGGTGCCCGGCAGGGCCGGTCCCGTCCGGGGCGCGCCCGGCAGACCGGCGCAGAGGGCGCGGGTGAGCGCCAGTGCCCCGCGCAGGGAGCGGACGAGGGCGCCGTCGGCGACGGTGTGCGCCGCCAGCGCGGGTATCTCCGTCAGCCGCAGCAGGGCGAGGTCCCCGCGGCGCAGCAGCCAGCCCGCGACGACGGCCGCGAGGACGTGGCCGAGCAGCATCGACAGGGACGGCAGCAGCGCGGCCGAGGAGCCCGCGGCGGTGGACAGGGCGTCGGCCGGGTGGTGCGCGGCGACGGCCTGCCCGGTGAGGTCCGGGTGGACGCGTGCGTCGGTCAGGATGCGCCGCGCCTCGGCGGGACCGAGTGCCGCGGCCGTGGTCCCGCACACGAACCGGGCGGCGTGCTCGGTGAGCGCGGCGTCGGACAGCGCGGCCGAGGAGCCCGCGCCGGAGGCGGCGGCCGACGTGTGCTGCCCCAGCCCGAACAGCGTGTGCAGCGCGGTCTGCCCGACCGCGAGCAGCGCCACGATGCCCGGCAGCGAGCGCTCGCGTCCGGTCAGCGGCACGGCGAGCACGGCCGCCCCGAGGAATCCCACGCCGAGCGTCCACAGCGGGATCACGGCGAGCGAGGCCAGTGCGTGCCCGGCCGCGGCCAGCACGACGCAGACCGCGGCGAACATCGCGGCCCTCAGTACCCGGAGACCGTGTCCGGGGCGCGTGCACTGGTGGGGGGCAGTCATGGCGGGCCCATCATCGCACCGGCCGGGCGGGCGCGGTACGCCAGGTCCGCAGGATGACGGGATCACGTACCGGAAGAAGATCCTTCCGGGGTGAAAGCCGCCTGCATACACCGTTCGTCACCCTCGGAACATCCCCCGTATGGGCGGAGTCACGTCAACTTCGTGCTTACCGGACAGTACTCGGGGCAATACGTAACGGTATGTCGAGGCGCGGCCAGGAGGCTGGAGCATGAGCATCTGGTGGTCACTCCATCTTCGGCGTGAAGCCGCGAGCGTGCCGCTGGCCCGCCGCTTGCTGCTCGGCACCATGGAGACCGCGGGCGTCGACCCCGACATCTCCTACGACCTCTCCGTCGCCCTCACCGAGGCCTGCGCGAACGCCGTGGAGCACGGCGGCGACGGCGGGCGCGGCGCGGTGTCGGAGGCCTACCGCGTGACCGCCTATCTCGACGGCGAGCGGTGCCGCATCGAGGTCACCGACGCGGGACCGGGCTTCGCCCACGACCCGTCCCCGGCGAGGGAACCGGCCCGGCTGCCCCGCGCGGACGCCGAGCACGGCCGGGGCCTGTGCCTCATCGAGGAACTCACCGACCACGTCCACATCGGCAACAAGCCGGGCCGGGACGGCGCGGTGGTGAGCTTCGACAAGATCCTGAAGTGGAAGAAGGACACCCCGCTGGTCGCCGTGTGACCCCGCCGGCGTGACGCGGCCGACCGCCCCGCCGGGGCTCGACGTGCGGGTCCGCCCCGGCCGCCGCGGCCGTCAGCCCTTCAGCGCGGCCATCCAGCTCTCGACCTCGTCCGACCGGCGGGGCAGCGCGGCGCTGAGGTTGCGGTTGCCGTCCTCCGTCACCAGGATGTCGTCCTCGATGCGCACGCCGATCCCCCGGTACTCCTCCGGCACGGTCAGGTCGTCGGCCTGGAAGTACAGCCCCGGCTCGACCGTCAGCACCATGCCCGGCTCCAGCGTCCCCGCGACGTACGTCTCGGTCCGCGCGGCGGCGCAGTCGTGGACGTCCATGCCGAGCATGTGACCCGTGCCGTGCAGCGTCCAGCGCCGCTGGAGCCCCAGCTCCAGCACCCGCTCGACCGGCCCCTCCACGAGGCCCCACTCGACGAGCCTCTCGGTCAGCACCCGCTGCGCCGCGTCGTGGAAGTCCCGGTACTTGGCCCCCGGCCGCACCGCCGCGATCCCGGCCTCCTGGGCCTCGTACACCGCGTCGTAGACCTTCTTCTGGATCTCGGTGTACCGGCCGCTGATCGGCAGCGTGCGCGTGACGTCGGCCGTGTAGTACGTGTGCGTCTCCACGCCCGCGTCGAGCAGCAGCAGGTCGCCGGGGCGGACCGGGCCGTCGTTGCGCACCCAGTGCAGCGTGCAGGCGTGCGGGCCGGCGGCGGCGATGGTGCCGTAGCCGACGTCGTTGCCCTCCACGCGCGCGCGGAGGAAGAACGTGCCCTCGATGTAGCGCTCACTGGTGGCCTGCGCCTTGTCGAGGACCTTCACGACGTCCTCGAAGCCGCGCACGGTGGAGTCGACGGCCTTCTGCAGCTCGCCGATCTCGAAGTCGTCCTTGACGAGCCGCATCTCGGAGAGGAAGACCCGCAGCTCCTCGTCGCGCTCGGCGGTGACCTTGTCGGTCAGGGCGGCCTCGATGCCGGCGTCGTAGCCGCGCACGACGCGCACCGGCCCGGTGGCCTCGCGCAGCGTGCCGGCGAGTTCGCGCACGTCGGAGGCGGGGATGCCGTACAGCTTCTCGGCCTCGGTGAGGGAGTGGCGGCGGCCGGCCCACAGCTCGCCCTGGCCGTCCAGCCAGAACTCGCCGTTCTCACGGTTGGAGCGCGGCAGCAGGTGGATCGTGGCGCGGTGCCCGTCGCCGACGGGCTCCATGACGAGGACGCCGTCCTCGGTCTGGTTGCCGGTGAGGTACGCGTACTCGACGGAGGCGCGGAAGGGGTACTCGGTGTCGTTCGAGCGGGTCTTCAGGTTGCCCGCCGGGACGACGAGGCGCTCCCCGGGGAAGCGGGCGGACAGCGCGGCGCGACGGGCGGCGGTCCGGGCGGCCTGGGGGACCGGCTCCAGGTCGCGCAACTCGGTGTCGGCCCAGCCGCTCCTCATGTTCTCGGCCAGCTCGTCGGACACGCCCGGGTACAGGCCGTTCTTGCGCTGCTTGATCGGCTCTTCTTCGGCAGTCTCCGGGGTCTCCGGAAGCTCCTCCGCCACGGTCATCCTCCTTGGATACGGCACTGGACCGTCCCCCATCGTACGGTCGTAAGGCGGGGGTTCCGGGGCCGAAGAACCCGGTACCGGCACCCGCCGCCGAGGTGCCCGGAAGTTCCCGCGAACGCCGGCATGACGGGCGCACCCGCGCGGCGACCGCGGAAACCTCACGTGCGGACGCCCGAATCCCCTGCGGACACCGTGATGTCCCGCCGGGCACCGGAACCGTACGCCCGCCTACTCGAAGCGCACCCCCAGCAGCACCACGTCCTCCTCGCTGTCGGCCGTGTCGAGCCCGTCCGGGAGCATCGTCCGCAGCACGTGGTCCGCGAGGGCGCCGGGGTCGTGGCGGATGCCCTTGGGGGCGTTGGCCGCCGCCGCGTGCAGCCGGGCGAAGGCGCGGTCGGCCGTGTCACCCGTGCGGTGCAGCAGCCCGTCGGTGTACAGCAGAACCGTCTCTCCCGGCTCCGCCTGGATCTCCACGCTGGGCGCCTCCCAGCAGGCGAGCATGCCGAGCGGCGCGGACACGGACGTCTCCACGAACTCGGTGCGCCGCTCGCCGACCAGCAGCGGTGGGCTGTGCCCGGCACCGGCCACGGTGATCTTGCGCAGCGCGGGTTCGCAGTAGCCGAACAGGGCGGTGGCGGCACGGGCCGGCTCGGTCAGCCGCAGCAGCAGCTCCAGGTCGGACAGGACGGCCACCGGGTCCTCGCCCTCCATCACGGCGTAGGCCCGCAGCGACGCCCGCAGCCGCCCCATCGCCGCCACGGCGCTCGGGCCGGACCCGGTCACGGAACCGACGGCGAGACCGAGCGCGGCGTCCGGCAGCGGCAGCGCGTCGTACCAGTCGCCGCCGCCGCGCGGACCGGTGCGGTGCCGGGCGGCGAGCTGCACTCCCGCGACGCGGGGCAGCCGGGAGGGGAGCAGCTCCTCCGCCATCGTCGCCAGGCACGCGCGCGTGCGCTCGACCTCGACGAGACGCGCCAGGTGCTCGGCGGCGTATCGGGCGTACAGGCCCACCAGGTGACGGCGGTGCGCGTCCGGCTCGGCGGGCTCGTCGTACAGCCACACGGCGGCGCCGATGCGGCCGGTGTCCTCGCCGGTCAGGGGGAGCGCGTAGCTCGCGGCGTAGCCGAGGCGCGCGGCGACCTCGCGGTGCCGGGGATCGAGCGCCTTGTCGGCCAGCAGGTCGGGCTGGGCGATCTCGCCGTCGCCGCCGGGCAGCCCGTCGAGGATCCTGCCGATCGACAGGGCGCTGCGCGGCACGGTCTCCAGGTGACCGAGGTCGGCCTGGCCGAGCCCGAGACCGACGGTGGTGTCGGGCCCGAGGCCGTCGAGGGGCTCCAGTACGACGAGTCCGCGCCGGGCGCCGACCAGGGCGGCTCCGGCGTTCAGCAGTTCCTGGAGCGCGGCGCCGAGAGAGCCGGTGCGGGCCAGGCGCTCGGTGAGTTCGTGCAGGGTCGTGAGGTCCGAGACCCAGCCGGCGAGGCGGTCCTGGAGCGCCGTGCCGGGGGCGTTCGCGGTGTGCGGCGGGGGGACTGGGGTGGTACCGGGTGCGGCGGGGGACGCGACAGTGTGTGCGGGTGCCGGGACCGTTGAATCGATTCCGGCCACTTTCGACGGGTGAGGGGCGTTCATGGCATCCGGCCTTCCGACCGGTGCGTTCTGCTCAAAGGCATCGCAAACCCCCATGTCATTCTGCGCCGCTGCAGTGTCTCCACATGTACACGCACTTGAGAGGAGATGTCCAGCATTGTCCTGCTGGGATTCCTGGTGTCCGTGGGACTTCGGACGAGTCCTTCCCGATCTCTTGCGTAAAGGAGAAGTTGGCTTAAAACTGACCCAGTGAACGGCTTATTGCGGTCGACTGGCCTTGCTCGACGGAGCGTCACAGCGGTCGTGATGGGTACGTACTCGGAGAAGACCAGGGGTGGTTGACTGCCACCGGGAACCTGGTGACCGACCCGGGCGTCCTATCCACCGACGACCGTGCCCCATCCTCCCGTGGCGGAGGCGGAGAGAAACACGCGCGACGGCAAACGCCAGACTTCGCCACCCCACGCCACGCCCGTACTTCCGGCACACGCGGTACGGGCGAGGCTGCCGCGGACGCAGCCGACGCACGGCCCATAGGGGTTCCCCTTGTCCACGACAGGGGTGTGATGCGCCAACAGGTACGCACAGTGAAGTGATCGACACATGACGTGATGTGGACCCACGGTGTTGCCAGGCGTGCAACGGAAAGGAACGAGCGCTCATGCGCGAGATCCTCGGAAGGCGACGCAGGCTCCTGCCCCGGCGCAACAACGGGCGGCCTGAGTTGATCGGCGCGGCCCTGACTTTCGCCACGGAATGGCAGTGGCCCGTCCTCCCGGGCGTGGCGGCGGACCCGCGAGGGCGGTCCCGCTGCAGCTGCCCCGACCCGGAGTGCACGGTGCCGGGTGCGCATCCCTTCGACCCCGGCCTCCTCGCGGCCACCACCGACGAGCGCATGGTGCGCTGGTGGTGGGCCAACCGGCCGGCCGCGCCGATCGTCCTGGCCACCGGCGGCCGGGCGCCGTGCGCGGTGTCGCTGCCCGCCCTGCCCGCCGCCCGCGCGCTGGAGGCGCTCGACCGGCTCGGCATCCGGCTCGGCCCCGTCGTCGCTTCGCCCGCCCGCTGGTCGATCCTGGTCAAGCCGTACTCCATGGAGCAGCTGGGCGAACTGCTGTACGCCAAGGACTTCGTGCCCGGCTCCCTCCGCTTCCACGGCGAGGGCGGCTACATCACGCTGCCCCCGTCCGAGACCGGCCAGGGCGCCGTCACCTGGGAGCGCGCGCCGCTGCCCGGCTCGTCCTCGCCGTGGGTGCCCGACGTGGAGGCCGTGGTGGACGCCGTGGTCGAGGCCCTCACTCGTACGGGTGTGAGCGCACCCGAGTTGTAAGGGTGTCGGACGCGGACGGAACGGGCGCGCGGTACGGCGCGTTAACTTCCGTGCATGCTGCGTCAATCCGGTGAGTACGGCGCGCCGGGGCCGCCCCGCGGCGGCCCCGGCGCGCACCGCGCCCACCTGCTCGCCCTCGTGGCCTCCGTCGCGTGCGCGGCCCTCCTGCCGCTCGCGGTGGCGTCGGCGGGATCCGTACGGGACCGGCCGCCGGCGGTGGCGTCGTCGCCGGGAGCTGGGGGAGACGAGCGGCTAGGCACGCCCGTGGTCCCCGCGCCCGGTGACGCCGTACGTCCGGGGGCGGTGCCGGACGACGGCGAGGCGCCGGTCGACAGCCCTGGGAGGGACGGCAAGGAGCCCGTCGGCGGCCCCGCGAGGCCGCAGGCGCCGGCCGGGCCGGGCGAGTCGCCGGAGCCGGCCGGATCAGGGGCGCTGGGCCTCGGTGGCGGCACCGCCGTGCGCTGCGGGCCCGACCTGACCTCCCCCGGCGGTGTCGAGGCGCAGACCTGTGTCCTGGCCCAGGGCGCCGACATCTGGGCGCGCACCTACTACCGCAACGCCACCGGGGACGCCCTGACGGCCGTCCTGAGCCTCATGGGGCCGGGCGGCCGTACCGTCCGGATGCACTGCGCCGTCGGCGCCGAGGACGCTCCGGCGATGTGCGAGACACCCAGGGGACCGGCCCGCGCCGCACTGGCCGCCCACACGGCGGTCGCGGAGTTCGCGGCACCCGGCGGGAGCGGGCCGCTGCTGCTGCGGACCGGGAGCAACTGACCTGCGCCGCCGGGAAGTTGAGAGCCGGACGCCATCCGTGAGGCACAGCGCGCAGGGATCGCGCGCATGAAAGGACCCGGTTGCTGGCGACGGGGGATGCACCAGCAACCGGGCTACTGGAACGGTAACAAGAGATCGCCGGTTCGCAAATTCGATCTCAGCCTTTCCAGTCACCGACTAGCGTGTCTCCACTGGGAGTTGTGACCGGAGTCACCGCTGTCGCCGTCGGCGCGGCGTGGCGTCAGCTGAGCGTGACCTGCCGGTTGGTGAGGCCACCACGCGCGCGGCGCTCGTCCGGGGTCAGCGGCGTGTCGGCGGCCAGTGCGACGTCGAGACGCTCGGCGAACTGGGCGGCCGGCTTCTCCACGTCCTGCGCCGTCATCCCGGTCGGCAGGTCCCACACCGGCACCGTGAGCCCGTGGGCGCGGAAGGAGCCCACCAGGCGTGTGCCCTCGCCCAGGCTCGACGCGCCCGCCGCGTGCAGCCGCGCGAGCGCGTCCAGAAGCTGCTCCTCCGGGTGCGGCATCACCCAGCGCAGATGGTTCTTGTCCGGCGTCTCGCACCAGTACGCCGCGTCGACGCCCCGCAGCCGGACGGTCGGGATGGCCGCGGCGTTGGCCCGCTCCAGGGAGGCGGTCACCTCCGGCGTCGCGTTCTCCGAGTCGGGGACCCAGAACTCGAAGCCCTCGTGCACGACTGGCTCGAAGGCGCCCTCCGGGTCGAGCACGTCCTGGAGCCGCGGACCGTCGGCCGGGGCGCGGCGGCCCTGCACGGGCGTGCCCGGCTGCGCCTCCAGCGCGCGCCGGAGGGTGTCGGCGAGGTCGCGGCTGATGTCGCCCGACGCCGTGTCGTTCTGCAGGCCGAGCAGCACCGAGCCGTCGTCGCGGCGCAGCGCCGGCCAGGCCATCGGCAGCACCGTGGCCAGCGTGACCGACGGGACGCCCTCGGGCAGGCCGTCCTTCAGGGGCAGCTCGACCGTGGCGGCCGGCACCAGCTCGCGCAGCGCGACCCAGTCGCACTCGCCGGGCAGGCCTTCGAACGGCCGCTGCACCAGCTCGGTCACCGCGTGCGCGGCGGCCCGGCCGTGGCAGGCCTTGTAACGGCGGCCACTGCCGCACGGGCAGGGTTCACGGGCGCCGACAACCGGGACCTCCCCGTCGCTGAACTGCGGGCGCTTGCCCTTCGTCTGGGGTCGCTTCTTGGCCATCTTGGGTGTCTCCCGATTACGGCTCGTCTCGTACGTCGGGAGCCTAGCCGTTCGCGCCATGCCCGTCGGGCCCTGTGGACAACGGGACTGCTGCGGACAACGGACGGCTCATCCCACGGGACTGCTGTGGACGACGCGCCGGACGGAGCGGCCCCATTGTCACCCCCGGCCGTGTCGTCGCGGGCGATCCGCGGACCGGAACCGGTCAGTCCAGGTCGTCGAACGCGTCCGCGAGATCCAGGCCCGGTATCTCCGGCACCGCGGGGGCCGCCACGCGCGCGGTGAAGTCGTCACGGCGGCGGCCCGGGTCCGGGTCGCGGACGTCGCCGGGCACGACCACCCACACCGTCACCTCGCCCCGCGCGCCGTCCCGTACGCCCCAGTCGTCGGCCAGCGTGGTGATGATGTTCAGCCCGCGGCCGCCGTGCGCGGTGATCGAGGGCGTGGCCGGGGCCGGGCGGGTCGGACCGCCCCCGTCCGTGACCTCCACGACGAGCCGGCCGCTCGCGTCGACGCGCCACGCGGCCCGGACGTCGCCGTCACCGGCCAGGGCTCCGCCCAGTGGCCTGCCGTGTTTGCACGCGTTGCTCAAAAGTTCGGAAAGGACCAGAACGGCGTCGTCGATGACCGATTCCGCCACGCCACCGCCGCGCAACTGCTCACGCATCCGGTGCCTTGCTTCGCCCACGCCCGCAGGGCCATGGGGTACGGCCATGCTCGACGACGTGGGCACCTCCTGTGCCACCACCAACGCCACCCCCGAGACCTCCTTCGCCCCACGCCACGGTGTGAATGCCCTCTTGATCTGCGCCGGAAACCGGCCGATCGTCCTGCGGTGACGCATTCGGGACGTTCGAACACGCGGCGAATGCGCCGGAGTACTCCACGTAACCGAATGGCTGGAATTCGACGGTCCGGGTGCAGTGCGCGCGAGGGTACCAGGGCTCAGCGGCCTGAGCCGGTCCGGTTGGGGTGCGCGGGTGCGCCGGGGATCCAGCGGCGGGAGCTGGACAGGTGGGGGTGCGCGCGGGTGTGCCGGGGTTCAGCGGATGAACCGGTCCGGTGGGGTGCACGCGCGTGCGTCGGGCTCAGCGGCCGAGCCGGTCCAGCACCGCGCGCGGGCGGTTGGTGATGATGGCGTCGACGCCGAGCGCGACACACACGTCCACGTCCTCGGGGTCGTTCACCGTCCACACGTGCACCTGATGCCCCGCCTGCTTCAGGCGTCGCACGTACGTCGGGTGGTTGCGCACGATCCGGATCGACGGACCCGCGATGCCGACGCCCACGGGCAGCCGTCCGTCGCGCAGCCGGGGCGAGACGAACTGCATGAGGTAGACGGTCGGCAGGGTCGGCGAGGCGGCACGCACACGGTGCAGCGATCTGGCCGAAAAGCTCATGATCCGCACCGGCGACTCGTCGGCCGTGGCGGGCGCGTCCAGCCCGAACCGCTTCAGCAGGTGCAGCAGCCGCTCCTCGACCTGGCCCGCCCAGCGCGTGGGGTGCTTGGTCTCCACGGCGAGTTCCACGCGGCGCCCGGCGTCGGCGACGAGTTCGAGCAGCCGCTCCAGGGTGAGCACGGAGGTCGCCTCCCGGTCCTCGGGGCGGTGCTCCCAGTCGGGTTCCTCGTCGCGGCCCCGGAAGGCGTCCCGGTTCTTCCAGGAGCCGAAGTCCAGGGCGGCGAGATCGTCGAGCTCCAGCGCGGAGACGGCGCCGCGGCCGTTCGACGTGCGGTTGACGCGGCGGTCGTGGACACAGACGAGGTGGCCGTCCGCGGTCAGCCGCACGTCGCACTCGAGGGCGTCCGCACCGTCCTCGATGGCCTTCGTGTACGCGGCCAGGGTGTGTTCGGGGGCGTCTTCCGAGGCCCCGCGGTGGGCGACGACCTGGATCCGGTGCTGTCGTGCGTGGGTCACCGCGTCATGGTGCCACCGCCCGGGGGTAGACGTGCAGACGGAGCCGCCGGTCTTGCGTCCTTTTGGTCTGACATGACCTATATAAAGAATGGTCGCGGACCCACAGCCACCGCTTATGGTGCTCTGACGGCCCGTGGGAAAAGCTGACCGCATACAAAAAGACATGCGCAGCTGACCGCACCGGACCGTCGACCAGCGCGAGCGGGCGTGGCCGAGTGCGACCGAGAAGAACAGCCGTGGATCGAGGAGAGAAGCTGTGAGCACCGAGAACGAGGGCAACGCGGTACCCCCGGCCCCGTCTGCACCTCCCGTGCCGGTGGACGCTCCCGCAGCCTCCCCGCAGGCGGCGGCCCGCGCCGGCGACACGCCCACGACCCCCGTCCCGCCGGTACCCGCGCACCACCCCGGCGCGCGGGAACAGCAGGGGGCGCAGACCGGCGGTCCCGCGCCCGCGTACGCCTCGGCGGGCACGCCGGAGCCGACGGGTTCGCACAGCGCGGAGAACGCAGGCCCGGACGCGGCGCCCAACGCCTCCTGGCCGCCGCCCCCGCCGCCCGGCGCCCCCTACGGCGACGGCGGTCAGAGTGGGCAAGGTGGACATGGCGGTCAGGGTGGACATGGCGGCCAGGGCCCTTACGGCCATGGTGGCCAGGGCCCCGGCGGTCCCGGTGGTCCCGGGGGGCCCAGTGGTCCCGGTGGCTGGGGAGCCTCGTACCAGCAGCCCGCCCCCAAGGCCGGCCGCGGGCGCGGCGGCCTGCTCGCGGCGGTCCTGATCGCGGCGCTGGTCGCGGGCGGCCTGGGCGGCGGCCTCGGCTACACGCTGGCCAAGAACAACGACGAGGCGGGCTCCACGACGGTCTCCGCAGCGCAGAGCGGCGGCGACCTCAAGCGTGACCCGGGCACGGTCGCCGCGGTGTCCGCCAGGGCCCTGCCGAGCACGGTCACCATCGAGGCCGAGAGCAACAGCGGCGAGGGCGGCACCGGCACGGGCTTCGTCTTCGACACCCAGGGCCACATCGTCACCAACAACCACGTGGTGGCGGAGGCCGTCGACGGCGGCACGCTGTCGGCGACCTTCCCGAACGGCAAGAAGTACGACGCCGAGGTCGTCGGCAACGCCCAGGGCTACGACGTCGCCGTCATCAAGCTCAAGAACGCGCCGTCGGGCCTGAAGCCGCTCACCCTCGGCAACTCCGACAAGGTCGCCGTCGGCGACTCGACGATCGCGATCGGCGCGCCCTTCGGCCTGTCGAACACGGTCACGACGGGCATCATCAGCGCCAAGAACCGCCCGGTCGCCTCCAGCGACGGCACGGGCAGCCAGGCGTCCTACATGAGCGCGCTGCAGACCGACGCGTCGATCAACCCGGGCAACTCCGGCGGCCCGCTGCTGGACGCGCAGGGCAACGTCATCGGGATCAACTCCGCGATCCAGTCCACCAGCAACGGCGGCTTCGGCACCGGCCAGGCCGGCTCGATCGGCCTCGGCTTCGCCATCCCGATCAACCAGGCCAAGTACGTCGCGCAGGAGCTGATCAAGACGGGCAAGCCGGTGTACGCCAAGATCGGCGCGTCCGTCTCGCTGGAGGAGTCCACGAACGGCGCCAAGATCACCGACCAGGGCGCCGGCGGCTCCGAGGCGATCGAGCCGGGCGGCCCGGCGGACAAGGCGGGCCTCGAACCCGGCGACGTCATCACCAAGCTCGACGACCGCGTGATCGACAGCGGCCCCACCCTGATCGGCGAGATCTGGACCCACAAGCCGGGCGACAAGGTCCGCATCACCTACGAACGGGACGGCAAGGAACACACGGTCGACCTCACCCTGGCCTCCCGAGTCGGCGACAGCTGACCCCACCGGCCCCCGCGAAACCCGTTACTCTTGACCCCGCGCCGCCGATCACGGCGGGCGCGGGGTGGGTTGCCCGAGCGGCCTAAGGGAACGGTCTTGAAAACCGTCGTGGCGCGAGTCACCGTGGGTTCAAATCCCACACCCACCGCAGGTTTACGGCCCCTGACCAGGCAAGACGGTCGGGGGCCGTCGTCATGTCCGCTCCCCGCCGGTCACCCCTGTTCCCCTTGGTTTCCCGGCCGAACGGGCACGGAAGGGGCACGGCTGGGGCACGCCCTGAGAGGCGCTACGGCGGCGGCTACCGGTTGATCGGAATCTCGTAGACGATCTCGCAGTGAGCGGCGGGCACGATGATGTCCGCCGTCTCGACCGGCCGCCCTTGGTCGCTGTAGTAGGTCCGCCGGATGTGCGTGACGAGCGCGGCCTTCTGAATCCCGAGTAGCGACGCTTCTTCGGCGGTCGCCTGCCTGGGCTCCGGCTGCTCGACGGCATGGCTGACGGTGATCCCGATGGTGGCCATGCGGTTCACGACGCCCGCCCCGGCGTGCGGTCCGCCCTCGGGGAGGACGACGAGCGTGCCGGCGGTGAGGTCGTACGGCTCCCAGCTCGTGGAGAGTTGCACCGGCCTGCCGTCGGCCAGGAACTCGTACGACGTCCGGACGCACAGCTCGCCCTCGGCGATGCCCAGCCGTGCCGCGATGTCCGCCGGTGCTGGCACCTTGGCGTCGGTCCGGCTCTCCCAGTCCCCCTGCTTGCCGACGGCCTTCATGTCCGCTCGGAACGGCGACCCGGTGGGCTGCTCACGCGCCGAGGACCGGACGATTCGCACCCGTTGGCGGGGCTCGGCGACGTAGGTCCCCGATCCGGCCCGTCCTTCCAGCACACCTTGCGAGATCAGCAGCTCTTGCGCCCTACGGACGACGTTCTCACCCACGCCGTGCTCCTGGCCGATCTGGGCGCGCGAGGGCAGTCGGTCTCCCGGCTCCCAGACGTGCTCCGCGATCCGCCGCCGGAGTTCGTCGGCGATGCGGAGATAGGGCGGTTGCTCAGGCATGTAGAAAATCTAGTCCACTAGGTCTAATCTAGTTAACTAGCTTCACTGAAAGTGATCACCGGTGACGGAGGCTGCCGGTCCTGGAAGCGGTGGCCGAGGCCGACCGGTTCGGCCTCCTCGCCACCAGCCTGGGCGACCGCACCTTATGGGCGGTCGTACACAAAGCGGTCCCCCTGACCGGCGATGCCGGGGGACCGGGCCATCAGCACTAGGAGCTGATCCAGCGTGCTCGAACGCATCCGTCGCGCCGTCTCCCTGATCAGGTCGCGGCACTCGTACAAGGGCAGACACCGCCGCGTCCGGGCGCCCTTACGACCCCCAGCCATTACCAGTCCGTGCGCACCCGCAGACGATCCGACTCTCGCTCTGGGGGTGGCTCCCGGCTGTGCGCGTCATCAGTACGCACTCAGAGGCGAGGACGTTGCCTTGGTCCGCCCGTACGTGCTGGCTCGGGAACGTGCCATTCGACGGCACCCGGTGCTTGTGATCGCGCCTCATCTGCCGGCCGATGCATGGTCCACTCGCCTGGGGACTCCTTGATGGCCTCGCGACGCCAGACCCACGGCCTGGACGCGACGCCCGTCCCCTATCGCTCCGTCGCGTGCCGGATCGGAACGCACCCCGCGTGCTCGGAGTCCTCTCCGGCTTCGGCACCGGTCGGCGTCCCCGTGATCTACGAAGCCTGCGACTGCCCGTGCCACTCAGCGCTGACGCCTGCGGAGGATGCGCCGAACGACCACGCGCCGGGGGATCCGTCGACGCCCACCATCCCGATGACCGAAAGGCAGACCAACGGATGACGTCACCGGACCAACTCAGGCTTCTGCCGTGGACAGGACCGGAAGGCAAGCCCTGCTACTTGAGCACAGACGACGAGCACGGCTTCATGTCCCGCCTCGCCGACCACATCGAGGCGGTCCAGCTGGGAATGGCGGCCGAACTGCTGGAGGAAGCCCAGCAGACGCTCGACGACGACACCGACGCCGTGGAGGACTTGGTCTTACTCGCTGCCCAGTTGGCGGGCGCGTTGCAGGACGTACTGCGCGTAGCGACCAGCCGCGGATGTCGGCTGACCTCCCCTGAACACCTCTGAAGAAAGGGCACCCCCCGCCAACGACGGCTGATCCCAGCAATGCCCTAAGAGGCCATTTCAGTTGGTGTGATCTTGCGGCAGTCTGGGGCGATGACTGCTGCGCTTGTCGAGCGGATGGCGCCGGAGGACCTGTGGGAGCTGT
>NZ_JBFBAX010000033.1:0-66429 GCF_040682395.1 Streptomyces sp. NPDC051207 | reverse complement strand
CGAACTGGGCGTTGTCGTCCTGGACTGCCCCGACCCCCACGCGCTGGCCGGGTTCTACGCCGGTGTGCTGGGCGGCACCGTGGAGGGCGAGGACGCGCCACGCCCCGGTGTGCCTTCCGCGGTGATGGCTCGCGGCACGTCCGGACGGGCCGCGCGGCGCGACGGACCGCGAGGGCCCCAGCGGCGAGCGCGGGCGGCAGGCGGGAACAGCGGGAGCCACGGGCCGGTCCGCCGTCGGTGAAGTGCGCCAGGGTCGGCATGGCCGGTCGACTCCGCCGAAGCGGTCTCGGCGTTGTGCCGTCGCTTCTGAGAATCGCCCCCTGAGGAGTCCGGGCGTCGTACGGCCGGCGGCAGTGCGCGTACTCACGAGGAGTAGCCGCTGCTTCGTGGGCGGTGTGCCGGGGGCGGCGAGGTTGCGGGCCGTCGTGGCGTCGCCAGGGCCGCGCTGCGCGGCGCCGCGCTCGAGCCCCTGCCACTCGCCTCCGTCTACGCCGGACGCGTCAGTGCGCCCAGGGGATCGTCCAGTACCGGCTGCCAGGCCAGTTCGGCCGCGCCGACGAGGCTGTTGTGGTCGAGCGTGCACGCCAGGATGGGGACGCCGCCGCTGCGGCCCCACAGGCTGCGGTCGGCCACGACCGCGCGCAGCCGTTCCGGGTCGGCGTCGAGCAGGGTGCGGTGCAGGCCGCCGAGGATGATCCGGTCGGGGTTGAGGATGTTCACCAGGCCCGCGAGGCCGAGGCCCAGCCGGTCGATCAGGGTCTCGGCGGCGGTGCGGACGGCCGGGTCGTCGTAGTGGCCGCGGATCAGGTCCTGGGCCTGCTTGAGCAGCGACACCTCGGGGCCCGGCGCACGGCCGGCGGCGGTCAGCAGGGCCAGCGGGTCGGCCTCCACGTCGAGGCAGCCCCGGCCGCCGCAGTGGCAGGGGCGACCGCCCTCGGGGTTGACGGTGAGGTGACCGACCTCCAGGGCCAGTCCCGAACTGCCGCTGTGCAAACGCCCGTCGAGGACGAGGGCGCCGCCGACGCCGCGGTGCCCGGTCGCCACGCACAGCAGGTCGCGGGAGCCGCGTCCGGCGCCGTGCCGGTGCTCGGCGAGCGCGGCGAGGTTGACGTCGTTGGCGGCGAACGCGGGTCCGTCGATGCCGGCCGCTCGGACGCACTCGGCGAAGATCTCCCGCACGGGCGCGCCCGCGGGCCACGCCAGGTGCAGCGGGTTCAGGGCGAGCCCTTCCGGCTCGGCGACCGCCGACGGCACGGCGAGACCGGCTCCGACGCAGCGCCTGCCGGTCTCGCGCAGCAGCTCGGCGCCCGCCTCGACGACCGAGCCGAGCACCTTCGCCGGGTCGGCGTCGACGACCTCGCAGCCGGGCGCGGTGGCGACGATCCGGCCGCCAAGACCGACGAGCGCCGCCCGGAATCCGTCGGCGTGCACCTGCGCCGCGAGGGCGACGGGGCCTTCCTCGGCGACCGCGAGCCGGTGGGAGGGGCGGCCCTGCGAACCGGCTGCGGCGCCGGGCCGGGCGTCGACGCGGATCAGGCCGAGCGCCTCCAGTTCGGCGGCGACCGCGCCGGCCGTCGCCCGGGTGACGCCGAGTTCGGCGGTGAGGACGGCCCTGGTGGGCGCGCGGCCGGTGTGCACCAGCTCCAACGCGGGCCCGAGCGCGCCGCGCCCCCGGTCCAGCCGCGTCCTCGAGGTGGTCCCTTCCCCCGCCGACCGGGGGTCCGCCTTGCCGCTCATGAGGGCGAGTCTCCCATGATCCGCGCAGCCGGTGACCGGGCCGGGGCGGGGCGGCGCCCCGCGGGGCATGCGCGGGCCGCGGGGCCCGGCGCGTACGTGTACGGCGTCGCCGTGGCCGGCCGACGGGGCGGCAGGCGCGCGCCGAGCCCTGGCGCTGCGCCGCCCCGTACGACCGCCGCCTAACCCCCGCCCCGAAAGCCGCTCACCCGCAGCGTGATGTTCAGGCGTCCCGTCAGTTCCAGCCCTGGTGGGGCCGTGCCCGGGTGTATGCGTGGGACCCCGTGGTGCGCGAGGCGGGACGGGCCGCCGAAGGCGAACAGGTCGCCGCTGCGCAGCTCGACGTCGGTGTACGGGCGACCGCGGGTCTCGGTGTTGCCGAAGCGGAAGACGCAGGTGTCGCCGAGGCTCAGGGACACGACGGGCGCGTCGGACGTCTCGTCGCTGTCGCGGTGCATGCCCATGCGGGCGCCGGCGTCGTAGAAGTTGATCAGGGCGATGTCGTACGCGGCGCCCGTGGCCGCGTCCGGGCCGAGCGCGTCGGTCACCGCGCGGCGGCCCAGCTCGCCGAGCCAGTCCGGGAACGGCTTGACGGGGGAGCCGTCGCCGTCGACGACGGTGCGGGCGTAGCCGTACGGGTACCAGTGCCACCCCAGGCAGACCTGGCGGGCGGTCATGGTGCCACCGCCGGGGGTGCGTACCGTGCGCAGTCCCGCGGGCGGGCGGGCCCAGTCCCGGCAGGCGGCGAGCAGTGCGCGCTGCTGGGCCGGGTCCAGCCAGTCGGGGACGTGGACCGCTCCGGGCGCCACCCGGGTGCGAGGCCTGGGGAACAGCTCGGCGTGCATGTTTCCCATCCTGCCGGACGCGGCCTGAGCTGCGGCTCGGCTAGCCTGGGGCGCGATGAACGACCGTATGACGACGCCGTGGGGCGAGCTGGTGCTGACCCGCTTCCCCGAGGACCCGCGCGAGACGCTGCGCGCCTGGGACGCCTCCGACGAATACCTCCTCGGGCACCTCGCCGGGCAGGAGGTTCCGCTGACCGGGACGGTCGTGGTGGTCGGTGACCGCTGGGGCGCCCTGGTGACCGCGCTGGCGGAGCACGAGCCGGTGCAGATCACCGACTCGTTCCTGGCGCAGGAGGCGACCCGCGCCAACCTCGCGCGGGCCGGCGTCGCGCCGGGCACCGTCCGGCTGCTCACCACGCAGGACCCGCCGCCCGGCCGGATCGACGTGCTGCTGGTGCGGGTGCCGAAGAGTCTGGCGCTGCTGGAGGACCAGCTGCTGCGGCTCGCGCCGTCGGTGCACGAGGGCACGGTCGTGGTCGGCACGGGGATGGTGAAGGAGATCCACACCTCGACGCTGCGGTTGTTCGAGCGGATCCTCGGGCCGACCCGCACCTCGCTGGCCGAGAAGAAGGCCCGGCTGATCTTCTGCACGCCGGACCCCGCGCTGGAGCGGCCGGCCAGCCCGTGGCCGTACCGCTACCGGCTGCCCGACGGGGTGGGCGCGGTGTCGGGGCGGACGGTCGTCAACCACGCCGGGGTGTTCTGCGCCGACCGGCTCGACATCGGCACCCGGTTCTTCCTCACGCACCTGCCGCAGGTGCGCGGCCCGAAGCGGGTGGTGGATCTGGGCTGCGGCAACGGCGTGGTGGGTACGGCGGTGGCGCTGGCCGACCCGGAGGCCGAGGTGCTGTTCGTGGACGAGTCGTTCCAGGCGGTGGCGTCGGCGGAGGAGACGTACCGGGCGAACGGGGTGCCGGGGCACGCGGAGTTCCGGGTCGGGGACGGCCTCGTGGGGGTGCCGTCGGACAGTGTCGACGTGGTGCTGAACAACCCGCCGTTCCACTCGCACCAGGCGACGACCGATGCCACGGCCTGGCGGATGTTCACCGGCGCGCGGCGCGTGCTGCGGCCCGGCGGGGAGCTGTGGGTGGTCGGCAACCGGCACCTGGGCTACCACGTGAAGCTGCGGCGTCTGTTCGGCAACAGCCGACTGATCGCCGGGGACCGGAAGTTCGTGGTGCTGAAGGCCGTCAAACGGTAGCGGGGCGCGCCGGCCGGCCGAGGACGCCGACGAGGTCCGCGACCGTCCGCGCCATCGCCTCCCTGGCGGCGGTCAGGTAGGTGCGCGGGTCGACGGCCTCGGGGTGCGCGGCGAGGAACTCGCGGATCGCGGCGGTCATGGCGAGGTTCAGCGCGGTGCCGATGTTGACCTTGGTGATGCCGCCGGCGACGGCCGCGGCCAGTTCGCCGTCCGGGACGCCCGAGGAGCCGTGCAGCACGAGCGGCACGTCCAGCGCGCCGGCCAGACGTGCGAGCAGGGCGTGGTCGAGGGTGGCGGTGCGGCTGGTCATGGCGTGGCTGCTGCCGATGGCGACGGCCAGGGCGTCCACGCCCGAGCCGGCGACGAAGGCGCGGGCCTCGGCGGGGTCGGTGCGGGCGCCGGGGGTGTGCGGGCCGGGCGGCGGCTCGCCGTTCTTGCCGCGGATCTCCCCCAGCTCGGCCTCGATCCACAGCCCTCGGGCGTGCGCCCAGTCGACGGCCCTGCGCGTCGCGGCGAGGTTCTCCTCGTACGGCAGGTGGGACGCGTCGTACATCACGGAGCTGAATCCGGCGTCCGGCGCCTGGTGCAGCAGCGCCTCGCTCTTGACGTGGTCGAGGTGCAGCGCGACGGGTACGGCGGCGTGTTCGGCGGCGGCGACGGCGGCGCGGGCCAGCGGCAGGAGCCGGCCGTCGCGGAACCTGACGGCGTTCTCGCTGACCTGGAGGACGACGGGCGCGGACACCGACTCGGCGCCGGCGACGACGGCTTCGGCGTGTTCCAGCGTGATGATGTTGAACGCGGCGACGGCCGTTGTGGCCGCGGCGGCGCGGGTGACGAGGTCACCGGTGGTGGCGAGGGGCACGGCTGTCCTTCCCGGGGCGTCGGAGGTCAGGGGGCGAGGATCACCGAGCGGGTGAGGTGGCGCGGCCGGTCCGGGTCGAGGCCACGGGCGGCGGCGACGGCGACGGCGAGCCGCTGGACGCGGACGAGTTCGGCGAGCGGGTCCAGGCCGCCCTCGATCCAGCGTGCGCCGGTCGCGCGGACCTGTTCGGCCAGTCCCTCGGGGGCCGCGCCGAGCATCCAGGTGGCGGTGCCACGGGTGGTGACGCTGATTGGGCCGTGCCGGTACTCCATCGCCGGGTAGGCCTCGGTCCAGGCGAGTGCGGCCTCGCGCATCTTCAGCCCGGCCTCGTGGGCGAGGCCGACGGTCCAGCCGCGGCCGAGGAACGTGAACTGCGTGCAGTCGGCCAGCCCTTCGGGGAGCGGTTGGGCGAGCGCGGTGCGCGCGTCGGTGACGGCCTTGTCGGGGTGCAGGCCGAGGTGGGCGCGCAGCAGGGTGAGGGCGGTGGTCGCGAACCGGGTCTGCACGACGGATCGTTCGTCCGCGTAGTCGAGGACGACGACGTCGTCCGCGGCCGTCATGACGGGGGTGTCCGGGTCGGCGGTGAGCGCGGTCGTGCGGGTGCGGCCCTTGACGCGGTCCAGCAGGTCGAGGACCTCGGTGGTGGTGCCGGAGCGGGTGAGGGCGACGATCCGGTCGTAGGCGCGGCCGCGCGGGAACTCGGAGGCGGCGAAGGCGTCCGTCTCGCCCTGTCCGGCGCCCTCGCGCAGCGCGGCGGCGGCCTGCGCCATGAAGTACGAGGTGCCGCAGCCGACGAGGGCGACCCGCTCCCCCGGCCGTGGCAGCGCCGGGGCGTGGCCGGCGGCCTCAGCGGCGGCGCGGGTCCAGCACTCGGGCTGGCCGGTCAGCTCGTCCTCGACATGCGTCATGCGCACACCTTCCCCAGTTCTGATTGTTCTTGCACGTTAGCGCGGACTTTCAAGCACTATCAAGCATGGGTCGGTGATCGGGTGCGCTAGGGTCACGGACAGGCACAGGTGACGGTCCGGGGACGGAGGCTGCGGATGTCGCGCGACGCCCGCTGGAAGACGCTGCTGGAGCTGCTCGTGGAGCGCGGCCGGCTCGACGTCGAGGAGGCGGCCACCGAGCTGGAGGTGTCGGCCGCGACGATCCGGCGCGACTTCGACCGGCTCGCCGAGCAGCAGATGCTGGTGCGCACCCGGGGCGGCGCGGTGGTGCACGGGGTGTCGTACGAGTTGCCGCTGCGCTACAAGACGGCCCGGCGCGCCCCGGAGAAGCAGCGCATCGCGGCGGCGGTGGCGGAGCTGGTGGCACCGGGCGAGGCGGTCGGGCTGACCGGCGGGACCACCACCACGGAGGTGGCGCGCGCCCTGGCCGTGCGCGCCGATCTGGCGTCCGGGTCGCCGGCGCTGACCGTCGTGACGAACGCGCTGAACATCGCCAACGAGCTGGCCGTGCGCCCTCAGTTCAAGATCGTGGTGACGGGCGGGGTCGCGCGGGCGCAGTCGTACGAGCTGATCGGGCCGCTCGCGGACGGGGTGCTGAGCCAGATCACGATCGACGTGGCCGTGCTCGGGGTGGTGGCGTTCGACGCGACACACGGCGCGGCGGCGCACGACGAGGCGGAGGCCGCGGTCAACCGGCTGCTGTGCGAGCGCGCCGAGCGGGTCGTGGTGGCCGCCGACTCCAGCAAGCTGGGCCGGCGCGCGTTCGCCCGGATCTGCGCGGCCGAGTCGGTGGACACGCTGGTCACGGACAGCGCGGCCGACCCGGACATGGTGCGCCGGTTCGAGGAGGCGGGCGTCGCCGTCGTCGCCGTCTGACGAAGGCCGGCTGGCAGTACCGGTCGATCGTGCCGTCCGCGCCCACGGGCCGGGCCGTGCGCACCTGCCGCTCCCCGGTGTGGCTGATCTCCCCGGCGTACAGGCCCGGTGATGGGCATGGGGCCCTGTCGCGCGGATCATTCCGCGTCGCGGGGTCCGGCACGCACATCTGCGGCGGCGTCGTCGGTTGCCGGCTCCCGATCGGCGCCGCTGCGGTCCACCTGGGCCACGCGCCGGGCTGACACGGTCCGGGTCTCCCGCGGCGAGGTCAGTGTCCGTGGCCGTCGGACGCGTGCGGCTCGGCCGGTGCGCCGCTGTCCCGGGTGCCGTCGGCCGCCGTTTCGCCCGCCCGCACGGTGAAGGCCGCCGTGTGGACCTCGCCCTCGTGCTGGAAGTCCAGGAAGAGGCGGTAGCTGCCGGCGCTGGGCGCGGTCGCCGTGAAGGAGATCTCCGGACCGGGCCTGGTCTTGCCGTCGCCGGGCTCGCCGTTCGGGTGGACGTGCAGGTAGGCGAGGTCGCCGGAGCGCAGGGCGACCAGGTGGCCGTAGGCACCGAGGTAGGGCTGGAGGTCGGTGACGGGCCTGCCGTCCCGGGAGACCTTCAGGCGCAGCTCGCTCGCGGCGCCCGGGCGCAGGGCGCCGGACAGTTCGACTTCGTACCCGGCGGTGCGGGCGGTGCGGTTCGGCGCCGGCAGGTCCTTCGGGGTGTACGGGCCCGCGGCGGCGAGGTCCGCGCCGAGGGTGTGGTTTCCGGCGTCCTTGCGGGCCGGGGTGAAGTCGGCGAAGACGCGGTAGCCGCCCGCGCGGGGCAGGTCGACGGGGACGCTCCAGGTGCCGTCGGCGGTCCGGGCCGGGTGCAGGTGCCGGTAGGTGCCCAGGTCCCGCGAGGCCACGACGAGGTGGAGTTCCTTGCCGTGTTCGCGGCGGTACGCGGTGACGGCGCGGCCCTCGCTGTCGCGGACGGTGAACCGCAGGTCGGTGGGCCTGCCTGCGGTGACGCGCGGGGTGCGCAGGTCGAGGGTGTAGCCGTTCTCGGAGATCTGGAGCCCGCCGGCCGGTGGCGTGTCGTGGCCGCCGTGCTCTCCCCCTCCTTCCGGTCCCTCCGGTTCTCCGGTGGGCGTGCTGTGCGCCTCCTTGTGCGGCGCGGTGTCGGCGACGACGGGGTCGACGCCCTTGCCCACGCCGTAGGCGGTGCCGAAGGTCGCGGCGAGCGCGGCGGCGAAGGCGGTGATCCTCAGTCCGGTGTTCATGGCGTCTCCTCGGGAACCGGGCCACGGCTTCCATGGCTGAATGGCTCGGTGCGTGATCCAACGCAGTTCACCATACCCCTAGGGGGTATGAAGTCAAGCCGTGCGCGCACTTGATTCAGATACCGGGTGGGGGTATATCTGGATCTCACGTCGAGGATACCCCTACCCGGTATCCACCGCTTTATGAGGGAGCAGCCATGACCACCACCCGGACCGGAACCGCCGCCGAGGTCGAACTCGCCATCGGCGGCATGACCTGCGCCTCGTGCGCGGCGCGGATCGAGAAGAAGCTCAACCGCATGGACGGGGTCACCGCGACGGTCAACTACGCCACCGAGAAGGCGAAGGTCAGTTACCGCGGCGACGTCTCCGTGCAGGACCTGATCGCGACGGTGGAGAAGACCGGCTACACGGCCGAGGAGCCCGCGCCGCCCCGAGATCGGCACGGCGACGAGGACGGCGACACCGAGGCGCACGACGAGCTGCGCCCGCTGCGTCAGCGGCTGATCACGGCGGTGACGCTGGCGGTGCCGGTGGTTGCCATGGCCATGATCCCCGCATGGCAGTTCGAGCACTGGCAGTGGCTGTCCCTGACGTTGGCGGCACCCGTCGTGACGTACGCCGCCTGGCCCTTCCACCGGGCGGCGTTCACCAACGCCCGGCACGGCGCGGCCACCATGGACACGCTGATCTCGGTCGGTACGACGGCGGCGTTCGGCTGGTCGCTGTGGGCGCTGTTCCTCGGGTCGGCGGGCACGCCCGGCATGACGCACCCCTTCGAGCTGACCATCGCCCGCGGGGACGGCTCCGGGAACATCTATCTGGAGGCCGCGGCCGGTGTGACGGCGTTCATCCTGGCCGGGCGGTACTTCGAGGCCCGCTCCAAGCGCAAGGCGGGCGCCGCGCTCCGGGCGCTGCTGGAGCTGGGCGCCAAGGACGTCACCGTGCTGCGCGCCGACGGGCGCGAGGAGACCGTGCCCACCTCGGAGCTGAAGGCCGGGGACCGTTTCCTGGTACGGCCCGGCGAGAAGATCGCCACCGACGGCACGGTCGTCGAGGGGTCGTCCGCCGTGGACGCCTCGATGCTGACCGGCGAGTCCGTGCCCGTGGAGGTCGCGGCGGGCGACGCGGTCACCGGCGCCACCGTCAACGTCGGCGGTCGCCTGGTCGTGGAGGCCACCCGGGTGGGCGCCGACACGCAACTGGCCCGCATGGCACGGCTGGTGGAGGACGCGCAGAACGGCAAGGCCGCTGCGCAGCGCCTCGCGGACCGCATCTCGGCGGTGTTCGTGCCGGTCGTGATCGCCCTCGCGCTGGGCACCCTGGGCTTCTGGCTGGGCAACGGCGCCGGACCGGCCGCCGCCTTCACCGCCGCGGTCGCCGTCCTCATCATCGCCTGCCCGTGCGCCCTGGGCCTGGCCACGCCGACCGCGCTGATGGTCGGCACCGGACGCGGCGCCCAGCTCGGCATCCTCATCAAGGGCCCGGAGGTCCTGGAGTCCACGCGCAAGGTCGACACCGTGGTCCTCGACAAGACCGGCACCGTCACCACCGGCCGCATGACGCTGCTGGCCGTGCACACCGCCGCCGGCACCGACGAGGCCGAAGTGCTGCGTCTCGCGGGCGCGTTGGAGCACTCCTCGGAGCACCCGATCGCCCGCGCGATCGCCGACGGGGCGCTGGAGAAGCTGGGTTCGCTCCCGGCGCCGGAGGACTTCGCCAACGTGCCGGGGCTCGGCGTGCAGGGCGTCGTCGGGGGGCACGCGGTGCTCGTCGGTCGGGAGCGGCTGCTCGCGGAGTGGGCGATGGAGCTGCCCGGCGAGCTGCGGCGGGCCCGCGCGCAGGCCGAGGCCGCCGGGCGTACGGCCGTCGTGGTCGCCTGGGACGGAGCCGCGCGTGCCGTCCTCGAGGTGGCCGACGCGGTGAAGGACACCAGCGCGGAGGCCGTCGCCCGGCTGCGTTCGCTCGGTCTGACGCCGATCCTGCTGACCGGCGACAACCGTGCGGTGGCCGAGTCCGTCGCCCGCGAGGTGGGCATCGCGGCTGAGCACGTCATCGCCGAGGTGCTGCCGCAGGACAAGGTCGACGTCGTCAAGCGTCTCCAGGGCGAGGGGCGTTCGGTGGCGATGGTCGGCGACGGTGTGAACGACGCGGCGGCGCTGGCCCAGGCCGACCTGGGGCTCGCCATGGGAACGGGTACGGACGCCGCGATCGAGGCGGGTGACCTGACGCTGGTGCGGGGTGACCTGCGGGCCGCGGCGGACGCCATCCGGCTGTCCCGCCGCACGCTGGGCACCATCCGTTCCAACCTGTTCTGGGCGTTCGCCTACAACGTGGCCGCGCTGCCGCTGGCCGCGGCCGGGCTGCTCAACCCGATGATCGCGGGCGCGGCGATGGCCTTCTCCTCGGTCTTCGTCGTCGGCAACTCCCTGCGGCTGCGCTCCTTCCGGGCCGGGGCGTGAGCCGTCCCGGCCGGGCAGGCGCCGGGGGCCCCGGCGGCGCGGTGGGCGGTGAGGCCTCGCGCTCCCGCGCGCGGGCGGAGCCCTCGGCTCCGTCCCCGCCGCGCTGACCGCCGGGGATGCGCGCCCCGGCGCGCGGGCTGAGTTCCCCCGGCGTTCACGACACCCTCACCTCCGGGCCGTTGCGTACGCCCGGGGTCCCGTTAGCGTCTGCGGGGCCCCGACCGACCCCAGTGAGGTTGCGATGCCCTCGAGACGACTGCTCACCTGCGCCCTGGCGGCCCTGTTCGCCCTCCCGGCGACCGCGCACGCCACACCGCACGGCGGTCCGCACGTACCGCCGCAGAAGACCCACTTCGACCTCCAGGCGCACCGCGGCGGCCTCGGTCTGACGACGGAGAGTTCCCTGGCGGGCTTCGCCAAGGCGCTGCGGCTCGGCGTGTCCACCCTGGAGCTGGACACCCAGGTCACCAAGGACGAGAAGGTCGTCGTCACGCACGACCGGCAGGTCGGCGGGCACAAGTGCCGGGACACGGCACCGGTCGTGGCGGGCGACCCGATGTACCCGTACGTCGGCAAGTACGTCAAGGACCTGACGCTCGCGCAGGTCCGCACCCTGGACTGCGGCTACCAGCAGCTGCCCGGCCACCCCGGGCAGGAGGTCGTGCGCGGCCACCGCATGATCGAGCTCAAGGACGTGCTGAACCTCGTCAAGAGCTACAAGGCCGAGCAGGTCACCCTCAACGTGGAGACGAAGGTCGAGGCGGGCGCCCCCGAACAGACCGCTCCGCGCGAGCTGTTCGTGCGCCGGGTGTACGAGGAGATCCGCGCCTCGGGCATCGAGGACCAGGTCACCGTGCAGTCCTTCGACTGGGGCGCGCTGAAGGTGATGCACCGGCTCGCCCCCACGTGGCCGCTGGTGGCGCTCACCAACTACGACTTCCTCCAGATCGGCAGGCCCGGCGCGTCCCCCTGGCTGGGCGGGATCGACGCCGACGACCACGACGGCGACTTCGTGAAGGCCGCCGCGGCCGTCCCCGGCGTCACGGCGCTCTCCCCCAACTACGGCTTCCCGCAGAGCGGCAAGGTCGGCGACCCCGGCTTCCGCTTCTATCCCGACCGGGCGATGATCGACGCCGCCCACGCGCGAGGGCTGAAGGTCGTGCCGTGGACGTGCGACGACCCGGCGACCATGGAGGCGCTCATCGACCTCGGGGTGGACGGCATCATCACGGACTACCCGGACCGGCTCCGCGCCGTCATGGCCGAGCGCGGCATGCGCCTGCCGAAGGCCTACGGCCCGCGCTGAGCGCCGAGCACCCGAAGGCCACTGACACCCCAAGCACCCGAAGGCCGCGGACGCCCCGAGCATCCGCGGGCCACTGACGCTCCGCGCACCCGAAGGCCGCGGACGCCCGGCGCGTCAGCGGCCCGCGTCCGTCGTGTTCCGCAGGCGGTCGTCGCACCACGCCGTGGCCAGGGCCACGACCTCGTCCAGCGCGCCGGGCTCCTGGAACAGCGGCCCCGCGTCCTGCACGACACGGATCGCGCTGGCCGCCGGTATCTGCTCCGCGGCCTGCTGGTCGAGCCGCAGCAGCCCGGGGTCCCGGTCGCCCACGACGAACAGCACCGGCACCCGGATCCGGCCGAGCGCGTCACCGGCCAGGTCGGGCCGGGCACCCCACACCACGGCGGTCAGCGCCCGGTCGGGCAGTTCGGCGGCGGCCTCCAGCACGGCCGCCGACTCGACGCCCGCGCCGAACAGGGCGATGGGCAGCGTCCGCGTCTCGGGCTGGGCCTTGAGCCAGTCGGTGCCGGCGGCGGTCCGGCGGCCCAGCAGCCGGACGTCGAAGCGCCGGTCGCCCTCCGGGAAGATGCCGCGGTCCTCGGCCTCGCTGATCAGGTCGAGGGAGAGCGTGCCGAAGCCGGCCCGGTGCAGCGCGGCGGTGACCGAGCGGCTGCCCGGACTCTGCCGAGAGCTGTCGATGCCGTGCGCGAACAGCACCATCGCCCGGGCCTGCGCCGGGACGACGAGATCGCCCCCGAGCGTCACACGGTCGGCGGGCACCGACACCATCTCGGAGATCATGAACATCACCCGTTTCCTCGGACCGGCCGGCTCCGTGGAGCCGCTGTCTGGAACTCCGCCGTGCCGGGTACCCGCGCAACGCGAACCGATCGCGGCGCTCCGGCACACCTGTCACGCGCGCGGGTCGCAGACGGTAGGCGCGAACCGTGGCGGGTACCCGGGGACGGCACGACTAGCAGGGGAGATGACTCGGATGCTCATCCTCGGACTACTGCTCCTCGCCGGCTCCGCCGCCTTCACCGTTCTCGTGATCGCCGACAATCTGTCCGGCGGCCCCGAATACACCGTGTCGGTGCTGGGCGAGGAGATCGCCACCATGAACACCCTGGCGGTCTTCTGCTCCGGTCTCGCGCTGGCGCTGATCTTCTGCCTCGGCCTCGCCCTGATGTCGGCGGCGAGGACGCACCGCCGCCGCAGGAAGGAACGTGAGCACCGCGCGGCCGACGACGGCACGATCTGGGACGGGATGCGGGGCCGGGACGCGCACGCCTGACGCCCCGCCGCCCTATCCCGTGCGGTACGGCAGCGTCGTCCCGGGCAGCGCGTACTCGTCGCGGCGGCCGCACATGCCGAGGCCGCCGCGGCGGGTGGGCGCCGCCCGGAAGGCGGTCGCCTCCGCGAGGTGCCCCGGCTCCCCCGCCTCCAGCGCGGCGAGCTGCGCCCCGGTCCGCTCGGCGGCGGCCAGTGCCCCGGCCCGCCACAGCTCGCGCCAGCGGGGCACCTTGTCCCGTACGAGGCGGGCGGCGGCGCGCTGGAAGCCGAGGAACGGGCCGGTGTCCCCGGCCAGGGCCGCCTCCCGCAGCGCGAGGTAGCCCTCGACGGCGAGGTCGCGGCGGCGGCGCGCGGCGGCCTGCGCGTCGGGCCCGGTGCCCGGCGGAAGGGCCGCGGCGGCGGCGTACGCGCCGGGGTCGGCGAGCACCTCGGGCGGGAAGGTGAACACGGCGTCCCCGGCCTCGGGCAGGCCGCTGTTCTGCATCAGCACGGTGACGCGCAGGCCGCCGCCTTGGACCATGCGGTGCACGGTGCCCGGCGTGAACCAGGCGACCGCGCCCGGCTCCAGCGGGATCTCCCGGTAGCCGTCGGGGCTCAGGGTCTGCACGGAACCGCGCCCGCCGGTGACGACGTACGCCTCGGTGCACACCAGGTGCAGGTGGGGGCTGCCGCCGCACACGCCGTCGGCGGCCTCCCAGTCGTATGCGGTCAGGTGGGACAGGCCGATCGCGCCGGGCAGCGGCCGGGGCAGGGCGGGCCCCGGCTCGCTCACCACGGCAGGCTCTCCAGGTGGGCGGCGATCCGGTCGCGGTCCCAGGCCCCGTCGGCGACGACGATCCGGTAGCGGTAGGCGAAGGACTCGCCGGGCGCCAGCTCGAACTCCTCGAAGAACGCCCAGGAGAACGCGACCGTCGGGATCGGCTCGGAGCGCACGAACCAGTGCGAGGCGTGGACCGCGGTCCTGTCGTCCAGGTTCTCGGGCGCGTGCGCGAAGACGAGCGTGGAGTGCCCGTCGGTCTCGTCGTGCTCCGCGGTGAACGCCAGCCACGGGCCCCGGGAGCCCATCGGGTCGCCGGTGGCCGAAGGCTCCGGCGTGAGGACGCTGCCGCCGGTGAAGTCGCGCGGCCCGCGCCACTGGAGCCCGGTGTACCCGGCCATCTCGCGGCCCGCGGTGGTCGGGGAGCCGAAGGCCAGCGGCTCGCCGCGGACGTTGGTGAGGTGGATCGACCAGTCGAGCGCCCAGGCGCCGGCCTCCGCGTCGACGGAGTGGACGGCGAGGTCGCGTTCCTCCCTGGCCCACTCCTCGCCGCCGCGGGTGATCCAGGTGAGGTCCTCGGTGAGCGTGAGCCGGTCGTCGTCGGCGGTGAAGGCGGAGAAGCCGTCGTGCCGCATCGAGCCGACCCGTTCGGGCAGCCGCTGGTAACCCCGGCCGGGGAGGTAGGAGTTGCCGCCCCAGAAGTTCTGCCCGGACAGGTGGCTGGCGGTCATCTGCAGGCCCTTGTGCCAGCGGTGGTCGTTCGGCCGGTAGCCGGTCACCGTACGGCCGGCGAGGGTGCGCACGGGATGGGCGTACGGCTTGCGGGACTCGAACGGGTCGGGGTCGGGGCGGTACACGTAGCGCAGGATCTCCGTGCCGTCCGCCGTCGTGACCGTGACGTGCTCGCCGTGGGTGTGGGTGACGCGGATGGTCATGCGCGCTCCTCTCGCGGGGCCCAGTCGGGGTGGCCGCCGTGCATGGCCGCGTAGTGCGGGTCGCCGGGGCCGATCTCGCCCGCTCGCACCGGCCGGCCGGTGAACGCCGCCTTGTACAGGGCTGCGGCGAACTCCAGGGTGGCGCGCGCCTCGCGGCCGCTGCCGGGCGGACGTACGCCCGCCTCATGGGCGTCGAGGACGGCGCCGAGCTGGGCGGTGTGGGAGCTGGGCACGTCCTGGGCGGGGGTGCGCCAGGCGGCGGCGCGTTCCGGGGCGACGTGCGGGGCCGGGGTGTAGGTCCAGTCGTCGTTGCGGTGCCCGTAGAGGTGGGTGAGTTCGACGGTGGCGTCGGCGCAGTCGACGCGGATGCGGCTCACCTCGTCCGGGGAGAGCACGCTGTTGACGACGGTGGCGAGCGCGCCGCTGCGGAAGCGGACGAGGGCCGTGGACACGTCCTCGCTCTCGGTGTCGTGCACCAGCCGCGCGGTCATCGCCCGGATCTCCTCCCACTCGCCGAGCAGGTGCAGCAGCAGGTCGTACTGGTGGATGCCGTGGCCCATGGTGGGGCCACCGCCCTCGGTGGCCCAGCGTCCGCGCCAGGGCACGGAGTAGTACGCGGCGTCGCGGTGCCAGGTGGTCTGGCAGTGCGCGACGAGCGGGGCGCCCAGCTCGCCGCTGCTGATCAGCTCACGGGCGTGCGCGGCGCCCGAGCCGTACCGGTGCTGGAAGATCACCGACGCGTACGCCCCCGAGGCCTCCTCGGCGGCGGCGATGTCGTCGTACTCGGCGAGGGAGAGGCACAGCGGCTTCTCGCACAGCACCCAGGCGCCGGCCTTGAGCGCGGCGACGGTCTGGTCGCGGTGCAGGGACGGCGGGGTGCCGATGAGGACGAGATCGGGGCGTTCGGCCTCCAGCATCGCTTCCGTGGAGGGGTGTCCGGCGACCCGGTCGCCGCCCGCCTGCGCCCGGAAGGCCTCCAGCCGCGCCGGGTCGACGTCGACGGCGGCGACCAGTTCCACCCGGTCGGAGTGGGCCCGCAGCGCGGGCAGGTGGCTGCCGGCGACGATGGCTCCGGTGCCGATCACGGCGGCACGCAGGCGGGCTGGATGCGGTGACATATCGGGTTCCTCCGGGGACCGGTCCACAGCGGACAACGGCAGAAAGCGCTTTCACTCTCCGGCCGACCCTAAGCGCCCACCCCGGTGGGAACAAGCCCTCGCCCCTCCCCCGCCGCGACGGCACCTGAGCCGAGGGGCCCACTTGATCGATCAAAAGGGCGGGTGATTAACATATGAGCACCGCCTAGCTCGAAAGATGAACCTGTGACTGCGACCGTGGACTCGTTCACCAACTGGAAGAACCGCGAGGAGATCGCGGAGTCGATGATCCCGCTCATCGGGAAGCTGCACCGGGAGCGGGACGTCACCGTCCTCCTCCACAGCCGCTCCCTGGTGAACAAGTCGGTGGTCAGCATCCTCAAGACCCACCGGTTCGCCCGGCAGATCGCGGGCGAGGAACTCTCGGTCACCGAGACCCTGCCGTTCCTCAAGGCCCTCACCACGCTCGACCTGGGCCCCTCCCAGATCGACATCGGCATGCTGGCCGCGACGTACCGGGCGGACGACCGGGGTCTGACAGTCGAGGAGTTCACCGCCGACGCCGTCGCCGGGGCCACCGGCGCCAACAAGATCGAACGCCGCGAGCCCCGCGACGTCGTGCTCTACGGCTTCGGCCGCATCGGCCGCCTGCTCGCCCGGCTCCTCATCGAGAAGGCCGGCTCGGGCAACGGCCTGCGGCTGCGCGCCATCGTCGTGCGCGGCAACGGCGGCCGGCCGGCCGAGGACCTCGTCAAGCGTGCCTCACTGCTGCGCCGCGACTCGGTGCACGGCCAGTTCCAGGGCACGATCACCGTGGACGAGGCCAACAGCACGATCGTCGCCAACGGCAACGAGATCCGCGTGATCCACGCCGACGACCCCTCCCAGGTCGACTACACGGCGTACGGCATCAAGAACGCGATCCTCATCGACAACACCGGCAAGTGGCGCGACCGGGAAGGACTGTCGAAGCACCTGCGTCCCGGCGTCGCCAAGGTCGTCCTGACCGCGCCGGGCAAGGGCGACGTCCCCAACATCGTGCACGGCGTCAACCACGGGACGCTGAAGCCGGACGAGGCGATCCTGTCCTGCGCGTCCTGCACCACCAACGCGATCGTCCCGCCGCTGAAGGCGATGGCCGACGAGTACGGTGTGCTGCGCGGCCACGTGGAGACCGTCCACTCGTTCACGAACGACCAGAACCTGCTGGACAACTACCACAAGTCCGACCGCCGGGGCCGTTCCGCGCCGCTCAACATGGTCATCACCGAGACCGGTGCCGCCTCCGCCGTCGCCAAGGCGCTGCCCGAGCTGAAGGCGAAGATCACCGGCAGCTCGATCCGCGTCCCGGTGCCGGACGTCTCGATCGCCATCCTCAACCTCCAGCTCGCGCGGGAGACCACCCGCGAGGAGGTCCTCGAGTACCTGCGCGAGGTGTCGCTGACCTCGCCGCTCAAGCGCCAGATCGACTTCATCAGCGCGCCCGACGCCGTCTCCAGCGACTTCATCGGCTCACGCAAGGCCTCGATCGTCGACGCCGGAGCCACCAAGGTGGAGGGCGACAACGCGATCCTCTACCTCTGGTACGACAACGAGTTCGGCTACTCCTGCCAAGTCGTCCGGGTCGTCCAGTACGTCTCCGGGGTGGAGTACCCGACCTTCCCGGCCCCGGCGGCCTGACCGGGCCACCGACGCGCCGAGGGCCGGCCCGACGTCATGCCGGGCCGGCCCTCCGGCCATGACTGCCCTCCGGGGTGGGCCACTCGGCGGCCTTCGGCAGCCGGGCGGGTTGACCTCCGGCTGCGTTACCGCCTCGGCGCGCAGGCCCCAGCGGTCCAGCACCTCCGCATAGGTGCCGTTGTCGATGATCTCGTTGACCGCGTCGGCGAGCGGCTCGGCGAGTCCGCCGTCCTTGACCGGCACCCGGACGACCGTGTGCGCGGGCGCGGCCGGTGGGGTCGACGCGGTCGTGCGAGCACCGCCGACTGATGCTGCGCGCCGTGTGCCGCACCTTCGGCGCCCCCTCTGACGTCGCGCTCGGCGTCCCCGTCGACGTCGCGCTCGGCGTCCGCCCGGGACCACCATCCAGGACCGCCGAGTGCCGCCGACCGGCCCCCCGCCCTCTTCCCGGCACCCTTGCACCACCCTCGGGAGCGACCTAGCCTGACTTTGTGCCGCAAATAAACAAAGCCCGCTCGCACAGCGTCGTGCCGGGCTCCCTCAGCGACCTGACCCGCCTCCGCACCGTCCTGACCACCTTCTTCGCCCTCGACGGCTTCATCTTCGCCGGGTGGGTCGTCCGCATCCCGGCCATCAAGCAGCAGACGCAGGCCTCCGCCACCGAGCTGGGCCTCGCGCTGCTCGGCGTCTCCGCCGGGGCGGTGATCACGATGATCCTCACAGGCCGGCTGTGCCGCCGTTACGGCAACCACACGGTCACCGTGGTCTGCGCGGTGCTGCTCTCCCTCAGCGTGGCGCTGCCCCCGCTCACCCACTCCGCGCTCGCCCTCGGCGCGGTACTGCTGATCTTCGGCGCCGCGTACGGCGGTATCAACGTCGCTTTCAACAGCGCCGCCGTCGACCTCGTGGCCGCGCTGCGGCGACCGATCATGCCGAGCTTCCACGCCGCCTTCAGCCTGGGCGGCATGGTCGGCGCGGGGCTCGGCGGCCTGGTCGCGGGCTCCCTCTCCCCCGCCCGTCACCTGCTCGGCCTCACGGCCGTCGGCCTGCTCGTCACCGCCGTCGCGGGGCGCGCCCTGCTGCGGCTCGAGCCTCCGGTGCCGGCCGACCGGCCACGCGCCGGAACGCCGGCGCCGCGCCGCCCGGACACCCGCACCCGCGGCCTCGTGATCGTCTTCGGCCTGATCGCCCTGTGCACGGCCTACGGCGAGGGCGCCATGGCCGACTGGGGCGCGCTGCACCTGGAACAGGACCTGGACGCCCACCCCGGCCTCGCGGCGGCGGGCTACTCCTGCTTCGCGCTGACCATGACGCTGGGCCGCCTGAGCGGCACGGTCCTCCTGGAGCGCCTCGGGCGCACCCCGACTGTCGTCGGCGGTGCCGCACTCGCCGCGGCCGGCATGCTGCTCGGCTCACTCGCCCCCTCGGTCTGGCCCGCGCTGCTGGGGTACGCGGTCACCGGGCTGGGCCTGGCCAACATCTTCCCGGTGGCCGTCGAACGCGCCGGCGCGCTGGCGGGCCCCGGCGGCGTCGCCACGGCGTCCACCCTCGGCTACGGCGGCATGCTCCTCGGCCCGCCGACCATCGGGTTCATGGCCGACTGGTTCTCCCTCCCCACCGCCCTGACCAGCGTGGCCGTGCTGGCGGCGGTGGCGGCGGTGATCGGGGTGGCGACGCGGCGGGTTTAGCGGACGGGGGTGCGAGACGCCGGGCGGGTTCGGCGACGCGGCTGCCTCCGCAGCGGGCCGGCCGTCCGCGCCCGGGGTCACCGGTCCGACGGGCCGGGCAGCGGGCGTTCCTCCGGCGTGCTCGTCTCGTCCTCGCGCTCGCCCTCCGCCTGGGACGGCGTCGTCCAGGGCGGGTCGTAGGAGCGCTCGGTCGCGGGGCCGTCGTCTCGCTCGCCTTCGGCCTGGGACGGGGTGTGCTCGGTCATCGGTCTCTCCCTGGTGCGCTGGGGCAGCGGTGTGCCGCCGGTGGCATCCGTGCGCTAGGGCAGCGGTGTGCCGCCGGTGGCGTTGAGGATCTCCGCCGTGATGAAGCTCGCCTCCTGCGAGGCGAGGTAGACGTACGCCGGGGCGAGCTCCGCGGGCTGTGCCGGACGGCCGAGCGGCGCCTGCTTGCCGAACTCCTCCGTGTCCGGGAGCGTCGAGGGGATCAGCGGCGTCCACACCGGGCCGGGCGCGACCGCGTTGACGCGGATGCCGCGGTCCACGAGCATCTGGGCGAGCCCCTGCGTGAACGTGACGATCGCGCCCTTCGTCGTCGCGTAGTCCAGCAGGTGCGGACTGGGCTTGTACGCCTGCACCGATGTGGAGTTGATGACGCTGCCGCCCTCGGGGATGTGCGGCAGGGCGAACTTCGTCAGCCAGAACATCCCGTAGAGGTTGGTGCGCATGACCCGGTCGAACTGCTCGGTCGTGATCGCCTCGATGCCGTCCGGCTGCGACATCTGGTAGGCCGCGTTGTTCACCAGGACGTCGATGCGGCCGAACTCGGCGACCGCCCGTTCGATCAGTGCCCGGCAGTTGGCCTCCTCGCGGATGTCGCAGGAGACGGCGACCGCCTTGCGGCCCGCGTCCTCGACCAGCCGGCACGTCTCGCGCGCCTCGTCGGCCTCCTCGTCGAGGTACGTGAACAGCACGTCGGCGCCCTCGCGGGCGAAGGCCAGGGCGACCGCCCGGCCGATGCCGGAGTCGCCTCCCGTGATGACGGTCTTGCGGCCGTCCAGCCGGCCGGAGCCGCGGTAGGACTCCTCGCCGTGGTCGGGCGGCGGGTCCATCGGGCCCGTCCAGCCCGGATGGGGCTGGTCCTGCGCGGGGAAGTCGGGCTGGGGATGCTGCGTCACCGGGTTCTGCTGGTTTCGCTGCGACTCGGTCACGTCGGTCTCCTCACCACGGAACGAAGGGGGTCGCGACGCCGGGTTCCCGGCTCGCGGCGAGCCACTCGCCGCGAGCCGGGAACCTCGGTCGCACCCCGTGATCTCGCTGTTGTGCAGTCGTGCGGACGCCGGGCGGCGTCAGCGGCGGACCTTCACCCGGTCGAGGGCGACGACGCCGAGCGCGGCCAGGGCGATCTGGAAAAGCCACTCGACCCAGTCGACGCCCTTCGTGTCGGCGACCCCGAAGGCCGCCGCGATGGCCGAACCCAGGAACGCCGCCACGATGCCGACCAGGATCGTGGCCAGGATGCCGATGCGCTGGCGTCCCGGGACGACGAGCCTGCCGAGCAGGCCTATGACAATGCCGATGACAATCGCGCTGATGATTCCTGAGATCTCCATGACCCCTCACTTGGACTGTGGTGGCATGGCGGGTTCCCGCCGCCCGCCGTCCCAGTCCCCCCAGCTCCCAGCAATCTGTGGCCAGAGCATCGCGCGCCGTGTCCGGCAGGGTCTCGGGTCGGGTGTGACGGCCTGTGGGAGCGTCGCTCGGCGTATGCCCGCACCGTCCCGGTTCGGGATGATCAGGCGGGGTACACGGAGCGCCTGAGAGACGACCGCGCCGACCACGCCGGAAGGCCGTCCGCACGAGAGGTCACGACTGAGTAGCGAGAACTGGCGACGAGTACCGGGAGCAGCCGTTGAGGGGACCGCACCTTCCCGTTCCGGGGATCGCCACCCTGCTGGGGGCGGCCCTGGAGACCGGTTGGGTGGGGATGCGGCTGGCCGGACTGCCCCTGGACCTCGCCCTGTGGGGGATGCGCCAGTGTGCTGCACTGCTCGGCACAGCCGTACGGGCGCAGGAGCCGGCCGGCGACCGGTGCGACCCGGATGATGTCCCGGGGCTCCCCGTGATCTTCGTGCACGGGCTGTCGGACCGGGCGTCGATCTTCACACGGCTGCAGGACCGGCTGCGCGGCTGCGGCGCGGGCCCCTTCCTCACCGCGACGTACAGCCCGTTCAACCCGGACATCCGCACCGCCGCCCGCACGCTCGGCGAGCAGGTCGAACGAGTCCGCGAGCGGGCCGGTGGGCGCCCCGTGTGCCTGGTCGGGCACAGCCTGGGCGGGCTGATCGCGCGGTACTACGTGCAGCGGCTCGGCGGCGACGCCCATGTGTCCCTGGTGATCACGCTGGCGACGCCGCACAGCGGCACGGCGATGGCACTGCTGGCCCCGCCGTACCCCGCGCTGCGCCAGCTGCGGCCCGGCAGCGATCTTCTGGCCGAGCTGGCGGAGCCGTGCGCCGGGTGCCGCAGCCGGTTCGTCGCCTTCTACAGCGACCTGGACGAGGCGGTCGTCCCCGCCGACCGGGGCCGCCTGGACCACCCGGACCTGCTGGCCCGCAACGTCCTCGTGCACGGCGTGGGCCATCTGATGCTGCCCGTGCACACGACGGTCGTGGAAGAGGTGCGCGCGGTGCTGACCGCCGCCGTGCGGATCCCGTCGGCCGCACGAACCACCGCTACCCGCACCCCACCCACCGCGTGAGCCATCCGCCACCCGCACCACCCACCGCCCGACAGGCCAGGTGGGACGCCGCGCGCGCCCCTGGCGACAATGCGCCGGCAGCCCGGGAATGAATCCCTGCGGGCCCTGGTTCTCCTTGGCGGTCGAGGTTTTTGTGTCTGTGTTTCACCGCACGCTCGCGAAGAACGCCGTCGCGGGCGCCGCCTTGCTTCAGGGAACTGGAGAAGTCGCGTCCAGACCGACCCGGGGCACCGCACGGTGCGGTTCCCCGTATCCAGCCCCCTTTGAAGGAGCAAGAAATGACTCAGGGCACCGTCAAGTGGTTCAACGCGGAGAAGGGCTTCGGCTTCATCGCCCGCGCCGACGGACCGGACGTCTTCGTCCACTACTCCGAGATCGACGGCAACGGCTTCCGTAGCCTCGAGGAGAACCAGTCCGTGGAGTTCGAGGTCGTCCAGGGCCCCAAGGGTCCGCAGGCCTCGCGCGTCCGCGCCCTCTGAGACGGACGGGCGCACGCCCACCGCACCTCATGACGCACCCGATGGCCGGCGCCGCAAGGCGCCGGCCATCGGCATGTCCGCCCCGGACCCGGCCCGCGCACCCGTCACCGCCCCGCCCACCTGCTGGGACGCCTCTCCCCCGGAGCGCACTCCATGGGGCAGACTCGGCGGCATGGAGACTGCCCGGTTTCTCGAAGTCCTCGACGCGGAAGGCACCTTGCTGGCCGCGGCGGCCGAGCGCGCCGGAACCGGCGCCGAGGTGCCGGCCTGCCCCGGCTGGAAGATGCGCGACCTGCTGCGGCACACCGGCGCGGTGCACCGCTGGGCGGCGGCCTTCGTCGCCGAGGAGCACACCTCGCCCCGCCGGATCGAGGACGGCCCGGAGCTGGACGGCGCCGAGCTGATCGCCTGGTACCGGGACAGCCACCGCGGCCTGGTCAAGACGCTGGCCGCCGCGCCGCCCGACGTACGGGCGTGGACGTTCCACCCCGCGCCGTCGCCCTCCCCACTGGCCTTCTGGACCCGGCGGCAGGCCCACGAGACGGCCGTGCACCGCTTCGACGCGGAGGGTGCGCCCGGGGCCGCGCCGCCGTCCTCCCCCACGCCGGTCGGCGCGGAGTTCGCGGTGGACGGCATCGACGAGTTGCTGCGCGGCTTCCACGCCCGCCCCAAGAGCCGGGTCCGCACCGACGAGCCCCGCGTGCTGCGGGTGCGCGCGACGGACACGGACGCGGTGTGGACCGTACGGCTGTCCGCCGAGCCGCCCGTGGCCACGCCGAACGACTCCGCCGACGCCGACTGCGAACTGTCCGGTCCGGCCGGCCAGTTGTACCTGGCCCTGTGGAACCGGCTGCCGGTGCCGAGCGTGTCCGGTGACCGCTCCCTCGCCGCGCTGTGGCAGGAGAGGTCGGCGATCGTCTGAGCGGGCCGTTCAGCCCGCCCGGTCGTCGGCGAGCATCCGGGTCAGTACGGCGCGCTGGAGCGGCAGCACCCTGCCGTGCAGGGCGCGTCCCCGCGGGGTGAGCGCCACGCGTACGCCCCTGCGGTCCTCGGGGCAGGCGCAGCGCGCCACGAGGCCGTCCCTCTCCAGCCGGGCGATCAGACGGGACAGGGCGCTCTGGCTGAGGTGGACGCGTTCGGAGATCTCCTGCACGCGGTAGGAGCCGGCGCCGTCCGAGGAGCGGCCCTCCGCGAGGACGTCGAGCACCTCGAAGTCACTGGCGCACAAGCCGTGTTGGTTCAGGACACGGTCGAGTTCGCACTGCGTGCGCGCGTGCAGCGCGAGGATGTCCCGCCACTGTGCCACGAGGGCCTGCTCGGCCTTCTTCGCCGCCATGGGGCGCACCGTAGCAGAGCGGCCATTTCTTTGCATCTGAATTAAATGCGCTTGCATTGGATGCGTATGCATGTAGCCTCTCGGTCATGACCTCTCCGCTCACCCACCCCACGGCCGAGGGCCGTTGGACCCCCCGGCTGTGGGGCAGCCTGCTCGTGCTCTGCGCCGCGATGTTCCTGGACGCCCTCGACGTGTCCATGGTCGGCGTCGCGCTGCCGTCGATCGGCGCCGACCTCGGCCTGTCCACCTCGTCCCTGCAATGGATCATCAGCGGCTACATCCTGGGCTACGGCGGCCTGCTCCTGCTCGGCGGACGCGCCGCCGACCTGCTGGGCAGGCGCCGGGTCTTCCTCGTGGCGCTGGCGGTGTTCGCCCTGGCCTCACTGCTGGGCGGGCTCGTCGACTCCGGCCCGCTGCTGATCGCCAGCCGCTTCATCAAGGGCCTGAGCGCCGCCTTCACGGCACCGGCCGGCCTGTCGATCATCACCACGACCTTCCCCGAGGGCCCGCTGCGCAACCGGGCCCTGTCCATCTACACCACCTGCGGCGCCACGGGCTACTCGATGGGGCTGGTGTTCTCCGGCCTGCTGACCGAGGCCAGCTGGCGGCTCACGATGCTGCTGCCCGCCCCCATCGCCCTCATCGCCCTGTTCGCGGGCATCAAGCTGCTGCCGCACACCCGGCGCGAGAAGAGCACGGGCGGCTACGACATCCCGGGCGCCGTGCTCGGCACCGCGTCGATGCTGCTGCTGGTGTTCACCGTCGTCCAGGCGCCCGAGACGGGCTGGACCTCGGCGCGCACGGTCCTGTCCTTCGCGGCCGTCGCCGCCCTGCTGGTGGCGTTCGTCACCGTGGAGCGGCGCAGCGCGAGCCCGCTGGTCCGGCTCGGGGTGCTGCGGTCCGGCCCGCAGGTCCGGGCGCAGCTCGGCGCGTTGACGTTCGTCGGCAGCTATTTCGGGTTCCAGTTCCTGGTCACGCTGTACTTGCAGTCGCTGCTGGGCTGGTCGGCGCTGCAGACGGCGCTGGCGTTCCTGCCGGCGGGCGCGCTGGTGGCGCTGTCCGCGACCAAGGTGGGCACCGTCATCGACCGGTTCGGCACCGCGCGGCTGATCGTGGTGGGCTTCGCCTTCATGGTGACCGGCTACGTCCTGTTCCTGCGCGTCGACCTCGACCCGGTGTACGCGGCGGTGATCCTGCCGACGATGCTGCTGGTCGGTTCCGGCTTCGCGCTGACCTTCCCGTCGCTCAACGTCCAGGCCACGAACGGCGTCGGCGAGCACGAGCAGGGCATGGTCTCCGGCCTGCTCAACACGTCGGTCCAGGTGGGCGGCGCGATCTTCCTCGCCGTGGTGACGGCGGTGATCACGGCGAACGCCCCGGAGAACCCCACGCCGCAGGGTGTCCTCGACAGCTACCGTCCCGGCCTGGTGGTGGTGACCCTGGTCGCCGTCGCCGGCCTGCTCATCACCCTCACCGGCCTGCGCACCCGCCGCCCGGGCCGCACGATCACGGTCGCCAGGTCCCCTCTCCCGGAGGCGCACGCGGAGCCGGTGCCGGTCCGCGACTAGGGGGACGCCTCCCCTGGTGGGCCCGGCGGGGACTGCTTGCCCGCCGGGCCCACCACTGTCCAAAAAGATCAGCGGCTCGCCCTTCAGGCACACGACCGTCCAGCAGGCGACTTGCTCCCTCCGTCGGCCGCACCCCCGTCCGGTGAGGTCGGTGAGGGCTCCGCTCAGCCCAGCCACCCCGGCCGTACCAACCCCGACTCGTAGGCCAGGACCACTAGTTGGGCCCGGTCGCGGGCGCCCAGTTTCACCATGGTGCGGCTGACGTGGGTCTTGGCGGTGAGGGGGCTGACGACCAGGCGGCGGGCGATCTCGTCGTTGGACAGGCCGATGCCCACCAGGGCGTCACCTCCCGTTCCCGCTCGGTGAGTCCGGCGAGCGCGTCGGCCGCGGCGGGTTCCTTGGAGCGGGCCGCGAACTCGGCGATCAGCCGGCGGGTCACCCCGGGCGAGAGCAGCGCGTCGCCGTGCACCACGGCCCGTACCGCGCGCAGGAGTTCGTCGGGCTCGGTGTCCTTCACCAGGAAGCCCGAGGCGCCGGAGCGGATCGCCTCGAAGACGTACTCGTCCAGTTCGAAGGTGGTCAGCATCACCACCTTCACGTCCCCCAGCGCCTCGTCGCCGGTGATGCCGCGCGCCGCCGCCAGACCGTCCAGCACCGGCATGCGGATGTCCATCAGCCCGCGCGTGGTGACCGCACGTACTCCCCGGGGAGTACGTCGTCCCGCCCGGGCCTGTCCCCGGTCGCCTTCCTCAGCCGGTCACGGGCGCCACGCGGCAAGGCGACCGGCCCCCGGCCGGCACCGGCGGTCAGGAGCCCGCGCCCGTCCCCCTGCCCACCGGACCCCGGTCCACCATGGTCAGGGCGCGCTGGGCCAGCGGATGGCCGCGGACGATCTCGCCCAGCGACGTCGACCCCTGGGTGATGTCCTTGAACGCCCGCCAGGCGGGCCGGAAGCCGGTCAGCAGGGCGTGGAGCAGCCCGGGGCGCCGCTCGTAGAGCGCCATCATCCGCTTGCCGACGCTCATCTCGACGCCGAGGCCCGCCTTGACGGCGAAGGCGTAGTTGAGGGCCTGACGGCGGGCGTCCACCGCGTCGTGCGCCTCGGCGATCCGCACCGCCCACTCGCCGGCGAGCCGTCCCGACCGCAGCGCGAAGGAGATGCCCTCCCGGGTCCACGGCTCCAGCAGCCCCGCCGCGTCCCCGCACACCAGCACCCGGCCGCGCGACAGCGGGGAGTCGTCGGCACGGCAGCGGGTCAGGTGCCCGGAGGAGATGCTCGGCTCGAAACCGGCCAGGCCGAGCCGGCCGATGAAGTCCTCCAGGTAGCGCTTGGTGGCGGCACCCTCGCCGCGCGCGGAGATCACGCCGACCGTCAGTGTGCCGTCCTTGGGGAACACCCAGCCGTAACTGCCGGGCATGGGGCCCCAGTCGAGGAGGACGCGGCCCTTCCAGTCCTCGGCCACGGTGTCCGGGACGGGGATCTCCGCCTCCAGACCGAGGTCGACCTGGTCGAGCTTCACCCCGACGTGCGCCCCTATGCGGCTGGCGCTGCCGTCCGCGCCGACCACCGCCCGCGCCAGCACCGTCTCGCCGCCCTGGAGGACCACGGCGACCGTGCGCCGGTCCGGGACGGCCGAGCCGTGCTGCTCGACGCGCTGGACGGTGACGCCCGTACGCAGCTCGGCGCCCGCCTTCTGCGCGTGCTCGACGAGTTGCTGGTCGAACTCGGGACGGTCGACGAGCCCGAACAGCATCTGCCGGGAGCGGCGGGTGCGGGTGAAGCGGCCGTTGTGCGAGAACGTCACCGCGTGCACCCGGTCCCGGAACGGCAGCTCGAAACCGGGCGGCAGCGCGTCGCGCGAGGGGCCGATGATGCCTCCGCCGCACGTCTTGTACCGGGGCAGCTCGGCCTTCTCCAGCACCAGCACGCGGCGCCCCGCCACCGCCGCCGCGTAGGCGGCCGATGCCCCGGCGGGTCCCGCGCCCACCACGACGACGTCCCACACCTGCCGCACGTCGTCCGCCGAAGAGTGCTCGCTGCTCACGATGGTCTACTGCTCCCGATCAGCCGCCTGCCGCTCCCCCGCGCTCCGGCGCCGCTCGAGCAGGGGGGACCCCATGTCTCCCGCATCCTACGGCGGTCGTCGCCGCAGGTCGCTGTGGGAGGATCGGCAGCGTGCGCCCCCCGGCCACGGGAGGGCGTGCGACCGCGCGATCACGCGCACCACACGTGAGCATCCGTACAACGTCGCACCCACGAGGAGCGTGCCCATGTCGTCGAATCCGGTCGCCGAGACCGTCGCCTCCCTGATGCCGAGGGCGAAGGCGGAGCTCACCGAGCTGGTGGCCTTCAAGTCGGTGGCGGACTTCGACCAGTTCCCGCGCAGCGAGAGCGAGGGCGCCGCGCGGTGGGTGGCCGACGCGCTGCGCGCGGAGGGCTTCGAGGACGTGGCGCTGCTGGACACCCCGGACGGCACGCAGTCGGTGTACGGCCATCTGCCCGGTCCGGAGGGTGCCCGCACGGTGCTGCTGTACGCCCACTACGACGTGCAGCCGCCGCTGGACGAGGCGGGCTGGGCCACCGCGCCGTTCGAGCTGACCGAGCGCGACGGCCGCTGGTACGGGCGCGGCGCCGCCGACTGCAAGGGCGGCGTCATCATGCACCTGCTGGCGCTGCGCGCGCTGAAGGCGACGGGCGGCGTGCCGGTGCACGTCAAGGTGGTGGCCGAGGGTTCCGAGGAGCAGGGCACGGGCGGCCTTGAGCGGTACGCGGAGCAGCACCCCGAGCTGCTGCGGGCCGACGCGATCGTCGTCGGTGACTCCGGGAACTTCCGCGTCGGCCTGCCGACGGTCACCACGGCCCTGCGCGGCATGACGATGGTCCGCGTCCAGGTCGACACCCTGGAGGGCAACCTGCACTCCGGGCAGTTCGGCGGCGCGGCCCCCGACGCGCTGGCGGCGCTGATCCGCGTCCTGGACTCGCTGCGCGCCGAGGACGGCTCGACGACCGTCGACGGGCTGGCCGGGGGATCCTCGTGGGAGGGACTGCAGTACGACGAGGCGCAGTTCCGCAGGGACGCGAAGGTGCTGGACGGCGTGGAGCTGATCGGCTCCGGCACGGTCGCCGACCGCATCTGGGCGCGCCCGGCGGTCACGGTCATCGGCATCGACTGCCCGCCGGTGATGGGTGCCACGCCGTCGGTGCAGGCGAGCGCCCGCGCGCTGGTCAGCCTGCGGGTGCCGCCGGGCGTGGACGCGGCGCAGGCGACGAAGCTGCTCCAGGCGCACCTGGAGTCGCACACGCCGTGGGGTGCGCGGGTGCGGGTGGAGCAGGTCGGCCAGGGCCAGCCGTTCCGCGCGGACCCGACCAGCCCGGCGTACCGGGCGATGGCGGACGCGATGGCGGTGGCGTACCCGGGTGAGGAGATGCAGTACGCGGGTCAGGGCGGCTCGATACCGCTGTGCAACACGCTGGCCTCGCTGTACCCGGACGCGGAGATCCTGCTGATCGGCCTGAGCGAGCCGGAGGCGCAGATCCACGCGGTGAACGAGAGCGTGTCGCCGCAGGAGTTGGAGCGCCTGTCGGTGACGGAGGCGCTGTTCCTGCGGAACTACGCGGCGGGCTGACCTGCCCGGCCGCCCCGCGTTCTGCCCACGGCAGAGGCCCCTGCCCGCGGGCGGGGGGCCCGGCTACGTTCGTGCCATGGACGTCATCGAGCTGCTTCCCCGGCTCCATCTGCTGCGTTTCCCGGTCGGCCAGGCGTATCTGTGGCGGGACGGCGACGAGTCGACGCTGATCGACGCCGGGCCGCCCGGAGCCGGCGGGCGGATCGCCGGGGCGGTCAGGGAGCTGGGCCGGGATCCGCGCTCGGTGCGCCGTGTCGTCCTGACGCACTTCCACGAGGACCACGTGGGCGGGGCGGCCGAGTTCGCGGCGCTGACGGGCGCCGAGGTCCTGGCGCACGGCCTGGACGCGCCCTTCGTACGGGGTGAGGCCCCCGGTCCGCCGCCGGTGTTCGAGGACTGGGAGCTGCCGATCCACGCGGAGGCCGTCAAGCATCTCCCGCAGGGGGACTTCCCCCGCCCGCGGCGGGTCACCGAACTGGCCGACGGTGACGTCCTCGACGTGGGCGGCGGGGCGCGTGTCGTGCACGTTCCCGGTCACACCGAGGGCAGCATCGCGCTCCATCTGCCGGGCCACGGCGTGCTGTTCACGGGCGACACCGTGGCCGCGTCGCCGCTGGACGGCACGGTCATGCCGGGCGTGTTCAACCTGGACCGCGGCCGGGTCCTCGCGGCGTGCCACCGGCTGGCGGCGCTGGGCGCGGACGTGGCGTGCTTCGGCCACGGGGACCCGGTCCTCGGCGGGGCGGCCGAAGCGATCGGACGAGCGGCCGAGACCGCCGGGGCGCCGGACTGACCTTCAGGCCCGCTCCGCTGCGCCGGCCTCGTCGGCGTACGGCGTGGGCACGCCCGCCTCCAGGTACAGCGCGGCCCCGCGTTCCCGGGCCCGCAGGGCCCAGCGGAGCCGTTCGTGGCGGACGGGCGGGAGCAGTTCGGCGGCCTCCTGTTCGGTGACGAAGCGCCAGTCGCGCAGCTCGGGTCCGGGCAGCAGGAGGCGGGCGGCGTCCGCGGAGGCGAGCCGGCCGCCGTCGAAGAGCAGGCGCAGACCGCCGTAGCCGGGTGGCGCGGGCGGCTCCCAGTCCACGACGAGCAGGGTGGGTACGTCGTCGAGGCGGATGCCGGTCTCCTCGGCGACCTCGCGCATCCCGGCGCGGGCGGGTGCCTCGCCGGGTTCGACGACACCGCCGGGGAACTCCCAGCCGGCCTTGTAGGTGGGGTCCACGAGCAGCACCCGGTCCCGCTCGTCGAAGAGGAGGACGCCCGCGGCCAGGGTCTCCGCGGTCGGCTCCGGAGTCTGCACGATGTCGCAGGCCGGCACGGCGCCCCCGGCGACGGCCTCGGCGATCCGCACGGCCGTCTCGTACGGGGTGAGCGCGCTGGTGTCGACCGGATAGGCGTCGGTGGTGAGCCAGGAGGCGAGCGCGGCCTTGTACGGCTCGATGTGGTCGTAGGACCACTGCCGCACGCGTATCTCCCCGTCGGGGAGGTCCGGGGGGATCTCCCGGTCGGCTATACGCCGGCGCAGGATCGTTTCCGCCGGGGCCAGGAGCACATGCCGGACGGGGATGCGGCGGGCGGCGAGGCCGCCGAAGATCTCGTCGCGGTACTCCTGGCGCAGCAGGGTCATGGGCACCACGAGGGTGCCGCCGAGTTCGGCGAGCATCGCGGCCGCCGTGTCGATCACGAGACGCCGCCAGATCGGGAGGTCCTGGAAGTCGCCGACCTCGGCGAGGTGCTTGGCCGGCAGCAGGTGCGCGAGCGCTCCGCCGACGACCTCGGGGTCGAAGAGCGTGCTGTTCGGGATCAGTTCGATCAGTTCCCGTGCGGTGGTGGTCTTTCCCGCACCGAACGTCCCGTTGATCCAGACGATCACGTTTCCCCCTCTTGAGTTGGCCCCCTGTGGCTTGCCCGCTCCACCCTGCCACGGAAACCAGCCGCAGTTGAGGGCGCACATGCCGACGGCGCCGGTCCCCGTGGTCACGGGGCACCGGCGCCGCCCGGCCGGGAGGGGACCCGTCAGTCCTCGCCGTCGAGGGCGTCCTCGACCCCGGTCAGGCTGTCCTGGGCGACGAGATCCTGGGCGGAGCCGAGGGTGCGGTCCACGTCGAGATCACCGAGCGCGGACAGGCCCTCGGCGTGGGACGGGGTGACGGCCGCGACGACGAAACCGGCGGCGAGGGAGGCGATGGCGAGCATGCTGCGCTTCTTCATGCCGTACTCAACTGCGCGGCGCTCCAGGAGTCACGCACCGCTCACCCGGGCGTGACCTCCTGGCGGCGCCGGAAGGCGCCCCCAGCCGCGCCCCGCCCCCGAGCCGGGCGGCTCTACACCCCCGCCACGGCCCGTCCCGACAGCGCCGCTGCCGCCGCCCCCACCAGGCCCGCGTCCGTGCCCGTCCGGGCCGGTGTCACCGTCAGGCGCCGGACGAAGGACAGCGTCGCGTACCGGCCGAGCGCGCTGCGGAGCGGGGTGAACAGGACGTCGCCCGCCTTGCCCACCCCTCCGCCGATCACCACGATGTCGATCTCGACCAGGGTCGCGGTGGCCGCGATCCCGGCGGCCAGCGCCTGCGCCGCCCGCTCGAAGGAGGCCACCGCGACCGGGTCACCGGCCCGCGCGGCGGCGGCCACCGCGGCGGCGGAGGTGTCGCCGTCGGGGCCGGGACGCCAGCCTCCCTCCAGGGCGCGGCGGGCGATGTTCGGGCCGCTCGCGAGGCGCTCCACGCAGCCGCGCGAACCGCACGGGCAGGGGTCGCCGTCCAGGTCGACGCTGATGTGGCCGATGTGACCGGCGTTGCCGGTGGGTCCGGGATGCAGCCGCCCGTTCAGGACCAGGCCGCCACCGACGCCCGTCGAGACCACCATGCACAGCGCGTTGTCGTGGCCGCGGGCCGCGCCCTGCCAGTGCTCGGCGGCCGTGATCGCGACGCCGTCGCCGATCAGCTCGACGGGCAGGTCACCGGTGACGGCGCGCACCCGCCGGACCAGCGGATAGTCGCGCCAGCCGGGTACGTTGACCGGGCTGACGGTGCCCGCTGAGGCGTCCACCGGGCCCGCGCTGCCGATGCCGACGGCCGAGGCGCGCGTCCACAGCGGGGACGCGGCCAGCTCGCCGAGCACGTCCTCCACGGCCCGCATCACGGTGTCGCCGTCCTCCCGCGCGGGCGTGGCGCGCTGGGCCCGCACCAGGATCTCGCCGTGGCCGTCCACCAGGGCGCCGGCGATCTTGGTGCCGCCGATGTCGAGCGCGGCCACGAGGTTGGTGTGCATCAGAGTCGGATCTCCCCGTCCACCGTGCGAAAGCGTCGCGAAAAATGGGAAAGCAGCAGGCCGGTCGCGCGCAGGGGCGCGGGCCGGAGAGTGCGGTGGACAGTGTCTCCCGCATTTGACAACGTTGTCCAGGCTCTATGCTCGACGCCACATCCTCATACAAGCCCATGGACCGCCGCATCCCGTGCGGACGACAGGAACAGGACACCCGCATCGTGCCCGAGACGCCCCGCCGAGCCGACCGCCTCCCCGGAAGCCGCTACGGCAATCGTCCGACCATGAAGGACGTGGCCGCCCGGGCCGGAGTGGGGCTGAAGACGGTCTCGCGCGTGGTCAACGGCGAGCCGGGCGTCACGCCGGACACCGAGCGCCGCGTCCAGGAGGCCATCGACGCGCTCGGCTTCCGCCGCAACGACAGCGCGCGGGTGCTGCGCAAGGGCCGCACGGCGAGCATCGGCCTGGTGCTGGAGGACCTCGCCGACCCGTTCTACGGGCCGCTCAGCCGCGCGGTCGAGGAGGTGGCGCGGGCCCACGGCGCGCTGCTCATCAACGGCTCCAGTGCGGAGGACCCGGACCGGGAGCAGGAGCTGGTGCTGGCGCTGTGCGCGCGGCGGGTGGACGGCCTGGTCGTGATCCCGGCGGGCGACGACCACCGGTACCTGGAGCCGGAACTCAGGGCCGGTGTCGCCACGGTGTTCGTGGACCGCCCGGCCGGGCGGATCGACGCGGACGTCGTCCTGTCGGACAACTTCGGCGGCGCCCGCGGCGGCGTCGCCCACCTGATCGCCCACGGGCACCGCCGCATCGGCTTCATCGGCGACATGCCCCGCATCCACACCGCCGCGGAGCGGCTGCGCGGCTACCGGGCGGCCATGGAGGACGCCGGGATACCGGTCGACGCCTCCTGGATGTCCCTCGGCGTCACCGACCCCGTGCGGGTGCGGCGGGCGGCCGAGGAGATGCTGTCCGGGCCGCACCCGGTGACCGCGGTCTTCACCGGCAACAACCGGGTGACCGTCACCGTGATCCGGGTGCTCGCCGAGCACCCCCGGCCCGTCGCCCTCGTCGGCTTCGACGACATCGAGCTCGCCGACCTGCTCCAGCCGGGCGTCACCGTCGTCGCCCAGGACGCCGCGGCGCTCGGCAGCACCGCCGCCGAGCGTCTCTTCCAGCAGCTGGACGGCACCCTGGTCGCACCCGACCGCATCGAACTGCCGACCCGGCTGATCACCCGCGGCTCGGGCGAGCTGCCCCCGGCGGACTGAGCGGCGCATGGACGACCGCACGCTGGAGGCCCTGGGCCTGGCCGAGGCGCCGCGCGACCATCCGCTGCTCTATCCCGGGACGTGGCCGGCGGACTCCGCCCTGCTGGACGGCGACCGGCTGCTGCCGCTGGACCGCCTGGTGCACAAGGACCGGGCCCCGGTCCTCGCCGTCGGCTCCAACGCCTGCCCGGCCCAACTGCGGCACAAGACCGCCGAGTTCGGCATCGTCTCGCCGATCCCGATGGTCCGGGCCCGGGTCACCGGCCTCGACGTGGGCGTCTCGGCGCACGTGAGCCGCATGGGGTACGTGTCCGCCTCCCCGTTCGCCGCCCCCACGGCCGTACGGGAGCTGTTCCTCATCTGGCTCGACACCCGGCAGCTGGAGGTGATCGACGCGAGTGAGGGCGTACCGCTGCCCGGCGGCAACTACGACCGCGCCTGGCTGCCCGCCCCCGGCGTACGGATCGAACTCGCCGACGGCACCCTGCTGCCCGGCGCGTACGTGTACGTGAACCGGCACGGCGTCCTGCACAACGGCACCGGCACCCCGCGCACCCATCCCGGCCAGCGCCCGCTGCTCGGCGAACTCCTGGCCGGGCGGCCCCGGTTGCGGGAGCTGTTCGGGGCGACGCCCGAGGAGTTCTGCGCGCGGGCCCGCGCCGACCGGTGGCGGTGCGAGCGGGGCACGCGGCTGTTCGCCGAGGAGCGGCTGGTCACCGCGTCGGGGCTGGAGCGGTACGTGCGGGCTCAGCACACGGGCAGCCCCGGGACCGGCGCGTCGTTGTCGCCGCCCTGGACGTAGACGTCGCTGACGAAGACGCCCGCGTTGCCGCTGTCGTCGTCCGTCTTCGCCCACCACACGTTGGTCCACTCGCCGTAGGTCTCGCGGCGGCCCAGGTTCTGCTGGCAGTAGAAGTAGTTGGTGCCGGCGTTGAGCACACCGACCTCGGCGCCTTCCGCGGTGTAGGACTTGGCGGTGCGCCAGACCTGGCAGTTGTACTTGCCGCCGCCGATCGGGGTGCACGCGGGCGGGGGCGTGGTCGTCCCGCCGCCCGTCGTACCGCCGCCTGTCGTACCGCCGCCTGTCGTACCGCCGTCGCTTCCGGAGCCGCCGTCCGTGCCACCGCCCGCCTTGTCGGGCCGCTTGGCGGCGGGCTTGTCCTCGGGGCTGCTCTCGCCCTTGCCGTCGGGTGTCCGGGACGGCTCCCGGGTCTTCTTCCGCTCGCCCCGGCCGCTCGGCTCGGGGTCGCCGGACAGCTCGCCGCGGGTACGGTCCGGGTCGGCAGTGGCCGTGGCGGTGACACCGGACCCGCCCACGCTCGCACCGGCTTCGGCCTCGCCGGAGGTGTTCAGGACGGCGACCGCGACGCCGGTGGCGACGAGAACCACGGTGACGGCAGCGGCGGCGAGCAGCGCGCGGGCCTTGCGGGGGCGCGGGGCGGGGGCGGCGGACGTGGGTGCGGAGGTTCCGCCGGGCGGAACGGCACCGGGTCCGGCCGGGCCGGGGGTCTGCGGGGCGGCGTGGCCTTGCGGGCCGTGTCCCGCCTGGCCTGGCACGTGTCCGGCGTGGCTGTGCGCTCCATGCCCGGCGTGGCCCGGCGACCCCTGTCCGGCGTGGCTGTGGGCCCCGTGTCCGGGGTGGCCCGGCCCTCCGTGTCCGGCGTGGCCCGGCGAGCCGTGCCCGGCAGGCCCGCTCGCCCAGTGCGCTGCGCTGCCCGCGCCCCGCGCCCCGGGCTCGACGTGTCCCGGCCCGTACGCCCCCGGCACCGACGACCCCCCGTCGGCCACCGCACCCTGCGGCGGTCCGAAGCCCGGGGGAATCGACGGGACACCGAGTTCCGTCGCCGCGCGGAAGGGGGTCGACGCCGGGCCGTGCGGCGGTGAGGCCGGCAGGTCGGGGTGGCCGCCGTCCGCGACGGTCTGGAGCAGGACGCGGGCCCCGTCGGCGTCGGGGCGGGACTCGGGGCGCTTGTCCATCAGCTGCCGCAGGACGGGGCCGAGCGGACCGGCGCGGCGGGGTTCGGGCAGCGGGTCGGTGACGATCGCGGTGAGCGTGGAGAAGGTCGACGTACGGCGGAACGGCGAGGCGCCCTCGACGGCCGCGTACAGCGTGGCGCCGAGCGCCCACACGTCGGAGGCGGCGCCCGGCTGGGCACCCTGGGCGCGCTCGGGCGCGAGGTAGTCGAGGGAGCCGACGAGTTCGCCGCTGCGGGTGAGGTGGGTGGCCGCGCCGTCGCCCGGGTCGTCCATCGTGGCGATGCCGAAGTCCGTGAGGACGACGCGCCCGGAGCGCTCCAGCAGGATGTTGCCGGGCTTGACGTCGCGGTGCAGGACGCCGACGCGGTGCGCGGCGGCCAGCGCGTCCATGACCTCGGCGCCGATGGCGGCGGCCTCGCGCGGGTCGAGGGGGCCGCGGTCGCGCAGCACGTCGTCGAGGGACGGCCCGTCGACGAGTTCCATGACGATCAGCGGGCGGCCGTCGACCTCGGTCACGTCGTGGACGGCGATGACGCCGGGGTGGCGCACCCGGGCCGCGGCGCGTGCCTCGCGCTGCATCCGCAGCCGCAGGTCGGCCAGTTCGGGCCCGTCGGCGTCGGTGTAGGTGCGCAGTTCCTTGACGGCGACCTCGCGGCCGAGCACCTCGTCCCTGGCCCGCCAGACCACTCCCATGCCGCCGCGGCCGAGCTGCTCCGTGACGCGGTAGCGCCCCGCGAGCAGCCGACCGGGTCCGTCTGTCTGTCCGTACTCCCCCGAAGACACCGCAGCCCCGTTCTGTGACACCTGTGACATTCGCGACGCGTGTTGCGTGCGGCGTACAGCCTAAGGGGCAGCAGTGACGGGGCCGTTGGGTGGTGCCGGCGGTGGCGGCTCCGCTAGGTGGCGGAGACGGTGAGGTCGCCGCGCCGGGGTGCCGCGTAGGCCTCCAGATCGGCGCGGGTCAGGCCGGTCAGCCGGGCGACCTCGGCGATGTCGAGGGCGCCGCAGTCCAGGCCGCGCAGCAGGTAGCCGCTGAGGGCCTTGGCGGTGGCGGGCTCGTCCATGACGTCGCCGGAGGTGCGGCCGGCGTAGCGGGCGAGGCGGCCGGCGGCCTGCTCGAAGCCCTCGCGGTAGAAGGCGTAGACGGCGGCGTACCGGGTGGGGATGTGGCCGGGGTGCATGTCCCAGCCCTGGTAGTAGGCGCGGGCCAGGGCGCGGCGGGTGAGGCCGTAGTGCAGCCGCCAGGCGTCGTGGACCTTCGGGGTGGGGCCGACGGGCAGGACGTTGGTGGAGCCGTCCGAGACGCGTACGCCGGTGCCCGCGGCGGCGACCTGCATGACCGCCTTGGCGTGGTCGGCGGCCGGGTGGTCGCCGGCCTGGTGGGCGGCGGAGACGCCGAGGCAGGCGCTGTAGTCGAAGGTGCCGTAGTGCAGTCCGGTGGCGCGGCCCTCAGCGGCCTGGATCATGCGGGCGACGGCGGCGGTGCCGTCGGCGGCGAGGATGGACTGGCTGGTCTCGATCTGGATCTCGAAGCCGATCCGGCCGGGCGGGAGGCCGCGCGCCTCCTCGAAGGCCTCCAGGAGCCGCACCATGGCGGTGACCTGCTCGGGGTACGTCACCTTGGGCAGGGTGAGGACCAGGCCGTCGGGCAGTCCGCCGGACTCCATCAGGCCGGTGAGGAAGATGTCGAGGGTGCGGATGCCGCGGTCGCGTACCGGCGCCTCCATGCACTTCATGCGGATGCCCATGTACGGGGCCGCGGTGCCGGTCTCGTACGCCTCGGCGATCAGGCGGGCCGCTCGGGCGGCGGCCTCGTCCTCCTCGGCGTCCGGGCGGTTGCCGTAGCCGTCCTCGAAGTCGACGCGGAGGTCCTCGACGGGCTCGCGTTCCAGCTTGGCGCGCACGCGCCCGTACACGGGCTCGGCGAGTTCGCGGGACAGGCCGAGGACGGCGGCGAAGGAGGCCGCGTCCGGGGCGTGTTCGTCAAGGAGGGCGAGGGCCTGGTCGCCCCAGGAGCGGATCGTTTCGGCGGTGAAGCGGTCGCCGGAGACGTACACCGTGTGGACGGGCTGGCGGGTGCCGGGGTCGCCGGGGTAGCGGCGCTCCAGCTCGGCGTCGACCGGCGCGAGGGAGGCACTGATCTCTTCACGCACGGCGCCCGCGAGGCTCGTCGCCACGGTCTCCTGCTGGCCCTGACCCATCCCACACCCTCCAGTTTTCCGCTGTACGGAATCAACAATCCGTAGAGCGAAGTTATCCGGCGAGCTTCCGCCTGGTCAACACCGTCTTACGTCCCGGTCCGCCGCGCACCTCGGCACGCGGCCGGGCCAGGCGGCGGGCCGCGGCCGGGCAGCGCGCGAGGCCCCCGTGACCGCGCGGGTCACGGGGGCCTTCGACGCGCCGGGGGCGATCAGCCCTTGCGGGCCTTGATCTCCTCGGTGAGCTGCGGCACGACGTCGAACAGGTCGCCGACGACGCCGTAGTCGACCAGGTCGAAGATCGGGGCCTCGGCGTCCTTGTTGATCGCCACGATGGTCTTCGAGGTCTGCATGCCGGCGCGGTGCTGGATCGCGCCGGAGATGCCGGAGGCGATGTACAGCTGCGGCGACACGGACTTGCCGGTCTGGCCCACCTGGTTGGTGTGCGGGTACCAGCCGGCGTCGACGGCGGCACGCGAGGCACCGACGGCCGCGCCGAGCGAGTCGGCGAGCGCCTCGATGATCGCGAAGTTCTCCGCGCCGTTCACGCCACGGCCGCCGGAGACCACGATCGCGGCCTCGGTCAGCTCCGGGCGGCCGGTCGACTCACGCGGCGTACGGCCGGTGATCTTCGTGCCGGTGGCCTTGTCGGAGAAGGTCACGGACAGCGCCTCGACCGCGCCGGCGGCCGGGGCGGCCTCGACCGCGGCGGAGTTCGGCTTGACCGTGATGACCGGGGTGCCCTTGGAGACCCGGGACTTGGTGGTGAACGCGGCGGCGAACACCGACTGGGTGGCCACCGGGCCCTCGTCACCGGCCTCCAGGTCGACGGCGTCGGTGATGATGCCGGAGCCGATGCGCAGCGCCAGACGCGCGGCGATCTCCTTGCCCTCGGCGGAGGACGGGACCAGGACGGCGGCCGGGGACACGGCCTCGTAGGCGGCCTGCAGCGCGTCCACCTTCGGCACGACCAGGTACTCGGCGTACTCGGCGGCGTCGTGGGTGAGGACCTTCACGGCGCCGTGCTCGGCGAGGGCGGCGGCGGTGTCGGCGGCGCCGTTGCCGAGGGCGACGGCGACCGGCTCGCCGATCCGGCGGGCCAGGGTCAGCAGCTCCAGGGTGGGCTTGCGGACGGCGCCGTCCACGTGGTCGACGTAGACGAGAACTTCAGCCATGGGATTGCTCTCCTGCTCGGAAAAGTAGAGGGGGCGGTCGGCGAACCGGGGCTCAGATGAACTTCTGGCCCGCGAGGAATTCGGCGAGCTGCTTGCCGCCCTCGCCCTCGTCCTTGACGATCGTGCCGGCCGTACGGGCCGGACGCTCGGCCGCGCCGTCGACCACCGTGTAGGCGCCCTCCAGGCCGACCTCCTCCGCCTCGATGTCGAGGTCGGACAGGTCCCAGGACTCCACCGGCTTCTTCTTGGCCGCCATGATGCCCTTGAAGGACGGGTAGCGCGCCTCGCCCGACTGGTCGGTGACCGACACGACGGCCGGCAGGGAGGCCTCGAGCTGCTCGGACGCGGCGTCGCCGTCGCGGCGGCCCTTGACCGTGCCGTCCTCGACGGAGACCTCGGAGAGCAGGGTGACCTGCGGGACGCCGAGGCGCTCCGCGAGCAGGGCCGGGACGACGCCCATGGTGCCGTCGGTGGAGGCCATGCCGGAGATCACCAGGTCGTAACCGGCCTTCTCGATCGCCTTGGCCAGCACCAGGGAGGTGCCGATGGCGTCGGTGCCGTGCAGGTCGTCGTCCTCGACGTGGACGGCCTTGTCGGCGCCCATGGACAGCGCCTTGCGCAGCGCGTCCTTGGCGTCCTCGGGGCCGACGGTCAGGACGGTGACCTCGACGTCGTCGTCGGAGTTCTCGGAGATCTGCAGCGCCTGCTCGACCGCGTACTCGTCCAGCTCGGAGAGCAGACCGTCCACGTCGTCCCGGTCGACGGTCAGGTCATCGGCGAAGTGCCGGTCGCCAGTGGCGTCGGGCACGTACTTCACAGTGACAACGATCCTCAAGCTCACGCCGGCTCTCCTACTGCATCGTCATTTCTCGGCTGCCTGCTTGCAGGCAGCATAGGCGCGCCTCAAGCGGCTGGTCCCGGTCGGGGCGACCCGCGCTCCGGCCCGAAACATTACTCGTCAGTACACTCAGTTCCTGCCCGCTAAGCAAGCGCTTTGAACTGTGACCTGTGCAACGCAGCGTAACCGGAACCGGACCGTCACGCAGCAGCGGGACCAGCGGCCCGGCGGGGCCTCAGTCGCGCAGTCCGGTGAAGCGCCCCTGGTGGTGGACGAGGGGCCGGCCGAGGCCCGAGGGATCGCCGAGGGTGACCTCGGCGAGGACGACGCGGTGGTCGCCCGCCGGCACCCGCGCCACCACCCGGCACACCAGCCAGGCGAGGACGCCGTCGAGCAGGGGGACCCCCTCGGGACCCTCCCGCCAGACGGTGGGCGGGCCGAACCGGTCGGCACCGCTGCGGGCGAAGGTGGCGGCCAGCTCCTGCTGGTGCTCGCCGAGTATGTGGACGCCGACGTGGTCGGTCGTGGAGATCGCGGGCCAGCTGGAGGCACCGGTGCCGACACCGAACGAGATCATCGGGGGTTCGGCGGACACGGAGGTCAGCGAGGTGGCGGTGAAGCCGACCGGGCCGGTGCCGGACTGCGCGGTGATCACCGCGACTCCGGCCGCGTGGCGCCGGAAGACGGAGCGGAGCAGTTCGGGGGAGGCGGTCCGGTGGGTGACGAGATCGGGCGTGGCCGTCACGGAGTTGTCCTTCGGGGGAGGCGACGAGCGGGTCCTTGGCTGCTCAGCAGCCCGGACAGCGCGCGCTCGCGGTGCGGGCGAGGTCGGCGTGCACCCACCCGAGGAGAAGGGATTCCGAAGGCATACGCCTCAGGCTGACGACACGAACCGGGCATGGTCAAGTACGTCCCTGCATGTGGGAGATGGCTCACGGTCGTCCCCCGGGGTCAGACCGCGTCGCCGAGCGCGGCGATCACGTCGGCCTTGCGGGGCTGTCCGGTGGCGCGGCGCACGACCCGGCCGTCGGCGTCGAGGACCAGCACGGTCGGCGTCCTGAGGATGTCCAGGGCGCGTACGAGGTCCAGGTGGGCCTCGGCGTCGATCTCGACGTGGGTGACGCCCGGGACCAGGCCGGCGACCTCGCCGAGGACGCGCCGGGTGGCCCGGCAGGGGGCGCAGAACGCGCTGGAGAACTGCACGAGCGTGGCCCGCTCGCCGAGTGGTGCGCCCAGTTCGGCCGCCCCGAGCCGCTTGCCGTGGTCGCGCCCGCGCACCCGTGTCCTCCCGCTCCGCCGCCGTTGCAGCACTCCGTGGGCGCTCGCCGCCGCGAGCACCGACACGCACACCATGAGTCCGGTCATCCTCTTCTCCAGCGTTCACGAGACCGCAAAGATTCCCGGCTGCCGGTACGGCCCGTGGTGCGGGATGCCGGGGCCGCATGGACATCGAGGTGAGGGGCCGCGGTTCTGGGCGGCCGTGACGAGCACCGTCCTGGCAGTCGTGCTGATCGGCCGGCAGCGTCTGGCTGCCGACCCGGCAGGCGCCGGCGTTCGCGCTGGGCGCCGCGGGCGGCTCGCCGTACGGAGGGGTGTTCCGCGAGGCGGTACGGCCGCGGCTCGGGCCGTCGGCGGAGTGCGAGGCGCCGCGGCCGCCGCGCCTCGCGCAGGGGGTGGGGCTGCTCTTCGCGGTCGCCGGTCTGGCCGGTCTCACGCCGGGCCCGCAGTGGCTGGGGTCGGCAGCGACGGGGGCCGCGCTCGCGGCGGCCTTCCTCACTGCTGCTTTCGGGTACTGCCTGGGGTGCGAGATGTACCTGCTCGTGCGGCGTGCGACGGTCCGCGCCGGGCAATGACCGCGTAAAACCCCGAGGTGGGTCGCGTGCGACGACGTGACGAGAATCTCGCGGTTGACGGGCGAGAGGACTGGCTACCCGGACGTTCTTCGGGCACGATCTCGACAAGCCGTAAACCTACGGCTGCGTAACTTTCCGCCGGGAGTCCCCTTCCCAGGCAGAGAAGGAAGGGTCCAACCTGCCCATGGCAGAACTCGTTTACCGTCCCGTCGTCGGTCTCGCTCGCACTCTGTTCAAGGTGTGGGACCTCAAGATCGACCTTCGGGGGTCGGAGAACATCCCGCGCTCGGGCGGCGCCGTACTGGTGAGCAACCACATCAGCTACCTGGACTTCATCTTCAACGGCCTGGCGGCACTGCCGCAGAAGCGTCTGGTTCGGTTCATGGCGAAGGAGGCCGTGTTCCGGCACAAGATCTCCGGCCCGCTGATGCGTGGCATGAAGCACATCCCCGTGGACCGCAAGCAGGGCGAGGCGGCGTACCAGCACGCCCTGGACTCGCTGCGGTCCGGCGAGATCGTCGGGGTGTTCCCCGAGGCCACCATCTCCCAGTCGTTCACGCTCAAGAGCTTCAAGTCCGGCGCGGCCCGCATGGCTCAGGAGGCGGGCGTCCCCCTGATCCCGATGGCCGTGTGGGGCACGCAGCGGCTGTGGACCAAGGGCCAGCCGCGCAACTTCGGACGCAGCCACACGCCGATCACCATCCGGGTCGGCGAGGCGATCGAGGCGTCCCGCGACAAGTACGCGGGCGCGATCACCCGGCAGCTGCGCGAGCGCGTGCAGGAACTCCTCGAGGCCGCGCAGCGCGCCTACCCGGTGCGCCCCAAGGACGCCGACGACACGTGGTGGCTGCCGGCGCACCTCGGCGGTTCGGCGCCGACTCCGGAGCAGGTCCGCGAGACCGAGGCCCGCTGAGCCGCGCCGCCGCCTTCACCGCGCCGCCGCTGGTGTTCCGGCCGTGACCGGTGAGCCGCACCGCCCGGTGCGGCTCACCGCTGCGGACCGCGTGACGGGGCGAGTGAATGCGGGCGCTGGACCAAGGTGTCGGTGACGGCCCTGGCGATCCTGGGCATCGGCGGCCGGCCGGCCGAGCCGTACGTGCGCGACCGGTGGGTGCTGCGCACGGCCTGCGACGGGGCGTTGGCCGCGGCTGCCGGGTCATCGGCCGGCGTCCTGGTCGCCGCCGGCACGTCACGACAGGATGGCGCGTCCTCCCCGCCGGCGCCAGTGGTACGGCCACGGCGCCCGCGACGAGGACCAGTGCCACAGCCGGTGCCGGAACCCAGTGGGCGCACAACCGGGCGCCCGCGGTGGGCCGTTCGGTGCTCGTGCCGGTGTCGCCGTCTCCCCCGCCGTCGCGCATGCGGTCAGGCCAGCCGCCCGGGCCGGGGTTCACAGGGCGGTGGGGAGGATCCGGCACAGGTGAGGGCGGTCGGTGGCGGTGCGCAGGGCGTGGAGGACCGCCGGGTGCGGCCGGTCGTACAGGACGGGGTGGTCGCGTTCGCCGGCGGCGGGGTCGGGGGTGAAGGGCAGCCGTTCGCCGTCGAGGGAGAACCGGGCGTCGACGCCGGGTTTGTTGCCGCGCGGGTCCTGCCGGTGCCAGGCGCCGTGGAAGCGGACGGCGACCAGGCCGTGGACGACCTCGAACTGCTGGTAGCACAGCGCGGTGGGGATGTCCTCGGCCCGCAGCAGCGCGGCGAGCGCGTGCGCCTTGGCGTGACAGATGCCGGTGCCCCGCGCCAGGACGTCGGAAGCTCGCCAGGTGACGCGGAGGTCGCCGGAGTCCTGCGAGTGCGGGATCGTGTCCCGCACGAATTCGAACGCCGCCCGCGCATATTCATACGAGTCCGTCACACCTTCGACAAGCCTGGCGGCGGTCTTCCGCACGACGGGATGGTCGTGATCGATCGCCTCATCTACTGCCAAATAGGCGGAGAAGTCAGGATTCTGCTGGATCAGCTGCATGCCGGCAGAGCATAGGCAGGCGACTGAAGAGCGGTCAATGCATTTTCACTCATACGTATAGATATGCATCCAGTGGGGGTCAGCCGTGGCACGGGTGTTCCGCCGCGCGCGCCAGGGGGAGCATGCGGCCACCCGCGGATGCCGAGGACGTCACCTGCCGTGCCCACAGGTGGCGTGCCTTCTCGAAGCAGCGCGCTGCCGCCTGGTGCCGCCCGAGGACCAGGTGGCCGTGGCCGGTTCCGATCAGCGCGAAGAGTTCCGCCTTGGCGTTGCCGGTGGCGCGCGCGAAATCCCGGCCGTCCGGCGGGCCGTCGTCGGTGTCCGCGGCGCGTCGGTGCAGGCTCACGGCGTCGCCGTACCGGCCCCGGGCGCGCAGATGGTGATGGAGCGTGGCCGACTGGTGCCGGGTGTGCTGCGGTCGGCCGTGGGTGGCCGCGTGGGCTGCGGCGGCGAGCAGGTTCTCCACCTCGGCGTCCAGCCAGGTCTCCGCCTCCGCCGGACTGCGGAACACGAGGACGGGCGTGCCGGCCACCGGGCCTCGGGGGCGCCGGGCCCGGTCGCACGGGTACAGCGTGTCCATCGCCGTCGACGCGGTGTGGGCGTAGTGGTCGAGGAGGCGGTGGACCGCGGCCCGGCGGTCCGCCTCGGGGTCCTCGGCGGCGGCCGTGGTCCTGGCGTGCAGGCGGATCAGGTCGTGGAAGCGGTAGCGGCCCGGGGCCGGTTCGGTGAGCAGGTGGCAGTCGACGAGGTCGTCGAGCAGCCGGACGGTGTGCGCGACCGGGGTGTCGGTGAGCGCCGCGGCGGCGTGGGCGTCGAGGTCGGGCCCGGGGTGCAGGCCGAGCAGCCGGTAGGTGCGCCGCTGCTCGGCGGTGAGATGCCGGTACGACAGGTCCAGGGCGGCGGGCACGCTGCGCCGGGCGTCCTGCGGCTGCTCCGGCCGCTCCTGGCGCTGCGCGAGCCGTCCGGCGAGGTCGTCCACGGTCCACGCCGGCCGGGCCTGCAGCCGGGCGGCGGCCAGGCGCAGCGCCAGCGGCAGGCGCCCGCACAGCTCGGCGACCTCGGCCAGGCGTTCGAGGGGTACGCGGGCCAGCCTGCCCGTGTCGGAGGGGTGGGTGAAGCGGCGGGTGAACAGGGTGATCGCCTCGGCGGGCGGCAGGACGTCCAGGGAGATGTGGCAGGCGTCGGGGAGACCGATGAGGCGCCGGCGGCCGGTGACCAGGACCAGGCAGCCGGGCGCGGCCGGCAGCAGCGGGACGACCTGGGACTCGCTGTGGGCGTTGTCCAGCACGACGAGGGTGCGCGTGCCGGTGAGGCGGGTGCGGTAGAGGGCGGCGCGCTCGTCGAGACGGGGCGGGATCCCCTCGTCCGGAATGCCGAGGGCTCGGAGCATGGATTCCAGCGCGGTCGCGGGGTCCACGGGGTCGGCGCCCTGCGTGCAGCCGTGCAGATCGACGAACAGCCGGCCGTCGGGGAAGGCCGGCGTCAGTCGGTGGGCGGCGTGCACGGCGAGGGCGGTCTTGCCGACGCCCGCCATGCCGTCGATGACGCCGATCGTGACCGCCGTCGCGCCCCGGCCGGGTCCGAGGGAGAGGATCTGCCTCAGTTCAGCGCGTCGGCCCGTGAACCCCCCGCAATCGGCGGGGAGTTGGGACGGGACGACAGGGAGATACGGCTGCCGCGGTGACGGGTCGGGGGCAGCGGGTCCTGTTCCCCGAGCGGCGGGTCCGGCTACCGGGACGGCGGGCCCGGCAGCCGTGGGTGCCGGTGGGGCGGCGGCTCGCACGCCCTGCTCACCGCCCGCGCCGAGCCGCCGGTGCAGCGTCAGCCAGGCACGGCGTTCCTCGTCCGGGCAGCCACAGGCGTGCAGGAACGCCGACACGAGCTCGGCGCGCGGCAGGGACACGCGGTTCAGCGCACCGGCCAGCGTGCTGTGCGACAGCGCGTGCCCCCGGCGGGCCGCGCGCGCCTCCAACTGCCGGTAGGTCAGTCCCGACGCCTCCTTCAGGCGCCGCAGTGAGGCGACGAACGCGGCGGCGTCCCCCACCTCATGAGGCGCTGTCCCCCGGTCGTCCCCCATGTGACTCATCCTTGCCAGGGGCCCGTCCACTGGCAATGTCGATTCCAGCCTGGCGGCTGTGCCGTCGGACAGGTTCCGGACAGAAATCCGCACAGGTCCGTGACCGGGCCGCACGGTGGCCGAGCTGTACGGAACAGCCCTCCGGCGTTGCCCCGGCTCCCCGCGCCTTCACAGACTCTCCCTTGCCACGGGGGCCGCCCGCCCTCGTGAACCGAAGGGGGAAACCTTGATGTCCAGAATCACGCTCCTGCTCGGCGCGCTGGCGATGACGGTGCTCGCCGCGTTCGCCGGGGCCGGCACGGCAAGCGCCGCGGCCGACGGCCGCTCGGCCTTCGTCGCCCAGGCCCGGGAAGCCGGCCTGAGCGCCGGGAAGGCGGCCGGTCTCCAGGCCAAGGTGGACGCCTACCTGACCGAGCTGGCCGGAACGGGCACCCAGGTGTCGCCCAACCAGATCGACCTGAACGGCGCGATGCTGAACGTCGCCGTGCCGGGTGAGAAGCAGCCGCGGCAGCTGGGAGAGACGGGCACGGCCGCGGAAGGACCCAACGCCGCAGAGTGTGTGAGTGGGGCGCGCTACGGGTGGTTCTGCGCGTACAAGTACCAGGGCTTCACCGGCGACAACATCGGCATGTACTCGTGCGGCTGGGCGCGGACCATTCCGTGGTTCACCGTGGGGTCGTGGGACAACAACCAGACCGCGGGCACTCGCCCGCTCCTGACCTTCACGAACGGGTCGACCTGGTCGATGCCTGGCGCCCGCAGCTCTCAGACCACCGGCGTGGACTGGGCGCCGGTGCGCAACATCCAGCCCTGCTGACCAGGCGTACGGCCTTCGCGCGTCACCCGCGCGAAGGCCGTCGTCCGTCTCCGCCGGTGTCTTGAACCCCAGTCACCCACGGATCGTGGCCGCCCGCGAGGAAGGCGGTGCCCGCTATCGGGCCATCTCCTCCTTGAGGGCGGCCACGAACGTGTCCACGTCCTCCTCGGTCGTGTCGAAGGCGCACATCCAGCGGACGTCGCCCGCGGCCTCGTCCCAGAAGTAGAAGCGGAACCGCTTCTGCAGCCGCTCGGTCACGTCGTGCGGGAGCCGCGCGAAGACGGCGTTGGACTGCACCGGGTGGAGGATCTCCACCCCGTGCACGGCGCGCACGCCCTCGGCGAGGCGCTGGGCCATCTCGTTGGCGTGCCGGGCGTTGCGCAGCCACAGATCCTTGGCGAGCAGCGCCTCCAGCTGCACCGACACGAAGCGCATCTTGGAGGCGAGCTGCATGGACAGCTTGCGCAGGTGCTTCATGCGGCGCACGGCGTCGGGGTTGAGGACCACGACGGCCTCGCCGAACAGGGCGCCGTTCTTCGTGCCGCCCAGGGAGAGGATGTCGACGCCGACGGCGTTGGTGAAGGTCCGCATGGGGACGTTCAGGGAGGCGGCGGCGTTGGCTATCCGGGAGCCGTCCAGGTGCACCTTCATGCCGTGCACGTGGGCGTGCTCGCAGATGGCCCGGATCTCCTCCGGTGTGTAGAGCGTGCCGAGTTCGGTGCTCTGGGTGAGGGAGACGACCTGCGGCATCGCGCGGTGCTCGTCCTCCCAGCCGTACGCCTGCCGGTCGATCAGCTCGGGGGTGAGCTTGCCGTCGGGTGTGGGCACGGTGAGCAGTTTCAGGCCGCCCATGCGCTCGGGGGCGCCGCCCTCGTCCACGTTGATGTGGGCGCTCTCGGCGCAGATCACCGCGCCCCAGCGGTCGGTGACCGCCTGGAGCGCGACGACGTTCGCGCCGGTGCCGTTGAACACCGGGAACGCCTCCGCCGTCGCCCCGAAGTGGCTGCGGATGATCCGCTGGAGGTTCTCGGTGTAGTCGTCCTCGCCGTACGCGGTCTGGTGCCCGCCGTTGGCCAGGGCCAGGGCGGCGAGCACCTCCGGGTGGGCCCCGGCGTAGTTGTCACTGGCGAAACCGCGGACCTCCGGGTCGTGGTGGCGACGCGCGTCGGTCTTCGGGGGGTTCACGGCTTCTCGGTCAGCCACAGACGGTTTCCGTTCACTTCCGCGGCGGGCTTCTCCCAGACTCCGGCGATGGCGTCGGCCAGGTCCTTGACGTCCGTGAAGCCCGCGAACTTCGCGTTGGGCCGCTCCGCGCGCATCGCGTCGTGGACCAACGCCTTGACCACCAGGATCGCAGCCGCGGACGTCGGCCCCTGCTCGCCCCCCGCCTTGCGGAAGTAGTCGCCCATGGCCAGCGTCCACGCCTCGGCGGCGGCCTTGGCGGCGGAGTACGCGGCGTTGCCCGCGGTGGGGTTGCTCGCGCCGGCGGCGCTGATCAGGACGTACCGGCCGCGGTCGCTGCGCTGGAGCGCCTCGTGGAAGGCGAGGGAGGTGTGCTGGACGGTGCGGATGAGCAGCTTCTCCAGCAGGTCCCAGTCGCCGAGGTCGGTCTTGGTGAAGGTCTGGCTGCCGCGCCAGCCGCCGACGAGGTGGACCAGGCCGTCGACGCGCCCGAAGTCCTTCTCGATGCGGGCGGCCCAGTCGCGGGTCGAGTCCAGGTCGAGCAGGTCGACCTTCTCGCCGGTGACCGTGGCGCCGCCGTGCGCGTAGCGGGCCGCGTCCACGGCCTCGGCGAGCCGCTCCGGGTCGTTGTCCGAGCCGATGACGGTCGCGCCCGCCTCGGCGAGCCTGAGCAGCGCCGCCCGGCCCGCGGGTCCGCCCGCTCCGGCCACCGCGACGACCGCGCCGTCGAGAGCCCCGTTCCCCATGTTCGCCTCCAGCGATGCTTCGTCGGTGCGGTCGCTCACGCGGCGACCCGCTCGGCGCCGTCCGCCGTGATCCCCTTGGTGGAGGCGATCACCTTCTTGAGCTTCTTGGACAGGGCCTCGTAGAACATGCTGAGCGGAAACTCGTCCGGAAGCACCTCGTCGACGAGCTTGCGCGGCGGCTGGGTCAGGTCCAGGGCGTCGGGGCCCTTGGCCCAGGTGGAGCCGGGGTGCGGGGCGAGGTAGGTGGAGACCAGCTGGTAGCCGGCGAACCAGTGGACGAGCTTGGGGCGGTCGATGCCGTCGCGGTAGAGCTTCTCGATCTCGGCGCACAGCTCGTTGGTGACCTGCGGGGCGCGCTGCCAGTCGATGGACAGCTTGTTGTCGGTCCAGCGGACGACGTCGTGCTTGTGCAGGTAGGCGAAGAGGAGCTGGCCGCCGAGGCCGTCGTAGTTGCGCACCCGCTCGCCGGTGACCGGGAAGCGGAACATGCGGTCGAACAGCACCGCGTACTGCACGTCGCGGGCCTGCGGGACGCCCTCCCCGGCGAGTTTCACGGCCTCCTTGAAGGCGGTGAGGTCGCAGCGCAGCTCCTCCAGGCCGTACATCCAGAACGGCTGGCGCTGCTTGATCATGAAGGGGTCGAAGGGCAGGTCGCCGTGGCTGTGGGTGCGGTCGTGGACCATGTCCCACAGCACGAAGGCCTCTTCGCAGCGCTTCTGGTCGTGGACCAGCGCGGCGACGTCCTCGGGCAGTTCCAGGCCCAGGATGTCGACGGCGGCGGCGGTCACCCGGCGGAACCGGGCGGCCTCGCGGTCGCAGAAGATGCCGCCCCAGGTGAAGCGCTCGGGGGCCTCGCGCACGGCGATCGTCTCGGGGAACAGGACGGCCGAGTTGGTGTCGTAGCCGGCCGTGAAGTCCTCGAAGGTGATGCCGCAGAACAGCGGGTTGTCGTAGCGGGTGCGCTCCAGCTCGGCCAGCCAGTCCGGCCAGACCATGCGCAGGACGACCGCCTCGAGGTTGCGGTCGGGGTTGCCGTTCTGCGTGTACATCGGGAAGACGACGAGGTGCTGGAGGCCGTGCACGCGGTGGGCGGCGGGCTGGAAGGCCAGCAGCGAGTCGAGGAAGTCGGGCACCTGGAAGCCACCCTCGGCCCAGCGGAGCAGGTCCTGCACGAGGGCCTCGTGGTAGGCGCGGTCGTGCGGCAGCAGCGGGGACAGCTCGCGCACGGCGTCGCAGACCCGGCGCACGGCGCGCTCGGCGTCGGCGCGGGCCGGGGCGCCCTCGGCGTCGAAGTCGATCGATCCGTCCTTCGACTGCCATGGCCGGATCTGCTCCACGGCATCCTTGAGCACGGGCCACGCCGGGTGCTCCACCACCCTGGTCGCCGGAGGAACCTTCTCCTCCGCACCCACCTGCACAAGAATTTCCGTCATGTCCCATCCTCCACAGGAGAAGCTCACGTAAGGACACCGTAGAGGGACGAGGTTTCTCCCAGCAAGAGGATCATCGGGAAATTATCCTGCACACCCCGGCCCTTCACCGCACTTTTTCCTGTCGGACACGGTTCGGGGCGGGACCGGTCCGGAGTGCCGGGGGATACCGTCGGACACGGGCCGTTAGGCTGCGGCCCTGCCGTGCGGACGGATCCCTTCCGTTCCGTCCGCCGAGCCGCCGTCGACGGAAGCGAGTGGAACATTGAGCCTTCTCACCATCGGCCACCGCGGGGTCATGGGCGTCGAACCCGAGAACACGCTGCGGTCCTTCGCCGCCGCCGAGCGGGCCGGTCTGGACGCCGTCGAGCTCGATCTGCACCTGAGCAAGGACGGCGCCCTGGTCGTCATGCACGACCTGGACGTGGACCGCACGACCGACGGCAGCGGCCCGATCGCCGAGCACACCCTCGACGAGCTGCGCGCGCTGGACGCGGGCCGCGGGGAGCGGGTCCCGGTGTTCGAGGAGGTCCTGGACACCGTGCGGGCCCCGCTGCAGGCCGAGATCAAGGACGTGGCGGCGGCGCGCGCCCTCGCCGAGGTGATGCGTGAGCGGGACCTGGTGCCGCGGGTGGAGGTGTCCTCGTTCCACGACGCGGCCATCACCGAGATCGCCCGGCTGGTGCCGGGCGTGCGCACGGCACTGATCGCCAGCCGGTACGGCCTCGACGTCGTGGACCGCGCCGTGGAGGCGGGCGCCGCGACCGTCTGCCTCAACCTGCGCCGGCTGACGCTGGAGGTGGTGGAGCACGCCCGCAAGGCGGACCTGCGGATCATCGGCTGGGTGGTCAACACCCAGGAGCATCTGCGGCTCGCGCACGCCCTGGAGCTGGACGGCGTGACCACCGACTACCCGGAGATCAAGCGCACCGGCCGCTTCACGGCCTGACGCTCAGCCGAGCTCCTTGACCAGCAGTTCGAACTCCAGGTCGTCGCGCTGCGGGACGCCGAAGCGCTCGTCGCCGTAGGGGAAGGGCGTCGTCCGCCCCGTACGGCGGTAGCCGCGGCGCTCGTACCAGGCGATGAGGTCCTCGCGCACGGAGATCACGGTCATGTGCATCTCCGTGACGCCCCAGGTCTCGCGCGCCTGCCGCTCGGCCTCCGCGAGGACGATCTTGCCGACGCCGCCGCCCTGGACCGTGGGGCTCACCGCGAACATGCCGAAGTAGGCGTGCTCACCGCGGTGCTCCAGCTGGCAGCAGGCGATGATCCGGCCGTCCCGCTCGACGACCTGCAGCCTGCTGTCGGGACCCTTGATGACCTCGATCACGCCCTCCGGGTCGGTCCGCTGCCCCTCCAGGATGTCCGCCTCGGTGGTCCACCCGGCCCGGCTGGCGTCCCCGCGGTACGCCGACTCGATCAGCGCGACGAGTTCGGCCACGTCGGCGTCGCCGGCGTCGCGGAAGGTCAGTCCGGTGGTGGCGGTCACGGAATCCATGAGGGGACGGTCTCCGATTCTGGGCGCGGCAGGGACTGGACGAGCCTAACTGTGCCACTAGGCTCCGCCCATGGTGCAGGTTCTCGCGGGGCGGACGCTGATCCGGCCCACCGATCCCGAGCGGTCCCGTGACTTCTACGGGCGGCGGCTCGGTCTCGCCGTCTACCGGGAGTTCGGCACGGGGCCGGAGCGCGGCACGGTCTACTTTCTGGGCGGCGGCTTACTGGAGCTGTCGGGGCGGGCGGAGGAGCCGCCGTCCCCGTCCGTGCGGCTGTGGCTCCAGGTCCCGGACGCCGACGCGGCTGTGGAGGAGCTGCGGGCGAAGGGCGTGGACATCGTCCGTCCGCCCGTGCGGGAGCCGTGGGGGCTGATCGAGACGTGGGTCGCCGATCCGGACGGCATCCCGATCGTGCTGGTGGAGGTGCCGGCGGACCATCCGCTGCGGTACCGGCCCGGCATCTGACGCCGCCGCACCGGCCCCGGGCCGGGCCACCGCGCCGGGGCGGGTGGCGGCACGGCCGCCTGCCTCCCGCGCCGGGCCCGGGAGGGCTGCGGTCGCCTGCCTCCCGCGCCGGGTGGAGGGCCGCACGGTCGCGTACCTCCCGCTCGTGCCGTACGCGCCCGTGCCAGGTCAGGCCCGCGCGGGTCCCAGCCTGCCCTCCAGGTGGGCGAGCAGGTCGCCGAGGAGGGTCGCCAGGTCGCCCTGGCCCGCCGGGGCGACGCCGGACAGTACGGACCTCTCGTAGGCCAGCTGCTCGGGCAGGATGCCGTCGACGAGGTCACGGCCCGCGTCGGTGAGGCGGACGTGGGCGACGCGGCGGTCGCGGGAGTCACCGCGGCGCTCCACGAGGCCTCGCTCGGTCAGGTGCTTGAGGCGTTTGGTGACGGCCGTGCCCGAGGCGAACGTCTCGCGGGCCACCTCTCCCGGCGTCAGCTCGCGCCCGGTGCGGCGCAGCGCCCCGAGCAGCTCGTACTCGGAGCGGCTCAGACCGGCCCGGCGCAGCGGCGCGTCCTCGGCCTGCTGGAGGAGGGCGGCGCAGCGGTTGATGCGGCCGATGATCTCCATGGGCCCGGTGTCGAGGCCGGGGTGGACGGCCCGCCACTGCCGGACGACCGCGGCGACCGTGTCGTCCGGCGCCCCGGGCGTCTCCTCCGCTCGCGTGGTGTCCCCGGTCGCCGGCCGTCCGTTCGCTGCCGTCATGGCCGTGCGTCCTCCCGTTTCGTGTCGCTGCCCCGGTCCACGGTGTTCCCGCCCGGCGCACCCCGTCCGGGTGCGGTCCCCGGCGTCGTACCGTCGCGGCGAGCGTACGGTGTCCGGGTCGCCCGGCGCGCACGGCCCTCTCCCGGGGCAGGGCGCGCCGCCGCGGTTCGCCGGACGCGGGCCCGCCGGGCCGGTCGGCGCGGCGCACTCCCCCGAACGCTCCCCGTCCACCCCTGTGCGCTCGCGTGCGCGCCGCGAGACCCGGGCATCCCTTGACCGACCGTGCGGCTCGAACGGGGAGGTCGGTGTGCACGGACCGGCATCGTCCGGCTGGCTGCTGGTCGCGCTGTGCGCGGCGACCGGCGCCCTCTGCCTGCTGCGGATGCGCAGCGGCGTCGAGGAGCAGCGCCGCTCGGCCGGCGGCGATGCGCTCATGGGGTTCGGCATGGCGGTGATGGCCGTGCCGGCGGCGGTGTTCAGCCCGCCGTGGTGGGCCTGGCCCGGCTACGCGGTGGTGTTCGGGGCGGCCGGACTGCACGCCCTGTGGGCCGCACGCACGGACGCGCACCATCTGCACCACCTGGTGGGCGCCACGGCCATGGTCTACATGGCCGCCGTCATGGCGGACTCCGCGGGCCGGCCGCACGCCCACTCGGGCGCGGGCGTCCCGCTGCTCACCGGGACACTGCTGCTCTACTTCGTCGGATACGTCCTGCTGTCCGGGTACCGGCTGGTGCCCGTCCCCGCCGGGCCGGGCCGTGCGGCGCCCGCGCGTGCCGTCGCCGGGGGCACCGGCTGGGGCGACCGCCCGGAGCTGGCGCGGGCGTGCCGGCTGTCGATGGGCATCGCCATGCTCGCCATGCTGCTGACGCTCTGACGCGGCCGACGGGCACGCGGCGGGCCGGGCGGGACCGTTGCCTGCGTCACTTTGTGCGGCATGCCGCACCACGGGCGGCGCGGCGCTCGTAGGCTGCCCTCATGATCCTCCCCGCGGTCCTGCTGCTGCTCGGCGCCCTGACCGCAGTGGCCGCCCCACGGCTGCTCGCCGGTGCCGGGTGGCCGGACCGTGAACCGGTGGTCGCGCTGTGGGTGTGGCAGTGCGTGATCGCGGCCGTCCTGCTGTGCTGCGCGCTGTCGATGACGCTGAGCGCGGCGGCGGCGTGGCGGGCGGTGGGCGGGCACGTGTTCGCGTCGGCGCCCGGCGCGGTCGTGGAGGCGTACACGCTCGGCACGGCCGGGCCCTGGGCGGCGGCGACGGCGGTGACCCTCGCGTGCAGCGGGCTGTGGAGCGCGGCGATGCTGGTCCGCGAGATCGCCCGCGCCCACGCCCGGCGTCGCCGGCGCCGCACCGAACTGCTCGCGCGGGCGCCCCTGTTGCCGGGCGAGGAGCGCGGCGGCCGGCTCGTCGTCCTGGAGGGCGAACGGCCCGAGGCCTGGTGGCTGGCCGGCCCGGAGGGCCAACTGGTGGTGACCACGGCCGCGTTGCGCCGGCTGAAGGGGCGGCAGCTGGACGCGGTGCTGGCCCACGAGCAGGGGCACGCGCAGGCCCGGCACCACTGGCTGCTGCACTGCTCGGCCGCGCTGGCGGGCGGCTTTCCGCAGGTGCGGGTTTTCGCCGTGTTCCGCGAGGAGATGCACCGGCTGGTCGAACTCGCCGCCGACGACATGGCCTCCCGCCGCTTCGGCCGCCTCACGACCGCGCTCGCCCTGGTGGAACTGAACGAGGACCGCGGCGTGTTCGGTCCCTGCCCCACCCCGGGGGCGCATGTACGGCAGCGGGTCCACCGCCTCCTCACTCCCCCGGACCGGCTCCCGGCGACCCGCCGCCTGCAACTGACTGCGGCGGCCTCACTCGTCCCGGTGATCCCGGTCCTGGTGGCATTCGTCCCCGGCCTGCGGGCTCTGGGCTAGAGCGGCCCGCGCGGGCCGCCCGGACCGGCCGGGACCGACGGCGGGATTGGCCTCGCGCCCCGCCGTTGCGCGAGGATCGACGCATGGGTACCCCGTCCGTCGACTCCCCGCCCCACCCGCCCCGACACCGCCGCGCCCTGGGATGGTCCGGCGTGCTGGCCGCCTGCTCCGTGCTGCTGCTCGCCCTGGTCGCCGCCGAGTGGCGGCCCTTGATGGGGCTGGACGGGGACATCTCCCGCACCACGCACCGCTGGGCGGTCGGTGAACCGGGGCTGACGCAGGCCTGCCGCATCCTGACGGACTGGGTGTGGGACCCGTGGACCATGCGCCTGCTGTGCGCGGCCGTCGCCGTGTGGCTGCTGGTGCGGCACGCCGCCCTGCGGACGGCGGTGTGGCTGGCGGCCGTCTGCGCGCTCGGCGGGCTGCTGCAGCAGGGCGTCAAGGCCGCGGTGGACCGGCCCCGGCCGGTGTGGCCCGACCCGGTCGACTCCGCCCACTACGCGGCCTTCCCGTCCGGCCACGCCATGACCGCCACGATCGTGTGCGGCCTGCTGCTGTGGCTGCTGCACCACTACGGCGCCGGCCGCGTCCTGTTCCGTACGGCGCTGGCGGTCGCCGTGATCTCCGTGACGGGCGTCGGCCTGACCCGGGTCTGGCTCGGCGTCCACTGGCCCTCGGACGTGGTGGGCGGCTGGCTCCTGGGCGCCCTGACGGTGACGCTGGCGGTGCTGGCGCACGGGCGTGGGCGGCCGTGAACCGCCCCGGCACGCCACTGCCCCCTCCACGGCCGGATCCTCACCCCCCGCGAAACGCCGCCCCCTAGGATCACCCCATGACCGCCGTGCTCTTCGACTTCTCCGGCACCCTCTTCCGCGTCGAATCCACCGAGTCCTGGCTGCGCGGGGCGCTCGACGAGGCGGGGGTCCGGCTCCCGGAGGCCGAGGTGGTCTCGGTGGCGAAGGCGCTGGAGGAGGCCGGGGCGCTGCCCGGCGGCGCCCCGCCGCTGCGCGTGCCGGAGGAACTCATCGAGGTCTGGCAGATCCGGGACCGCAGCGCCGAACTGCACCGCGCCGCCTACACCGGCCTGTCCCGGCAGGTGCCGCTGCCCGACGCCGCGCTGCACGACGTCCTCTACGACCGCCACATGGCCCCGGCCGCCTGGCGGCCCTACCCGGACGCCGCCGAGGTGCTACGGGAGCTGCGGGAGCGCTCGGTGCCCGTCGGCGTGGTCAGCAACATCGGCTGGGACCCGCGCCCGGTGTTCCGCGCACACGGTCTGGACCGCTGGATCGACACCTACGTACTGTCGTACGAGCACGGCGTGCAGAAACCGGATCCGGCGCTGTTCGCGGTGGCGTGCGAGGCGCTGGGGGCCGATCCGCGCAAGACGGTGATGGTCGGCGACGACCGGCGGGCGGACGGCGGCGCGGCGGTCCTCGGCTGCCGGGTGCACTTCGTCGACCACCTGCCGGCGGCCGAACGGCCGGACGCGCTGCGGCCGGTGCTGGACCTCGTGGATTGAGCACGGCCACCGCCGCGCATCGCTCCGGCCGGAGGCCCAGGGCCGTCACCCGGGCATGCCGACGTCCGTCTCGGACGATCCCCCGCGTCGCCCGAGACGGACGGCAGCACCGACCGGACCCCTCGCAGGGGTCGGCCCGGATGCGTTGAGTATAGTTGGCTGGCAGCCAGTCAACGCAGGAGTTACAGCATGTCCCCGCGCAGCGCCTTGGTCAATGAAGAATTGCGGCGGCGCTCCAAGGAGCGGCTTCTGCAGGCGGCGGTCGAACTCGTCGGCGAGCACGGCTACGACGCGACCACCCTCGGCGACATCGCCGACCGGGCCGGCTCCGCGCGCGGTCTGGTGTCGTACTACTTCCCCGGCAAGCGCCAGCTCGTGCAGTCCGCCGTGCACCGGCTGATGCACCGCACGCTGGAGGAGGCGCTGGAGCGCGAGCCGCGCACCGAGGACGGCCGGGAGCGCCTGGCGCGGGCGATCGACGCGATTCTCGGTCTGGCCCGGGACCGGCCCGTGCTGATGCGCCAGCACATGTCCGGACTGCTCCAGGCCGAGGGCTTCGTGCCGTGCCCGGAGCAGCGGCGGCTGGCCGAGCTGCTGCGGGACACCGTCGCCCGGCGCGGTTCCCGGGACGTCGACCACGACTACCCGATGCTGCGCGCCCAGTTGATGGGGGCGGTCTACGCGGCGCTGATGCCGGGCGCGCCGATGCCCCTGCCGGCGCTGCGCGCCGAGTTGTTCACGCGGTACGGGCTGGACTGGGAGATGGGCGTCCCGCCGGACACCGAGGCGCCCGGCGGGACGTGTGAGACCGACCTGTCGCGCTATTTCGCGACCGGGGCGGTCGAGTGCCCCGTGGAGGGTCAGTCGAAGTAGTCCGGCTGCGTCTGCACGTTGAGCTCGTGCAGCCTGACCCGCTGTGCGGGGTCGGTGCGCCGGTCGGTGAGCTTGAGGACGTCGAAGCCCTTGGCAATGTCGTTCGAGTAGATGTAGCCGTTGTAGTAGTACGCGGACCAGGAGCCGGCGACGACGATCCGGTCGGTGGTCAGCGGGCCGCGCTCGAAGTAGGCGATCTCCTTCGGGGCGCTGGAGTCGGTGAAGTCCCAGACGGAGATGCCGCCCTGGTACCAGGCCTGGACCATGAGGTCCTTGCCCTTGACCGGGATCAGCGAGCCGTTGTGGGCCACGCAGTTCTCGGTGTCGGCCTGGTGGCGGGGGATCTTGAAGTAGCTGCGGAAGACCAGCTTGCGCTCGTCGCCGCTGCCGGTGATGTCGTAGATGCCGTCCGCGCCGCGGTTCGGGCCGATCTGCGCGTTGCAGGTGGCCGCGCCGCCGCCGCCCAGCTCGTCGGTGAACACGACCTTGTTGGCCTTCTGGTTGAAGGTCGCCGAGTGCCAGAACGCGAAGTTCACGTTGTCCTGCACGCGGTCGATGACCTTCGGGTTCTCCGGGTCCTTGATGGACAACAGGATGCCGTCGCCCATGCAGGCGCCGGCGGCCAGGTCCTTGCTCGGCAGCACGGTGATGTCGTGGCAGCCGGTCGTCTTGGAGACGCCCGGGTTGGTGGGCGCGCCGGGGTTGCCGCCGCCGTCGGGGCCCTCACCGGGGAACAGCACCGGGAAGGAGACGACCGCCGCCTTCTCGGGGGCGCTGCGCGGCACCTTGATGACGGAGATGCCGTCGTGCGGCGGCCGGCAGTCGGGGAACGCGGCGTTCGGCGAGTATGACGACACGTAGACGTACACGTTCTTGCGCTCGGGCACCAGCGTGTGGGTGTGCGAGCCGCAGGCGGTCTCGACGGCGGCGACGTACTTCGGGTTCGCCTTGTCGCTGATGTCGAAGACCTTCATGCCCTCCCAGGAGGACTTCTCCGTCGCGGGCTGGGTGGTGCTGCTGCAGCTGTTGTCGCTGCGCGAGGAGTCGGTGGACAGGAAGAGCAGGTTCCCGGAGACCGAAATGTCGTTCTGGGAGCCCGGGCAGAGGACCTGGGCGACCGTCTTGGGGGCCTTCGGGTCGCTGATGTCGAAGATCCGGAAGCCGTCGTAGTTGCCGGCGAACGCGTACGAGCCCTGGAAGGCGAGGTCCGAGTTGGTGCCGGGCAGCTTGTCCTTCGGGATGTTGACGAGGTGTTCGATGTTGGCGGAGTGGACTATCTGGTCCTGGGCGGGTATCTCACCCTCGCCGATGGCCTCCCGCACCTCAGCCCGGGTGCTCTCGGACACGCTCTTCTGCTTCGTCGGGCCGTCCCCGGGGTCCGGGACGGCCGCGGCGGGACCCGCCGCGAACAGCGAGGCCAGGAGGCCGGCGGCTGCCGTGGCAACCCCCAGGCGTCTGCGACGGGTTCGGTTGTTCAACAGGATCACTGTTTCCTCCCTAGCGCCGTTCACGTGCGAACGGTTCACGCAGCACGCAGTATTGCCCTCGCCATGCCCATACCAACAGAGGGAGACGAACTCGCAATGAAGTTTTCTGCTCAGTAATGAGCCGAAGCGTGCTAGGACGGTCATCGCACCCACAAGGTGCCTCGCAATGCGCCCGTCACAGGAGGTCGATGTGTTCTCCCGCCGCCCGCCCCGCGTCCTTCTCGTCCCGGCCACGCTGACCGCCCTGGCCGTGCTCGGCCTCGCGGGCTGCGACTCGGAAGCCGGCACCAAGACCTCCTCGGCGAGCGGGCCTTCGGTGATCGCGCCCGGCAAGCCCGGCGAGGACAACCGGACCCTGTCCCCGCAGGAGGCCGCCGCACACATGGGCGACGACTCCCCCAACTCCGCGGACGTCGAGTACGCGCGGATGATGATCCAGCACCACCGGCAGGCGCTGGAAATGACCGAACTCGTCCCGGAAAAGGCGGAATCCACGAAGGTCAAGAGGCTCGCCGAGCGGATCTCCGCCGCGCAGGGCCCGGAGATCGAGACCATGAGAAGCTGGCTGAAGACCCACGGCAAGAAGGAACAGCCGCGGGGACACGGCGGGCACGGCCACGCCGCGATGCCCGGCATGGCGAGCGCCGGCCAGCTGAAGAATCTGCGCGCGGCCGAGGGGAAGGCGTTCGACCAGCTCTTCCTGACCTTGATGATCACGCATCACGAGGGCGCGGTCACGATGGCCGCGGACGTGAAGGCGCAGGGCAACAACGTGCAGATCGAGGAGATGGCCGACGACGTCATCGCCCAGCAGACCAGCGAGATCACCCGCATGCGGCAGATGATGTGAGGAACGCGTCCGGCTGGTGCGAGGAACGTGTCCGGCCGATGCGAGGAGCGCGTCCGGTTGATTGGGGAATGCGCCCGGTCAGCGCCGGATGTGACGAGGCGTCAGGAGTCCCGCGTCGCGGGCCCGTCCGATGAGCCTGAGCGCCCCGCGGCGGTCTCGGCCGGTCGCGTTCATCACCGCGAGGACGGGGTCGGCACCCCTCTCCTGTGCCGCGCGGTACTCCCGCGCCACGAGCCCCGCGTCGACCTCGTCGGCGCCCTCCGGCCGGCTGGCCACGCCGCAGGCCTCGGCGAGCGGCCCCTCCAGCCAGTCGGCGAGCACGGTCAGGTCGTCCAGGGAGAGCGGCGGCCGGGCCCGCACGTCCTCCAGGGACACACCCCGCCCCGACCGCACGGCCAGCGCGTCGACGCGCGCCCCGTCGGCGAACTCCAGCCGGACCTCGAACCACGACGTGGCGCCGTCGCCCTCCCGCACCTCCCACGCGGGCCGCACGGAGACGGCACCGTCCGCCGGGCGGCGGCCGGACAGATGAAGAAAAGATGCTTCTAGCACACACGGAACGTAACCGCATCATCACACTCCATACGAACGGACACGCGCCGCCGCCGGGCACTGCACCCTGCCGGCGGAGCCGCAACGGTGCGATGCTGGAGAGGTCAGCCACTCCTTGACAAGATCCCCAGGGTGAGGAGTTCGGCCGTGCTGCGTGTCGCCGTCGTCGGTTCGGGGCCGAGCGGGTGCTACACCGCCCAGAGCCTCGTCCAGCTGGACCCCGACGTACTCGTGGACGTCCTGGACCGGCTGCCCTGCCCGTACGGCCTGGTGCGGTACGGCGTGGCGCCCGACCACGAGAAGATCAAGTCGCTCCAGAACAGTCTGCGGGCGGTGCTGGAGCACGAGCGGGTGCGGTTCCTCGGCGGTGTGCGGATCGGCGGGCCCGGTGGCGTGCCGGCCGAGCGACTGCGGGAGCTGTACCACGCGGTCGTGTACTGCGTGGGCGCCGCCACCGACCGGCACCTCGGCATTCCGGGCGAGGAGCTGCCCGGCAGCTGGTCGGCGACCGAGTTCGTGTCCTGGTACAGCGCCCATCCCGACGTCCCGGCGGGCGACGGCTTCGTGCGCGACGTGCGGTCCGCGGTCGTCATCGGCGTGGGCAACGTCGCCGTGGACGTCACCCGCATCCTCGCCAGGGCCGCGGCCGAGCTGTCCCCCACCGACATGCCGCAGGGCGCACTCACCGCGCTCGCCGCGAGCCGGGTCCGGGACATCCACATGGTCGGCCGGCGCGGCCCGTCCCAGGCCCGCTTCACCACCAAGGAGCTGCGCGAGCTGGGCACGCTGCCGGACGCCGGGGTGGTCGTGGACCCGGCGGAACTCGCGCGGGACCCGGGCTACGCCGACCCGTCGGCCCTGCCTGCCGCGCAGCGCCGCAACGTCGAGGTGCTGCGCGGCTGGGCCGACGCGCCCCCGGCGGGCAGCGGACGCCGGATCCGGCTGCGGTTCTTCCTGCGCCCCGTCGAGGTGCTCGGCGCGGACGGGAGGGTGGCCGGGGTGCGCTTCGAGCGGACGGCACCGGACGGGCACGGCGGCGTCACGGGCACCGGCCGGTACGAGGACGTCGAGGCGCAGCTGGTGCTGCGGTCGGTGGGGTATCGCGGGGTGCCGCTGGAAGGGCTGCCGTTCGACGCGGTGACCGGTACGGTGCCGCATCTGGCGGGGCGGGTACTGCGCGGTGGTGTGGTGGCGCCGGGCGAGTACGTGGCCGGGTGGATCAAGCGCGGCCCGACCGGGGTGATCGGCAGCAACCGCCCGTGCGCCAAGGAGACCGTGACGTCACTGCTGGAGGACGCCGCCGTGCTCGTCCGCAGGGACGTTCCCGACGACGCGGTCGATACGCTGCGGGCCGCTGGGGCCGAGCCGGTCGGGTGGCCCGGCTGGCAGGCGATCGAACGGGCCGAGGCCGAGCTGGGGGCGTCGCTGGGCCGGGGCGTGGTGAAGCTGCCGGACTGGGAGGCACTGCTGCGGGCGGCGGGGGCAGCGGGGGCGTAGCGCGGCTCTGGGCGGGGCGGTTCGGGATCGTCGGGCCGGCAAGGCGGGTTCGGCGGCGGAGCGGTCAAGTCCCGGCAGGAGGCCGACCGGGCCGCCGCCCTCCCCGCGGCACGCACGCGCGTCGGTGCCTCGGGCGTCGCAGACGTGGGCTCCCCGACCGCCAAGGCACGCGAGCAAGGAGCCGGCACGTCCCGGGACGAGGCCGACCGGGCCGCCCACCCCGCGGCACGCACGCGCGGAGAGACCCGGGCATCGCCTCCGCGGACTCCCTGCCCGCCCGCCGGGGCGAGCAGGGACCGGGGAGGCGGCCGGGCCAGGCGCCCGCGTTCAGGTCACGGTCTCCGGCAGCCGTGCGGTCACCGCTCGTTCCAGACGTGGCAGTACCCGCTGGCCCGCCAGGGCGAGCACGATCGCCGCGGCGACGCCCGCCCAGGCGACCGGGCCGAGCGGCGTGCAGCCGAACAGCTGGCTGGCGCCGGGAGTCTCGACCAGGGCGACGAGCGCGGCGGCCGAGCCGAGGGACGTGACCTGGACGAGCGGGCTGCCACGCCGGTCGGCCAGGGTCTGGGCGAGCTGGGTGCCGACCACCGCGCACAGCGCCATCGTCGTGGAACGGCGTGCCGTGCCCGGCGTGAAGCGGCCGATCATCCAGGCCGCGGTGGCGCCCGCGCAGGTCGTCAGGGCCCGGTGGCGGATCTGCCGGACGAGGGGCTCGCCCAGCAGTTCCGTGCCAAGGGGTTCGCTGCGCTCCTCGGGGTCCGCCGGACTCTCCCCGGCGTCCTCCTTGGGGGTCACCGCGACCGCCATCGCCGGGAACAGGTCGGTGAACAGGTTGACCAGCAGCATCTGCCGGGTGGACAGCGGCGCGCGGCCGGCCAGCAGGGTGCCGACGATGCCGAAGCCGACCTCGCCGGCGTTGCCGCCGATCAGGATGGCGATGGCGTCGGCGACGCTGTGCCACAGCGCCCGGCCCTCGGTGACCGCCTCGATCAGCACGGACAGGTCGTCCTCGGTGAGCACCAGGTCGGCGGCGTTGCGGGCGGCGGCCGAGCCGCGCGCGCTGATGCCGACGCCGATGTCGGCGGCGCGGATGGCCGCCGCGTCGTTGGCGCCGTCGCCGACCATCCCGACCACCCGCCCGGCGTCCCGCAGCGCCTCCACGACCTGGAGCTTCTGCTCGGGCGCGACCCGCGCCACCACGCCGGCGTCGCGCAGCATGCGGACGCGTGCGGACCGGTCCGCGGCGGCGAGTTCGTCGCCGGTGACGACGCTGGTGCCCTCCGGCCAGCCCAGGTCCTCGGCGATGGCGCGGGCGGTCTGCGGGTGGTCGCCGGTCAGCATGACCGGCCGTACGCCCGCGTTCCTCAGGCCCCGGACGAGGGCCGGGGACGTCTCGCGGGAGACGTCGGCCAGCGCCAGCAGGCCCGCGAACTCCAGGTTCTCCACGGCTTGTTCGAGGGCCTCGGAGGCGTCCTCGCCGTCGCGCAGCGGCCGCCTGGCCACCGCGAGGACGCGCAGCCCGTCCGCGGCGAGGTCGTGCGCCCTCCCGGAGGCATGGTCCGGCAGGTCGCGGCAGGCAGGCAGGACCGTCTCCGGGGCGCCCTTGACGACGAGGACGGGCCCGCCGTCCTCGTCCCGGCCGACGGCGGCGGCGTAACCGCGGCCCGCCTCGAAGGGCTGGCCCTCGATCTGCCGCCACCCGGGGTCGTCCCCGGCCGCGTCGAGCACGGCCTCGTCGGTCGCGTGCACCGGCTTGTCCGAGCCGCCGTCCAGCCGCGGGCAGGCCCGGGCCGCGGCCCGCACGGTGTCGGCTGCCTCCGGCTCCTTCACCTTGTGGACCGTGCCGTCGGCGTCGGTGACACGGACCAGCCGCAGCCGGTTCTCGGTGAGGGTGCCGGTCTTGTCGAAACAGATGGTGTCCATCCGGCCGAGGGCCTCCAGGGTGCGCGGGGTGCGCACCAGGACGCCGCGCCGGCTGAGCCTGCGGGCGGCGGCGAGCTGGGCGACGGTCGCCACCAGCGGCAGACCCTCGGGCACGGCCGCCACGGCCACCGCCACACCGCCGCTGACCGCGTCACGGATCGGCGTGCCGCGCAGCAGGGACAGGCCGGTCACCACCGCGCCGCCCGCCAGCGTCAACGGCAGTGCCTTGCGGGTGAGTTCCTGGAGCCGGGCCTGGACTCCGGCGGAGGGCGGGGTGCGGGCGGCGAGGTGGACGGCGCGCGCGGCCTCGGTGTCGTCGCCGGTGTCCACGACGACGGCACGGGCCTGGCCGGCGACCACGGTCGTGCCCTCGAAGACCATGCAGCGCCGGTCGGGCACGGCCGCCCGGGGTGTCGGGTCGGTCCGCTTGTCGACCGGCAGGGACTCGCCGGTCAGCGCGGACTCGTCCACTTCCAGGCCGTCCTCCCACAGCAGCCGGGCGTCGGCGGGTACGACGTCGTCGCCCTTCAGCTCGATCACGTCGCCCGGCACGAGCTTCGCGGCGTCCACGATCCGGGGAGCCTTGCGGGAGCCCTTCCCGGCGACGCGGGCCTTCTGCTTCTGGTCGGCCAGCAGCCCGGACAGGGCCCGCTCGGCGCGCAGCCGCTGCACGCCGCCGACCAGCGCGTTCAGGTCGAGCGCGCCGACGACGAGGAGGGCGTCCACGGCCGACCCGAGGATCGCCGAGGCGGCCGAGCCGACCGCGAGGACGGGCGTGAGCGGGTCGTCCAGCTCACCGCGCACGGCCCGGGCGAGCTGCACCGTCCAGCGGGCCGGAGCGAGCAGCGGGTGCCGGCCGGCGGTGCGGGCGGCCTCGCGGATACGGGAGGCGGCCTGCTCGGCCTCGGTGGGGCCGGGGCCGTGCTCGCGTTCCAGCCGGGCCTGTACGTCCGCCGGGTCCAGCGCGTGCCAGGCCACCCGGGGCCGGGGGTGCGGCGGGCGTGCCGTGGCCACCTTGAGGGCGGCCCGGGCGCCGCTGAGCAGGGCCGCCGCCGCGCCCAGGTCGACGGGCGCGTGCCGCAGCCCGGGCAGTGGGCTGTGCCTGCGGCCGCCGGACTCGCCGACGGCGACGAGCAGTCCGGACAGTGCGGCGCCGGACCGGGCCAGCGTCTGCGACCGGCCGCCGATCGCGCGGGCGGCCGGGACCGCGCTCAGCAGCCGCCACACGTCGGGCAGTCCGTGCAGCGCGAGGATGTCCGCGCCCCACGCCACGCACTCCGCGTCGGTGAGGGCGACGGCCACGTCACCGGCGAGCAGTCCGGTGAGGACGTCGGTGTCGTCGGCCGAGGCGATGCGGGCGACCGTGATGAGGCCGCCCTCGCCGCGCAGCCCGGCCACCACGTCCGTGAGCGGCCGGTCGCCGCTGACGACATGGTCGGCGAGGGCGGTGAAGTCGGCCAGCGCCGGGTCGTCGACCATCACGACGCGCAGTCCGGCCTGCCGTGCCGCGTCCAGCACCGGTTCGGCCCACGGGTCCGCGCCCGAGCCGGGGGCGCGCAGCGCGCTGGGGTGCAGGACGACCGTGTCGGCCATCTCCAGTTGCCGCAGCCGTTCGGCATCGCGTACGAGTACGCCCGTGCGGGACAGGGCGGCGCCGAGTACGGCGTGGAAGGCGGCGGGGCCGTAGCGCGCGGCCTTGGGCGAGCCCGCGAGCACCGCCTCGGCGGCCTCGGCGCCGTCGTGCTTCACGAGCAGTGTCGCCAGGGCTCCGGCGAGGCTGCCGGTGGCGGCGTGGGAGGCGTACTCCTGGGCCGGGGAGGTGCGCAGCGCCGGGCGCGGGTGGCCGCCCGGCGGGATGCTGATCCGCTCCGGCAGGCACACCCGGTCGTGCACGGCGTCGAACGCGGCGGCCCGGAACATCGTGTCCAGCAACTGGGCGGCACGCAGCGTGCCGTCCAGCACCAGCCCGGTCGGCGTCTGCCCCGCGCCGTGGGCGACGGCGTTGGCCGCGGCCAGGACGACGTCCATGCGGTCGGGGCCGAGCCGGGCCCGCAGCCGGCTCCGTACCCGCGGGTTCTCCCGCACCAGTGTCACCAGCGCGGTCACGGCGCGTGGTGAGGGCGGCAGCCGCAGGGCGGACGCGGTCAGCCCGGCCGCGATGCCGATGCCGTCGGCCGCGAGGGCCGCTGCCGCGGCGCGCACGCCCGACGGGTTCGCCGGGTGCGGGATGTCCGCCGCGCCCTCGTCGGTGGGCGCGAGGCCGTGGCGGGCGGCCGACTCGGCCACCCGCTCCAGCACCCGGTCGACGACCTCGCTGTCGACGGCGGTCACCACCAGCCGGCCGAGGCCGCCGTCCCAGTACGCGAGGGCCACGTCGGGGTGGCGCGCCAGCTCGGCGGCGACCCGTCCGGCCGCCCGCCGCAGCCCGCCACCGCGCCGTACGCGGTCGTCCTCGGTGACCGTCAGCGCGACGTGCGCGCGGCTGCCGGACCGCCAGGGCCGCGGCGCGTTCGGCAGCGCGTTGCGGGCGACGCGCGTGATGCGCACCGCGGTGTCGGCGCTGCGCACCCCGGCGCGTGCCGTGCCCGCCACCGCCCCGGCGGCGGCACCGACGACGGGGGCGGTGCCGCGCGCGAGCAGCCGCGGTCCCGCCGACACCAGCGCGACGGCAGCCGACGGGGCCGCCAGCAGTCCCTTGCCCATCAGGCTCCTCACTCTTCCCTCAGCGCGGCCGAGCAGGTCGGCCGGTCGTCGTTCCGTTCAGGGCTTGGTGGTCCGCCCGCGCCGCGCGGTGGAGCCGCTGGTGGCCGATTCGGCCGTGGAGTCACTGGACCCCGCAGTGCCGCCCGTGTCGCTCGACGCCGGCGGCGTGGGGGAGGTGCTCGCGGTCCCGGCGGACTTGGCGCGCCCGGCGTGCGCCTTCGTTCCGGAGGAGGGCTTGCCGGTCGGCGTGCCGGTGCCCGTCGAGGGCCTGCTGCCGGAGTTCCCGGTGCCGGAGGTCTTTGTGCCGCCGGAGGACCCGGAGCCGGAAGCCGCGCCGGAGGTCGTCGTGCCGCCTGCGGACGGGGTTCCTCCGGATGCCTCCGCGCCGCCGCTCCCGGACGACGTGGTCTTCCCGCCGCTCGCCGGCTCGGTCTCCGAGCGCTCGCCCCGCGGCTGGGTCAGCCAGGCGACGGCCGCGCCCGTGAGGGCCACGGGCCACTCCACGACGCCCGCCACGCCGAGCACGCCGGCCCCGGTGTAGACCGCGATGCGCCTGCCGCGCGGCGAGACGATTCCGACCTTGTCGAGTGTGCCTTCGGCCACCCTGCCCACCGTCCCCGCGCCCGGCACCTTCCGCAGCGCGGAGGCCGCCGTCAGCAGCGGCGCGGCCACGGTGCGCAACGGCGCGGGGAGGGGCGCCGGCGACTGCTGCTGCCTTGCCATGACTCACTCACCTCGTGTCCCATTCCCGAGACCTGCCGGGTTCCCGCAATCGCGCAGGTCATCCGCCCGGCACGAGATCCGTACGGTGAGGTCTTCAGGAGGGCGCACGGCAGGCGCGGCCAGGCCCGCCGTACGGCGGCGGGGGGGGGGGGGCCCCCCGCCCCCCCCCCGCGCCCCGGGGGGGGGGGGGGGGGGGGCCCCCCGGCCCGCCCCCGGGGGGGGGGGGGGGACCAGGGGGGAC
>NZ_JBFBAX010000032.1:0-73087 GCF_040682395.1 Streptomyces sp. NPDC051207 | reverse complement strand
ACCGAGCCCGCCCGGTACGCCAACCTGTCCAACGACTTCGAGCAGCTCGAGGACGACATCGTCCGGGGCCGCAGGAAGATCGGCGACATGCAGCATGTCATCCCCGCCCGTCGTCCTCCCGCACGCCCACCACGCGCGCCATCTCCCGTTGGTAGCCGGCGTACGCGGCGCGCAGCGCCGGGCCCGGCCAGTCGGCGGGCAGCAGCGGGGGCGGGAGCACCGGGTCGGCGAGCAGGTGGCGCACGACGGCCGCGAAGGCGGCGAGCCGGGCGGCCGGGCGGTCCTCGCGGGCGACCAGGTCGAGCAGGGCGCGGGCGGTGGCCGACCAGGCGCCGAGCGGCCACAGCCGCGCCGCCGTCTCGCGCGCGGGACGGCCGGGGCGGGCCGTGTAGTGCTCGGCGACCCGGCCGAGGTCGTCCGGCAGCGGGCGGTCCAGGTTGGCGGGGCGCAGCCAGACGCCCTCGCGGAGTTCGGCGAGCCGCAGGCCGGCCAGCCGGGCGCGCAGCTCGGCGCGTTCGGCGGGGCCGCGGCCCGTCGCGGTGATCACGACCATCTCCCAGTCGCCGTGCCACGCGCGCGTGCGGGGCCGTACGGCCTCGTCCTGGCGGCGCTGGCGCTCCAGGAGCCGGTCGCTCAGGCGGTATCCGGTGTCCGTGCGCCGCAGGTCGCCGGCGGCCACCATGCGGCTGAGCGCGGCCCGCAGGGTGGAGCCGCCGACGCCGAAGGGCTCGACCGCGCGGGCCAGTTCACGGGCCGGCAGTTCGGCGGGGTGGGTGCCCAGCAGCAGGCTGAGCACGACGGACCGCGCGGACAGCGGCTGCGGTTCCGGCTCGCCGGGCCCGTCCGGCACGTTCCTGCGCATGGTCCCGTACTGTACGGGCCCGGTCTTCGTGTTGCAGTATTGCTGCGGTCGCAGTGACAGTGCAACACTCGCGGTATGGTCCCGACTCCCGCGCAGTTCCCGCACCCCGAGCACGGGGCGTACGACGCACCGGCCACGCACGCCGTGACCAACCAGCCCCCTCCCCCGGCCCCCTACGACGCGTCCGACGACGCGGCCCTGCTGGAAGGGCTGCGACGGGAGGGCGCCGGCTGGGCCGAGGAGGACATCAGGAGGCTCGGGAAGCGGGCCGGGAGCGCCGAGGCGCAGGAGTGGGGCGAGCAGGCGAACCGGTACGAGCCGGTGCTGCGCACGCACGACCGGTACGGCCACCGCGTCGACGAGGTCGACTTCCACCCGAGCTGGCACCACCTGATGCGCACGGCGGTCGCCGAGGGCCTGGCCGGCGCACCCTGGGCGGACGACCGGCCCGGAGCGCACGTCGCGCGCACCGCCGGCGGACTGGTCTGGGGACACACCGAGGCGGGGCACGGCTGCCCGACCTCCATGACGTACGCCGCCGTCCCCGCGCTGCGCGCCCAGCCGGACCTCGCCAAGGTGTACGAGCCCCTGCTGACCAGCCGGGAGTACGAACCCGGCCTGCGGGTGCCCACCCACAAGCGAGGGCTGCTGGCGGGCATGGGGATGACCGAGAAGCAGGGCGGGTCGGACGTGCGGACCAACACGACGGCGGCCACGCCCACCGCCGAACCGGGCGTCCACACGCTGCGTGGGCACAAGTGGTTCACGTCGGCGCCGATGTGCGACGTGTTCCTGGTGCTGGCGCAGGCGCCCGGCGGGCTGTCCTGCTTCCTGGTGCCGCGCGTCCTGCCCGACGGCACCCGCAACCCCTTCCGCATCCAGCGGCTGAAGGACAAGCTCGGCAACCGGTCCAACGCCTCCTCGGAGCCGGAGTTCGACGGGACCGTGGCCTGGCTGGTCGGGCCCGAGGGGCGCGGTGTCAAGACGATCATCGAGATGGTCAACTGCACCCGCCTGGACTGCGTGATGGCGTCGGCCACGCTGATGCGCAAGACGCTCGTGGAGGCCGGGCACCACGTGCGGCACCGCAGCGCGTTCGGCGCGCGGCTGATCGACCAGCCCTTGATGCGCAACGTGCTCGCCGACCTGGCACTGGAGTCCGAGGCCGCGACGGCACTCACGCTGCGGCTGGCCGGGGCGGCCGACCGTGCCGTGCGCGGGAACGCGGGCGAGGCGGCGTTCCGGCGGATCGCGACGGCCGTCGGCAAGTACTGGGTGACCAAGCGCGGCCCCGCCTTCACCGCGGAGGCCCTGGAGTGCCTGGGCGGCAACGGCTACGTGGAGGAGTCGGGCATGCCGCGCCACTACCGGGAGGCGCCGCTGCTGTCGATCTGGGAGGGGTCGGGGAACGTCAGCGCGCTCGACGTGCTGCGGGCGCTCGGCCGGGAGCCGGCGGCGGGCGAGGCGCTGTTCGGCGAACTCGCCCTGGCGCGCGGCGCGGACGCCCGGCTCGACGCGGCCGTGGCACGGCTGAAGGACCGGTTGACCGGGACGTCGCAGGCCGGCGCCCGGCGGCTGGTGGAGCTGATGGCCCTCACCCTCCAGGCGTCCCTGCTGGTGCGGTACGCGCCGCCCGCCGTCGCCGACGCCTTCTGCGCGAGCAGGCTGGGCGGCGACTGGGGGCACGCCTTCGGCACGCTGCCGGACGGCGCCGACCTCACGGCGGTGCTCGGCCGCGCACTGCCGGGCGCCCTCTGACCGGCCGGGCCCTTCCGGCCCTGACACCCCCGGTGACCTGCGGCGCGAGCCGCTGCGGAGGTGACTGTCAGTGGCGGGGTGCAGACTGGCCCGTGTCCGAGACGAAGACGTCGACCGCGACGTCGCGGAGGTGTGTGGCATGACCGAGGTCCTGCTTGCCGTGGGTACGCGCAAAGGCCTGTTCATCGGGCGCCGGCGGGGCGCCGCCTGGGAGTTCGACGAGAGTCCCTACTTCAACGCACAGGCGGTCCACGCGGTCGCCATCGACACCCGCGGCGACTCTCCGCGGCTGCTGGCCGGCGGTGACAGCGCGCACTGGGGCCCGTCGGTGTTCCACTCCGACGACCTGGGCCGGACCTGGACCGAACCGGCCCAGCCGGCCGTCAAGTTCCCCAAGGACACGGGCGCCTCGCTGGAGCGGGTGTGGCAGCTGCACCCGGCCGCGGCGGAACCGGACGTGGTGTACGCGGGCACGGAACCGGCCGCGCTGTACCGCTCCGAGGACCGCGGCGAGACCTTCGAGCTGGTCCGCCCGCTGTGGGAGCACCCCACACGCGACAAGTGGGTGCCGGGCGGCGGCGGTGAGGGCCTGCACACGATCCTCACCGACGGGCGCGACCCGCGGGCCGTGACGGTGGCCGTCTCGACGGCGGGCGTGTTCCGCACGACCGACGGCGGCGCGAGCTGGCAGCCGTCCAACTCGGGTGTGTCCGCGGTGTTCCTGCCCGACCCGAACCCGGAGTTCGGACAGTGCGTGCACAAGGTCGCGCGGGACGCGGCGAACCCGGACCGGCTGTACCTGCAGAACCACTGGGGGGTCTACCGCAGCGACGACTCGGGCGCGCACTGGACGGACATCGGCGAGGGCCTGCCCTCCACGTTCGGTTTCGCCGCGGCGGCCCACCCGCACCGCGGCGACACGGCGTACGTCTTCCCGATCAACGCCGACTCCGACCGGGTGCCGGCCGACCGGCGCTGCCGGGTGTTCCGCACGGCCGACGCGGGCGCGTCGTGGGAGCCGCTGACGGCGGGGCTGCCCCAGGACGACCACTACGGCACGGTGCTGCGCGACGCGATGTGCACCGACGACGCCGACACGGCGGGCGTGTACTTCGGCAACCGCAACGGCGAGGTGTTCGCCTCCGCCGACGACGGCGACAGCTGGCGGCAGCTCGCCTCGCACCTGCCGGACGTGCTGTGCGTGCGGGCCGCGGTGGTCGGATGAGAACTGCGGCTTCCCACACGTCGGGGCGGGGCGGGGGAGTCGGCGGTCCGGCCGTCCCCGGCCGGCCGCCGGGCGCGGGTTGATGTCCGCCGCCCGTACGGCAGTAGGGTGACGCCCGTGGCACCACGACCCTTGAACGAGATCGTCGAAGAAGGCTGGGCGAAAGCCCTCGAGCCCGTCGCCGGGCGCATCGCCGCCATGGGCGACTTCCTGCGAGGTGAGATCGCGGCCGGGCGCACCTACCTCCCGGCCGGGCCGAACGTCCTGCGGGCCTTCCAGCAGCCCTTCGACGACGTACGTGTCCTCATCGTCGGCCAGGACCCGTACCCGACCCCGGGGCACGCGGTGGGGCTGTCGTTCTCGGTCGCGCCCGAGGTGCGGCCGCTGCCCGGCAGCCTCATCAACATCTTCCGGGAGCTGAGCACCGACCTGGGGCTCCCCCAGCCGTCCAACGGCGACCTGACGCCGTGGACGCGGCAGGGAGTGCTGCTGCTCAACAGGGCGCTCACCACGGCACCCCGCAGTCCCGGCGCGCACCGCGGCAAGGGCTGGGAGGAGGTCACCGAGCAGGCCATCCGCGCGCTGGCCGCGCGCGGCAAACCGCTGGTGTCCATCCTGTGGGGCCGCGACGCGCGCAACCTCCGTCCGTTGCTCGGCAGCCTGCCCGCCGTGGAGTCCGCCCACCCGTCCCCCATGTCCGCCGACCGCGGCTTCTTCGGCTCCCGCCCGTTCAGCCGCGTCAACGAACTCCTGCTCCAGCAGGGCGCGGAGCCGGTGGACTGGCGCCTGCCGTGAGCGGGAGCGAGGGCGGGGCGCAGGCTCCGGCCGGGTTTCTCGCCGTGGACTCCGGGGGGTCCGGGCTGCGGGTCGTCGTCGGGGTTCCCGGGCGGGGGCCGCTGGCCCGGCGGGAGTCCCGGGAGCCGGTGCGGACCGGGACCCGGGGGATCGACCCCGGGCACCTGCTGGAGCAATTGGTGCCCGTGGCGCGGGCGTTGGCCGGCGAGGCCGGGGTGGCGCGGCTGGACACGGCCGTCATCGGTGCCGCCGGGCTCGCCACACTCGGTGACGCGCTGCGGGCCGAACTGCCGGGCGTGCTCGCGCGGGAACTGGGGGTGCGGGCGCTGGCTCTCGCCGCCGACGCCGTCACCGCGTACGTCGGGGCGCTCGGGCCGCGGCCCGGTGCGGTGGTCGCCGCCGGGACGGGTCTGATCGCCGTCGGCACCGACCTGGCCGCGTGGCGCCGCGCGGACGGCTGGGGACACCTGCTCGGCGACTGCGGCGGCGGCGCCTGGATCGGCCGCGCCGGTCTCGAGGCCGCGCTGCGCGCCCACGACGGCCGCGAGGGCGGCTCGGCGTGCCTGCGGGCCCGCGCCGAGGAGCGCTTCGGGCCGCCGGCCGGACTGCCCGGCGCGCTGTATCCGCGTGCCGACCGGGTCGCCGTACTGGCCTCCTTCGCCCCCGACGTGGCCGCCTGCGCCGACGACGACCCGGTCGCCGCGGACATCCTGCGCGCGGCGGCCCGGCACATGGCCGACTCCGCGTCCGCCGTCTGCCCGCCCGCCGACGAAGCCCGGATCGCCCTCACCGGCGGTCTGCTCAACATGGGCGCCCCGCTCCTGGACCCGCTGGCGGAGGAACTGGCCGAGCGGCTGCCGCACGCGGTGCGGGTCCCGGCCGAAGGCGACCCGCTGCACGGCTCGGTCCGGATCGCCGTCGACCTCGCCACCGGTTCGCTCGCCCTCCCGGTCGACGGCACCCTGCTCCACGTCGTGACCGGTACGCGTGACTGAAACCCGGTGACCGGAATGCGGTGGCCGAAAGGGGCCGTCGAATTCGGCGGTGCCTGCCCGGATTCCCACCCTCAAACCGGCAAAACCACCCGATCATCGCCGATCACTTTCGATTCGTACGTTACCCATCAGACAAAACCGGACGGATACCGCTCACCTGCACCCTCTCCGAACAGGGAAGCCCCGCAAGCAAGTAACATGCGGCGCCATGAGCTCCCCCACTGGGCCCGCGTCCGGCCTGCCAGTACGAATGCCGCGCCCCCGCCAGCCCGGACGGCACCGCCGTCCCGAGCCGCTGGCGGCGCCCGAGGGCGCGCCCGCGCTCGTCCTCGCGGTGCCGGGCACGCCCGGCACCGCCACGCGCAGCCTCGCCGAGGAGGTCGTGAGCATCGCGCGCTCCGAGCTGCCCGGCCTGGACGCGCGGATCGGGTACCTCGACGGGGACGACAACGAGTACCCCTCGCTGCAGATCGTGCTCACGCATGCCGCCGAGGAGCGCACCGCGCGCTACGAGCGGGCGCTCGCCGTCGGTGTGGACGCCAAGGAGCCCGAGGGCCCGGCCGCCGTCGTCGTGCCACTGCTCGCCGGCCCGGACGGCGCGCTGCTGCGCCGGCTGCGCCAGGCCGTGATGGACAGCCGCGTCGCGGCGGAGCTCACCGATGTGCTCGGCCCGCACCCGCTGCTCGCGGAGGCGCTGCACGTCCGGCTGTCCGAGGCCGGTCTGGCCCGCGCCGACCGCGCCCGCCTGTTCACCGTGGCCACCGCCGCCGACGGCATCATCCTCGCCTCTGTGGGCGGCGACGAGGCCGTGCAGGCGGCCGGTATCACCGGCATGCTGCTCGCCGCGCGCCTCGCCGTCCCGGTCATGGCCGCGGCGCTGGACCAGGAGGGCTCGATCGCGTCCGTCGCCGAGCAGCTGCGGTCCTCCGGTTCCCAGCAGCTGGCGCTGGCGCCCTACCTGATCGGCCCGGAGATCGAGCCGGCCCTGATCGAGGAGGCGGCCGGGGAGGCGGGCTGCCCCGCCTCGGAGCCGCTCGGCCCCTACCCGGCGATCGGCAAGCTGGCGCTGGCCAAGTACACGACGGCGCTGGGCATCACGCCGCAGCCGGCGCAGGGCACACCGGCCCGCTGACACCCGGCCCGGCCGCCCGCGCGGCACGGCCGGCCCTCTCACGGAACCCGTACGGCAAGGGCCCGCTCCCGGCGCAGGAGCGGGCCCTTCTTCTCGCCCGGGGGCGCGTGCAACCAGCAGCTCGGGCCTTGCCCGGGACAACGATCCCGGCCCAGCACGACCCGCAGTTCGGGCTCCTGCCCGCGACGGCCGGCACTCAGGACCCAGCCCGGGGCAACCCGCCGCTCCGGCCCGCCGCCGACGACCGGGGCCGGTCAGCCGAAGATCACGCAGGACGCTGCCGGGATCCGCGTGGAGCCGGCGCGGCGGGGCAGGCCGGTCGTCGGGTCGACGGCGAACCAGGTGACGTCGCCGGAGCGCTCGTTCGCCGCGTACAGGACGCCGTGGGACTCCGCGATCGCCCGGGGCCAGTGGCCGCCGCAGGGCACGGTCGCCACCAGCCGCAGCCCGTCGCCCTCGGCGGCGAGCACGGAGAGCACGTCCTCGCCCCGGGTGGCCGTCCACACGAACCGGCCGTCGGGCGAGACGACGACGCCCGACGGGTACGCGTCACCGGCCGGTGCGCCGGGCAGCAGCGGGACCTCCGCCAGTGGCTTGAGCGAGCCCTCGGCGGCGTCCCAGCGGCACACCGCGACGGTCGGGGTGAGTTCGTTGACCACGTAGGCGTGCGAGCCGTCCGGGTGGAAGGCCAGGTGCCGGGGGCCCGAGCCGGGGCGCAGGGCGATCTCGCGGTGCAGTTCGAGGCCGGCCGCGGTCAGGGCGCACACCCGGACCGAGTCCGTGCCGAGGTCGACGCTCACGGCCCATCGGCCGCTGGGGTCGGGCTGCACCTGGTGGGCGTGCGGGCCCTGCTGGCGCGGGGTGTACGGGCCCGCGCCGGTGTGCTGGAGGACCGCGCTCGGGGCGCCGGCGAGGGTGCCGTCGGCGCGGACGGGCACGGCGGTGACGCTGCCGGAGCCGTAGTTGGCGGTCAGGACGTGACCGGCGAACACACTGAGGTGGGTGGGCCCGTCGCCGACGCGCACGGGCGGCCCGGCGGGTTCGGGCACGTCGCCGGTGATGTCGTACGCGGCGACCTTGCCGTCGGTGGTCTCGCTGACCGCGTAGAGGGTGCGTCCGTCCGGCGCGAGCGCCAGGTAGGAGGGGTCGGGCACGCCGTTCAGGCTGCTCAGCACCGTGAGCGCGCCGTCGGCGGCCACGGCCGCCGTCACGATGCCGGGGCCGCCGCCCGCCGTGAACGACCCGATGAACGCCCGCTGCCGCCGACCGCCGTCTGCCACCGCTGTCCCCTCTCGTCCTGTGCCGTCGGGGGTGACGGTAGCAGCCGGTCGCAGGAGGTCTAGACCAAATGAGTGATGTGGCGCCGGGCCGCGCGGCGCCGGTCGGCTCCCCGGCGCCGGGGACACCTCAGGCGCCCACCAGCGGTGAGCCGGGCGGGATCCGCAGCCAAGTCGCCAGTTCCGACAGGGCGCGCTCCAGGCCGTGCAGGTGGGCCAGGGCCGGTTCCGCGGCGGGCGTCCGGGGCTCGGCGGGCCCGGGCGCCTCCGCTCCGCCGCCGGTCAGCGCCTCGACCGCCGCCTCGACCCGCCGGCAGGCCGCGGCCAGCCGGGCGTCGTGGGAGGCCTCGGGGTCGGCGGCGACGGCGACCAGGCCGCGGATCTCCCGCGCGCACTCGTCGAGGAGGTCGAGCACCCGGCGGGCCCGCGCCTTGCGCCCGCGCATCGGGTTGAGCGGGTGCATCAGCGGCGCGACCGACAGGCGCACCCGGCCGAGCAGCTGCTCCAGCTCGGCGACGCGCGGCGCCGGGTCGGCGTGCGCGTCGCCCGCGAGCCGTGCGGCGGTCTCGGCGGTGCAGGCACGGACGCAGCGCAGCGCCCGCTGGATCCAGGCGTCGGTGACGGCGTGGGTGGTGACGGGCAGCACGAACAGCACGGCGAGCACCGCGCCGAGCGCCCCCACGCCGGTCTCCACCAGCCGCAGGGCGAGCAGCGCGGGTTCGAGGACGCCGAGCAGGCCGTAGAGCAGCTCGGCGAGCAGGGTCACCCAGAGCATCATCCAGGTGTAGGAGACGGCGGCCGTGTAGAAGATGCCGAAGACGCAGACGGCGGTGAGGACGGCCGTGGGCACGGGCGCGCCGTCCACCGGGAGCGCGACGAGCAGGCCGAGGCCGATGCCGATGACCGTGCCGAGGACGCGCCGGAAGCCGCGTACCAGGGTCTCGCCGCGCGAGGTGGTGTTGACGAAGATCCACCAGGTGGCGCCGACCGCCCAGTACCAGCGCTGCCCGGACACCAGCTGGCCCACGACGAGGGCGAAGGCGGCGCCGGCGGTCGCCTGGACGGCCTGGCGGGTGGTGACCCGGGCCAGGCCGGTGCCGCCGGGCGGGGCGGGCACGGGGGCCGGGGGCAGCCGGCGCTCGTAGCACCACACGCCGAAGCGGACCGCGGCGGCGGACAGCACGGACAGGACGACGGAGGCGCACAGCTCGGGGAGCCGGCCGGGGGTGGCGTGCAGGAACTGCGCCACGAAGAAGGTCATGAACGCGAAGACGCCGAGGCTGTGGCCGCGCGGCCCCCAGCGGCGGGCGTAGACACCCGCGCCGACGACGGCGAGGAAGGTCAGGTCGCGGGCGACGGGCTGGTCGTGCAGCTCCGCGGCGGCGGCCAGGACCGGGAGGCCGACGACCGGGAGCAGCGCGGTGGTGACCGCCTGCGCGCGGACCGTGGCGTCGGTGACGGTGAACAGGGCGAGCAGCGCGGCGAGCCCGCCGGTGACGGCGCCCGCGAGAGAGTGTCCCGCGAGGCCGCAGACCACGACGGCGAGCCCGATACCGAGGACGGCGCGGGCCGCGAAGCGCAGCCGGGTCCGCCCGGGGTCCGGAGCGACGAACACCCTCTTCAGCACTGGTTACCGCCTCCTTCGGGCGCGTTCACCAAGACCGGTGTACAGGCCATGAATACCCGCATGGAAAAGGCGCCGCGGGGTCCGCAGCGCCATCGACGCCTCCATCTCAGCATCCTTCCCACCGCTGGCTCAACTCGACCCCGCCGAGCAGGGCCATTGGTACAGCTCGGGCAGCGCCCTGACAGCCGGGTGCGGGCCAACGGATCACGGGGCGGCGGTACGGCCGGGGCGCGGGCCGGTGGGCCGTTGGTACAGTCGGTGATGATCAACGGCGTAGGAGGAGGGCGGTCGCCATGGCCGTCGACGAGCTCGACACCCGCATCCTGCGGCTCCTGCTGGAGCAGCCCCGGACGAGCGTGCGGGAGTACGCCCGCATCCTCAAAGTGGCGCGCGGCACGCTCCAGGCCCGCCTGGACCGGCTGGAACGGGACGGCGTGATCACGGGCACGGCCCCGGCCCTCTCCCCCGCCGCGCTCGGTTACCCGGTGCTGGCGTTCGTGCACATCGAGGTCACCCAGGGGCATCTGGACGACGTGGGCGACGCGCTCGCCGCGGTGCCGGAGATCGTGGAGGCCTTCTCGATCACCGGCGGCGGGGATCTGCTCGCCCGGGTCGTGGCGCGGGACAACGCCCACCTCGAGGACCTGATCCAGAAGCTGATCAGCCTGCCCGGCGTGGTCCGTACCCGTACGGAGGTCGCGCTGCGCGAGCGCGTCCCGCACCGGCTGCTGCCGCTGGTGGAGTCGATCGGGCGCGCGGCCCGGCCCTGACCGCGCGTCCCGGACGCGCACCGGCCTTTGCCATCCTGTCCCCATGGGCACACTCGGCGCGACCGCGGTCGTCTTCGATCTCGACGGCACGCTGGTGGACAGCGAACCGAACTACTACGAGGCGGGCCGGCAGCTCCTCGCCGGGCACGGCGTCCCGGACTTCACCTGGGCGGACCACGAGCGGTACGTCGGGATCAGCACGCGGGAGACGGTGACGCTCTGGAAGGAGCGCTACGGGCTGCGCGCCTCGGTCGGGGAACTGCTCGCCGACAAGAACCGCCGCTATCTGGCGCTGGCGCGGGCGGGCACGCGCGTGTATCCCGAGATGCGCGAGTTCGTCGGGCTGCTCGCGGCGGAGGGCGTTCCCATGGCGGTGGCCTCCGGCTCCTCCCCCGAGGCGATCGGGGCGATTCTCGCCGGGACTGGTCTGGACGCGTACCTGCGGACGGTCGTCTCGGCCGACGAGGTGCCGCGCGGCAAGCCGGCGCCCGACGTGTTCCTGACGGCGGCCCGGCGGCTCGGCGCCGACCCGGCCGACTGCGTGGTCCTGGAGGACGCCGCCCCCGGGGTCGCCGCGGCACACGCGGCCGGGATGCGGTGCATCGCCCTGCCCTGTGTCGCAGCCCACGCGGACGCGCCGGAGTTCGCCACGGCCGACCTGCTGCTGCGCGGCGGACAGCGGGAGTTCAGCGCCCGGGCCGCCTTCGACTGGCTGGCACGGTCCGGGGCGGGGGGCTGAGGCCGGGCGCGTGGTGTGTGCCGGGGGCTGAGGCGGCTGGTGGGCCGGGGCAGGCCCATGAGAGGGCCCCGCGGTCCGCACCGGCCGCCGTGCGGACCCGCCACCGGCGATCGAGGTCCGGGCCCCTCTACTCCTCCTCGACCCCCAGCAACCGCAGGTACAAGGCCGTCGCGTCCCGGACGCACTGCTCGTGCGTGTCCGGCCGTGCGGCGCTCTGCCGGGCGAACTCGACGCACAGGGCACCGACCGCACGCGCCACGGCGAGGGGGTCGGCGGCCGGGTGGGCGCGGCCCCCGGCGGTCAGGCGGCGGATGTAGCGGGCGTGCCGGTGCACCGGGCGTTCACGGATCTCCTGCCACAGCTCCGCCAGCCCCGCGTCGGTGCGCGCCCGCTGCTCCACCTGTCCCAGCAGCGGCAGGTGGCGCGCATAGGCGGCGACGAACGCGCCGACGGACGCCTCGGCGACGGCGCGGACGTCGTCCGTGTCGACGCCCGGCACGTCCTGCGCGGCGAGGAACGCGTCCCGGACGCGCGCCGCGAGGACGCGGAAGATCTCCTCCTTGGAGGCGAAGTACACGTAGAAACCCGCCCGGGACACCCCCGCCTCGGCGGTGATCTCGGCGACGGTCGCCGGGCCGTGGCCGAGCCGGGCGAAGACGGCCTCGGCGGCGTCCAGGAGCCGGGCGCGGGCGGGCGCCTCGCTGCGGTCGCGGGCGGTGCGGACGGACCAGGCGTGGGATGAGCGTGCCACGCGGCCAGCGTATTGACGTTGACGTCAATGTCAATCAGCATGACCGGGCCGAGCGTTGACGTCCTGGAGGGGCTCCATGGGTTCTGCCGCCGTACTGGTCGCCAACCGCGGGGAGATCGCCGTACGCGTGCTGCGGTCGGCGTCGGAGGCCGGGCTGCGCACGGTCGCGGTGTGGGCCGGGGACGACGACGCGCACGTACGGGCGGCGGACGAGGCGGTGCGGGTCGGTGACTATCTGGACGCGCCGGCCCTGCTCGCCGCGGCCGAGCGCACGGGCTGCGGTCTGCTGCACCCGGGGTACGGGTTCCTGAGCGAGGACGCCGGGTTCGCGCGGCGGTGTGCGGCGGCCGGGGTCGGCTTCGTCGGCCCGTCCCCCGAGGTGCTCGACGTCTTCGGCGACAAGGCGCGGGCGCGGGAGCTGGCGGCCTCGCTGGGTGTTCCCGTGCTGGCGGGCAGCGGCGGGGGCGCCGGGCCGGACCGGGCGCGGGAGCTGCTCGCCGGCGGGCCCGTGATGATCAAGGCGGTGGGCGGGGGCGGCGGGCGCGGCATGCGGGTCGTGCGGCGCGCCGAGGAACTGGCGGAGGCCTGGGAGCGGTGCCGGTCGGAGGCCGAGGCGGGTTTCGGCCGGGGCGAACTGTACGTGGAGCGGCTGCTGGAGGGCGCCCGGCACGTCGAGGTGCAGGTCGTCGGGGACGCGACAGGGGCAGTGACGCATCTGTGGGACCGGGACTGCAGCGCGCAGCGCCGCCACCAGAAGCTGATCGAGATCGCCCCGGCGCCCGGACTGCCCGCCGCCGTGCGGGAGAGGCTGCTCGGCAGTGCGCTGCGCATGGCCGGGGCCGCGCGCTGCACGAGCCTGGTCACCTTCGAATTCCTGGTCAGGGACGGTGAGTTCTTCTTCATCGAGGCCAATCCCCGGCTCCAGGTGGAGCACACCGTCACCGAGGAGGTCACCGGCGTCGACCTGGTCGCCGCGCAGTTGCGGCTGGCGGCCGGTGGGACGCTGGCCGGGCTCGGCCTGGCGGGCGCGCCGGCCGAGCCCCGCGGGTTCGCCGTGCAGGCGCGGGTGAACGCCGAGGTGACGGGCGCGGACGGCGGGGTGCGTCCGTCGGCCGGGCGGATCACGCGCTTCGACGTGCCGACCGGTCCGGGCGTCCGGGTCGACACGGCGGTGCGGGCGGGCGTGGAGGTGGGCGTGCGCTACGACTCGCTGCTCGCCAAGGTGATCGCGCACGTGCCGCACGGCGATGCGGGCGCCGCCTGCGCGCGGGCCCACCGGGCGCTGGGCGAGTTCGCGGTGGAAGGGGTGTGGACGGGGATCGGGCTGGTGCGTGCCGTTCTCGCGCGGCCGGACTTCTGGGCGCGGCCGGGCGTGGTGGAGGAGGCGGCACGGGCGGTCGCCGAGGAGGCGGCCCCGCCGGCCGGGGAGGGCATGGTGGTGGCGCCGATGAGCGGGACCGTCGTCGCCGTGGACGTGTCGCCCGGTGACGTGGTGCGCGGCGGCCGGCAGTTGCTGGTGGTCGAGGCCATGAAGATGGAGCACGTGGTGCTGGCGCCCGGTTCCGGGGTCGTGGACGTGGTGCACGCGCGCGTGGGCGAAACCGTCGCCGAGGGCGCCCTGCTGGTCACGCTGGCGGAGGTCGCCGAGGACGGGACGGGCGCGGGGGCCGAGGAGCGGGTCGATCCCGGTGCCGTGCGCCCGGATCTGGCCGAGGTGCGGCGGCGGCACGCCTTCGGGCTCGACGCGAACCGTCCGGAGGCGGTGGCGAAACGGCACGCGGCCGGTCGCCGCACCGCCCGCGAGAACATCGACGACCTGTGTGACGCGGGATCGTTCACCGAGTTCGGGGCGCTGGCGGTGGCCGCCCAGCGGCGGCGCCGCTCCCTGGACGACCTGATCCGGTCCACCCCGGCCGACGGCATGGTCACCGGCACCGGCCGCGTCGACGGCTCGGCGTGCGTGGTGATGTCGTACGACTACACGGTCCTCGCGGGCACGCAGGGCGTGCAGAACCACCGGAAGACCGACCGGATGCTGGAGCTGGCCGGGCAGCGGCGGCTGCCCGTCGTGCTGTTCGCGGAGGGCGGCGGAGGGCGGCCCGGCGACACGGACACCACGTCGGTGGCGGGCCTGCACGTGACGACGTTCCACCGGATGGGCACGCTGAGCGGGCTGGTGCCGCTGGTCGGTGTCGCGTCGGGGCGGTGCTTCGCGGGCAACGCGGCGCTGCTCGGCTGCTGCGACGTCGTGATCGCCACGCCCGAGGCGACGATCGGGATGGGCGGGCCCGCGATGATCGAGGGCGGCGGGCTCGGCGTGTTCCGGCCGGAGGAGGTCGGCCCGCTGTCGGTCCAGGTGCCGAACGGGGTCGTGGACATCGCGGTCGCCGACGAGGCGGAGGCGGTGCGGGTGGCCCGGCAGTACCTGTCCTACTTCCGTGGCGCGCGGGCGGGCTGGGAGGCGCCGGACCAGCGGCTGCTGCGGCACGCGGTGCCGGAGAACCGGCGGCGGGCCTACGACGTGCGCCGTGTCGTCACGGGCCTGGCGGACACGGACGCGGTGCTGGAGCTGCGGTCCGGGTTCGGCGCCGGCGTGCTGACGTTCCTGGTCCGCGTCGAGGGCCGTCCCATGGGGCTGATCGCCAGCAACCCCGGCCACCTGGGCGGGGCGATCGACCGGGACGCGGCCGACAAGACGGCCCGCTTCCTCCAGCTGTGCGACGCGTTCGGCCTGCCGGTCGTGTCCCTGTGCGACACGCCGGGCTTCATGGTGGGCCCGGACGCCGAACGGACCGCCACGGTACGGCACTTCGCGCGGCTGTTCGTGACCGGCGCGAACCTGCGGGTGCCGCTGGTCAGCCTGGTGCTGCGCAAGGCGTACGGGCTGGGCGCGATGGCGATGATGGGCGGTTCCACGCGGGCCCCGCTGGCCACGGCGGCGTGGCCGAGCGGCGAGTTCGGCGGCATGGGTCTGGAGGGCGCCGTACGGCTCGGCTACCGCAAGGAGCTGGCGGCGATCGAGGACCCGGCCGAACGGACCCGGGCGTTCGAGGCGCGCGTCGCCGAACTGTACGAGCACGGCAAGGCGGTGAACGCGGCGGCGGCGCTGGAGATCGACGCGGTGATCGACCCGGCGGCCTCACGGGAGTGGATCCTGGCCGCGCTGGACGACTGCCCCGAGATGCCGACCGCACAGCGGCGGTTCGTCGACACCTGGTAGAGGGCGCGCCCGGCCGGACGGCCGGAACCGGTGCCTCCCGGCCCGTTGACGCTGCTCCGCCCCGTACCTATCGTCTGGTCGGTCACCCGCACATCATTCGAAATACCGAACGCTGTGTGCGGGAGGACTGACCGGCACCGTCCCTTCCGTGGACCCATGGAGGAGCACCCATGGCACCGCCCCTGTCCAGACGAACCCTTCTCCAGGCCGCGACCGGGGCCGCGGCGGCGTCCGCGGGCTCCCTCGCGGGCGCCGGGCGAGGTCTCGCCGCGTCCGGAGGCGGCGCGGCGTCCGGGGCGCCCGCCGCCTGGACCGTGCGGCCGTTCGCCCTGGAGGACGTCACGCTCCGGCCCGGCCTGTTCGCCGCCAAACGCGAGCTGATGCTGGAGCACGCCCGCGGCTACGACGTGAACCGGCTGGTCCAGGTGTTCCGCGCCAACGCGGGCCTGCCCACCGGGGACGCGGTGGCCCCCGGCGGCTGGGAGGGCCTGGACGGCGAGGCCAACGGCAACCTGCGCGGGCACTACACCGGCCACTTCCTCACCATGCTCGCCCAGGCCCACCGGAGCACCGGGGAGCGGGTGTTCGCCGACAAGACGGACACCGTCGTCACGGCGCTGACCGAGGTGCGCGAGGCGCTGCGCCGCGACCCGGCCGTGCTGAGCACCCGCGGCCGGTTCGGCACCGCCGTGGAGAACGTCCGCGGCTCCTGCCAGTACGTCGACCTGCCCGCCGGAGTCCTCGGCAATGCTTCCGCGATCACCCTGTCCGCGTGGGTGCGCCCCGCGCACGCCGGGAACTGGGCCCGCGTCCTCGACTGCGGCGACGGCACGACCCGCTACCTGTACCTCGCCGCCCGCAACGGCAACGGCGTGCCCCGCTTCGCCATCACCGCCTCCGGGCCCGGCGGCGAGCAGGGCCTGAACGGCACGGCACCCCTGCCGCTCGACGCGTGGAGCCACCTGGCCGTGACCCTCGCGGACGGCACCGGCACGCTCTACGTCAACGGCACCGCCGTCGCCCGCGACACGGCGATGACGCTGACCCCGGCGGCCCTCGGCACGCTCACGCACCACTGGCTCGGCCGCTCCGCCTTCCCCGCCGACCCGGTGTTCGCGGGCGCCTTCGAGGAGTTCCACGTCTGGTCACGGGCCCTGACCGCCACCGAGATCGGCCAGTTGCAGAGGGCCCCGGCGGCCGACACCCCGGCCGGACGCGGCGACCTCGCCTCCTACGGCTTCGGCGAGACGGCCGGGAGCACCTTCGCGGACGCCTCCGGCCGGGACCTGACCGCCACCCTGCGCCGCACCTGGGGCGGGCCGAGCCATCCCGGCTTCCTCGCGGCGTACCCCGAGACGCAGTTCATCGACCTGGAGTCGATGACCGGCAGCGACTACACGAAGGTGTGGGCGCCGTACTACACCGCGCACAAGATCCTGCGCGGGCTGCTCGACGCCCGTCTCGCCACCGGCGACGAGCGGGCGCTGGACCTGGCGTCCGGCATGGCCGACTGGATGCACTCCCGGCTGTCGAAACTGCCCGCGGCCACCCTGCAGCGCATGTGGGGGATCTTCTCCAGCGGCGAGTTCGGCGGCATCGTGGAGGCCCTGTGCGACCTGCACACGATCACAGGGAAGGCCGAACACCTCGCGCTTGCCCGCCTGTTCGACCTGGACCGGCTCATCGACGCGTGCGCCGGCGACCGCGACGTCCTCGACGGCCTGCACGCCAACCAGCACATACCGATCTTCACCGGGTACGTGCGGCTGTACGACGAGACGGGTGAGGAGCGCTACCTCACGGCCGCGAGGAACTTCTGGGACATGGTCGTACCGGGCCGCATGTACGGCATCGGCGGCACCAGCACCGGCGAGTTCTGGAAGGCCCCCGGAATCGTCGCGGGCACGATCGGCGCGACGACCGCCGAGACGTGCTGCGCGTACAACATGCTCAAGCTGAGCCGGACGCTGTTCTTCCACGAGCAGGACCCGAAGTACATGGAGTACTACGAGCGGGCCCTCTACAACCAGGTGCTCGGCTCCAAGCAGGACCGGCCCGACGCGGAGAAGCCGCTCGTCACCTACTTCATCGGCCTCACGCCCGGCCATGTCCGGGACTACACGCCCAAGCAGGGCACCACCTGCTGCGAGGGCACCGGCATGGAGAGCGCCACCAAGTACCAGGACTCGGTGTACTTCGCGCGGGCCGACGGCAGCGCCCTGTACGTCAACCTCTACAGCCCCTCCACGCTGACATGGGCCGAGAAGGGCGTCACCGTCACGCAGACCACCGACTACCCCAGGGAGCAGGGCAGCACGCTCGCCATCGGGGGCGGCGGCGCCTCCTTCGAACTGCGGCTGCGCGTGCCGGCCTGGGCGGACGCCGGATTCCGGGTGACGGTCAACGGCCGCGCCGTGCCCGGGAACCCGGTGCCCGGCAGCTACTTCGGCGTGTCCCGGAACTGGCGCGGCGGCGACACCGTACGGGTGTCCGTGCCGTTCCGGCTGCGGGTGGAGAAAGCCCTCGACGACCCGACGCTGCAGACCCTCTTCCTCGGGCCGGTCAACCTCGTCGCCCGCGACCCGGCGACCGCGCACCTGAAGGTCGGCCTCTACCGCAACGCGGGCCTCTCCGGCGATCTGCTGCCGAGCCTCACCCCCGTGCCCGGCACGCCGCTGCACTTCACGCTGGACGGCGTCGAGTGGGCGCCGTTCCATGAGGGCACCGAGGACCCGACACACGCGTACGTCCGCCGGTCCGAGCCGCGCGTGGTGTTCGGCGGCATCGACGCCGGCGTCGCCAACCCGGCGAAGGCCGACGGCACCACACTGCTGGACGAGATCTGGGCCGGGGCACCGTTCGCCGGCAAGGGGGCGCTCATGGCGCGGGTGCGGTCCACCGTGGCGGCCTGGGTCTCCGCCGGGCTGCTCGCGGAGGCCGACGGCGCACAGGTGGTGAGCACGGCACGGCGGGCCACGTACGCGCCCTGAGGACGGTGCGGGACGGGGACGTGCAGGGCACCCGGCGCGGACCGCCGTCCCGGGCCGTCCGCGCCGGGGGCCCTGCGGCTCCCCACCGGCATCCTGCACTCGCCGGGCCCCGCCGCGCATTGCCGTGTTCCGGCAATGTTGACTAGCCTCCCCGTGCCGGACGCCGTCAACCAGGCGTCCACGGCGTCAAGGACACAGCAAGGGGGACACGTGGGCGGGCCCGCGCGGGACCATCTGGAGGGCTACGCCGAGATCCTGGCCGAGGTGTCGGCGACCGGGCGCCGGCTCACCCGGGACGAACTCCAGGCCCGCCGCGCCCTCGGGGAGCGCGCGGCGGACGAGGGGCTGAGCCTGCGCGCGCTCGTCCGGCAGCACCTGGAGGCCACCCGGGAGTGCTGGCCCGGCGGCGCCGGTTCGGCGGACCACGTGCTCGCCGCCGTCTCCCAGGCCGTCGACGCGTTCGCCGAGGGCTACGAGCGGGCCCAGCGGCTCGCCGTACGGCAGGAGGAGGCCGCGCGCCGGGAGTTCATCGACGACCTGCTGTACGGCCGCAGCGACCTGGGGCGGCTCGCCGAACGCGCCGAGCGGTTCGGGCTCGTGCTGTCCCGGGCGCACGCGGTCGCGGTCGCCCGGGGCCCGGAGACCTACGACGACACCGCCCCCGTCACCCGTCGGGTCGAGGCCGCGCTCAACGCCCGCTTCGGCGACCGGCGCACCCTGCTCACCACCAAGAACGGGCTGCTGATCTGCGTCGCGCCCGGCGAACAGGACGAGGTGCTGACGTACTTCGCGAAGCAGGCGCACGCGGCCACCGGCTTCAGCCGGGTGGCCATCGGGCGCCCACAGCCCGGCGCGGGCGGCGTGGTGCACTCGTACGAGGAGGCGCTGAGCACCCTCGACCTCGCCGAGCGCCTGGAGTTGGACGAGCCGGTGCTGCGCGCCGCGGACCTGCTGGTCTACCCGGTGCTCACCCGGGACCGGCAGGCGATGGCCGACCTGGTGCTGAGCGCGCTGGGGCCGCTGCGGGAGGCCCGGGGCGGCGCCGAGCCGCTGCTGCGCACGCTGGAGGTGTACTTCGAGTCGGGCTGCACCGCCGCCGAGGCCGCCCGCCGCCTCAGCCTGAGCGTGCGCGCCCTGACCTACCGGCTGGAACGCATCCGCGGCCTCACGGGCGCCGACCCGTCCGACCCGGTGCACCGCTACACGCTCCAGACGGCCGTGATCGGCGCCCGCCTGCTGGGCTGGCCCGCGAACGACCTCTGAGGCCGCCGCGGGGACGGGACGGCGCGGCGACCGCCGGGAGGCGCCGCGTGCCCTGGCCGGTGCGGTGCCGTGGCTACGAGCGCCCGCGGGGCTTGCCTCGGCGGGCGCCCTTCGGCGCGCCGGACGCGCGGCGGGCACCGGCACCCTTGGCTCCTGCCTTGCCCGTTCCTGCCTTGCCGGTGCCGGTCTTGCGTCCGGTCGGTTTTTCGCGGGTGCCCGCCTGGGATTGCGCCCGGCCGCGGGTGCTGTTGACCGTGCGGCCCCGGACGATGCCGATGAAGTCCTCCACGTGGTCGGTGGTCGCCGCCTCCGGCCACGACAGCGCGACCCGCGACTCGGGGGCATCCTTCAGCGGCCGGTGGGTGAGGTCCTTGCGGTGGTGCAGCCGGGCCAGTGACAGCGGCACGACGAGCACGCCGATACCGGCCGCGACCAGCTCGATCGCGTCCGCGGTGGTCGCGGGCCGCTCCAGCGCGGGCCGGCCGGGCAGCCCCCGCTCCCAGTCCAGGACGTCGTCGAGGGGGTGCAGCACGATGTCGTCGGCCAGGTCCTGCGGGCACACCTCGTCCACCGCCGTCACGAGGTGGTCCTTGGGCACCACGACGACCGTCTGCTCCGTGTAGAGCGGGATCGCGCTGAGGACCGCGCGGTCCACCGGCAGCCGGACCAGACCCGCGTCCGCGCCGCCGCCGGCCAGCAGGTCCCGCGCCTCGGCGGCGGGTGCCTGGAGCAGCGTCAGCGGGGTGTCACGGTGCCGCTCGTTCCACACGCGCAACCACTTGTCGGGCGTCACACCGGGGACGTACACGAGCCGGAACGAGGGGGTTTCTGCCGGGCCTGTCACCGGGCCAGGCTACCGGGCGCGGTCGGGAACCGGTCACGCGCTCGATACCCTGGTCGGCATGAAGTCGCACCAGAGCACCCAGACGATGAAGCCCGCGACCGCGGCGAAGAAACTGGGTGTGTACCTCGAGGCCACCCCCGCCGAGTTCCGTGAGGGTGTCGTCTCACGCGCCGAGCTGAACGCCCTGCAGGCCGATCCGCCCGAGTGGCTGCGGGAGCTGCGGCGCACCGGCCCGCATCCCCGGCCGGTGGTGGCGGCGAAGCTGGGCGTGTCGATCTCCGGGCTCGCGCGCGGCGGCGTCACCGAGCCGCTGACCACCGAGCAGATCGAGGCCCTGAAGGAGGAGCGTCCCAAGTGGCTGGAGCGGGAGCGCGCCACGCAGGCCGAGGTCCGCAAGGAGGCGGCGCGCCTGAAGGAGCAGCAGTCCGAGCGGGCCGAATAATCCGGTCGGCCGGACCCGCGTCACTCGCCGTGCCCCTCGCCGGTGCCGTGCCGGAGAGGGGCACGCGTGTGGTCACGTGCGCCGGGCGGGCACCTTCAGCCGGTCCGCTCCGCGCCAACGAGAAGGCCGGCACCGTCCGGCCCGCAGTGACCGCGGACGACCTCGTACTCGCCATCGCCGGCCTCTGGCAGATCGACCCGCGCAGCGACTGCCGGCCCCGCGCCGCCCGCCTGCTGGACCTCGTGATGGACGGCCCGCGGGCCGGGGCACGCGGGCCGGCGGCCGGGTGAGACACGGCCCCGCCTCCCGCGCCCCCGTCCGGCCCGCCCCCTTCGGAGACCCCGTGAGCCACGCCGCCGTCCGCGCCGCGCACCGGCCCTGCACGATCGTCGTGTGCCGGGGCTGCTGCTGCGGCAATCCCCGCAAGCACCCCGGCACCGACCACGCCTGGCAGCTGGACCGGCTCCGGGCCGGCGCGGCCGGTTCCGGCGGCCGGTTCGCGGTACGCACGACGGACTGCCTCGGCCCCTGCGACCGGGCCAACGTCGTCGTCGTGCAACCCTCCACCGCGGGGCGGCTGGCCGGGGGCCGTGCCGTCTGGGTCGGTTTCGCCATGGACGACGACTGCACGGACGACCTGCTGAACTGGGCCACGGCAGGCGGCCCGGGCATCACCGAGCCACCGGCCACACTGCGCCTGCAGTTCATTCCTGCGCCGCGGGAGGCGCGGGTGCGCGTGCGGCGGTGAGGCCTTCCGCCGGTGGTTTCGCCGTACGCCGGTGAGGGCTGCCGCCGACGGGTGAGGTACGGGACGTTCCCCGGATCAGACCGGTGCGACGGCCAGCACCCGGTTGAGCGCGCTGCCGGGACGGGCCGTCAGCTCGTTCCACGTGCCCTCCTCCGCGACGCGGCCGTGCTCCAGGACCGCGATGCGGTCGGCGCGGCGGACGGTGGCCGGGCGGTGGGCGATGACGATCGTCGTGCGCTCGCCCGTGTCGAGGGCGGCGGCGAGCCGGGCGTCACCCGCGTTGTCCAGGTGGGCGGTCGTCTCGTCCAGGACGAGGACCCGGGGGCGCGCCAGCAGGGCCCGGGCGAGGGCGATGCGGGCGCGCTGGCCGCCGGACAGCGTGCCGCCGCGCTCCCCGACGAGGGAGTCCAGCGGGGCGATCCGGTCGACGCCGCACAGCCGGGCCGTCTCGGCGAGCAGTGCGTCGTCGGCGTCCGGCGCGGACAGACGCAGGTTCTCCGCGAGGGTGCCGTGGAAGAGGGGCGTGTCCTGACCCACCAGGGCGACGGCGCGGCGCAGTTCGGCGTCGGCCAGGTCGCGCAGGTCGACGGGGGCGCCGTCCGCGGGCAGCAGCAGGACGGCGCCCGTGGCGGGGTCCCAGAACCGGGCCAGCAGGTGGGCACAGGTCGACTTGCCGGCACCCGAGGCGCCGACCAGGGCGAGGGTCTGCCCGGCGGGAACCGTCAGCTCCACCCCGTCCAGCACCGGCCGCCCGCCGTAGTCGAAGCTCACGCCGCGCAGTGCGACGCCCAGCGGCCCGGGGGGCAGCGGGCGGGGCGTGGCGGGCGGCGGGGCGAGGGCGGGCGCGTCGAGGGCCGCGCGGACCCGTGCCGCGGCGGCGCGCAGCGCCACGGCCTGGCTCAGCGCCCTCGCCGACTCGGCGACCGGGCCCAGTACCGACAGGGCGAGCGCCATCGCGGCGGGGGCCCACGCGCCGTGCAGCCGCCCGGCCGTCACGGACTGCGCGGCGGCGGCCACCACGCCGAGGACCGCGAGGACGATGAGCAGGTCCCGCGCCGCCGCGGCCGTCGCCTCCCGGCCGGCCTCCGCCCGCTGGGCGTCGCCGACCCGGCGGCCCTGTTCGGCGAGTCGCTGCCGCCGTTCGGCGAGCCGTCCGAACGTGAGCAGTTCGCGCAGCCCGTCGACGGTCTCCACGGTGTCGGCGGAGAGCTTCGTCGCGGCCTCCCGGGTGCGCGCGCCGCGCGCCGCCCGCCCGCGCGCGTCGGCGAAGGGCGCCACGGCGAGCAGCACGGCGACCGGCAGCACGGCCGCCAGCAGCCACGGCTCGACCACCGCCAGCAGCACCGCCCCACCCGTGAACACCACGCCGGAGGCGAGGAGTTGGGCAGTGGTGTGGGCGTAGAAGAACTCCAGCGCCTCCACGTCGGCCATCGCGGTGGCGGCGAGGTCCCCGCTGCGCCGGCCGGCGACCCGGGCGGGCGCGCTGCGCGCGAGCCCGTCGAAGACGCGTACGCGCAGCCCGGCCAGCACCCGGTAGGCCAGGTCGTGCGAGAGGTCCATCTCGTGCCAGGTGGTCAGGGCGCGCACGAGGGCGAGGACGACGAGCGCGGTGACCATGCCGCCCGAGAGGGCGCGGTCCTCGATGACGGCGGTGCCGACGGTGTGCGCGGCCAGCGTCAGCAGGGCGACCAGGCTGGCCTGTTCGACGAGCGCGGCGAGGCACGTGCGGGCCATCATGGCGCGGTGCCCGGCGAGGGCGGGCAGCAGGGCACGCAGGGATCCGCGGTCGGTCGGGGCGGCGGCCGTGGTGGGGCTGCTCATGCGGCGAGCTCTCCTTCATGGGTGCGGCCCGCCGTGACGAGCTCGGTGTAGACGCCTCCGGCCCGTACGAGGTCGTCGTGGGTGCCGACGGCGTCCACCCGGCCGCCGTCGAGCACCACGATGCGGTCGGCGTGCCGGACGGCGGCGAGCCGGTGCGCGACGACCAGGACGGTGCGCCCGCCGGCCGCGTTCAGCAGTTCGCGGACGATGTCCGCCTCACGGCGTTCGTCCACGGCGCTGGTGGCCTCGTCGAGGACGAGCACGGGCGCGTCGGCCAGCAGGGCGCGGGCGAGGGCGAGGCGCTGGCGCTGTCCGCCGGACAGGGTGGCGCCGCGTTCGCCGAGGACGGTCGCGTAGCCGTCGGGGAGCGCGTCGATCTCGTCGTGGATGCCGGCGGTCCGTGCGGCGCGGACCAGTTCGTCGTCGGTGGCGTCCGGCCGGGCCAGGCGCAGGTTGTCGGATATGGAGGCGTGGAACAGGTACGTCTCCTGGGAGACGACGGCGATGCCGCGGCGCAGGGAGTCGAGCGTGTAGTCGGCCACGTCCCGGCCGGCGACGGTGATCCGGCCGTGCCGCGGGGCGCGGTGGCGCAGCAGCAGGGCGAGCAGGGTGGACTTGCCCGCGCCCGAGGGGCCGACGAGTGCGGTGGTGCGCCCGGCCTCGGCGGTGAAGGTGACGCCGTGCACGGCCGGGGCGGCATCCGCGCCGTCTCCGTAGGTGAACTCCACGTCCTCAAAGCGCACTTCGGGCGGCTGCGGCCACCGTGCCCGCACGGTCCCGGTGTCGGGGACGGCCGGCTCGGCGGTGCGCAGGGCGGCGAGCCCGTCCGCCGCGGAGACCCCCAGGTACCCGGCGTGCCACTCACGGGACAGGTCGCGCACCGGACGGAAGCACTCGGAGGACAGCAGCAGCACCAGATAGGTGCCCGTCGCCGTGGTGGACCCGGTGACGGCCGACCAGCAGGCGAGCAGCGCCGCGGCCGCGGTGCCGCCCTGGATGGCCAGATCGGTGATGCCGGTGTCGACGAGGGAGACGCGGAGCTTGGCGACGGTGGCCCGGTGCAGTGCCGCCGAGCGTTCCTCCAGCCGCTGCCGGGTACGGCCTACGGCACCGGCGGCGCGCAGCGCGGGCATGCCCTGGAGGGCCTCCAGATAGTCGGCGCCGAGACCTTCGTAGGTGTCCCAGTGTTCCTTGCCGCGCTCGGCGAGCAGCCGGTCCCAGGCGCGCGGCCCGGCGAGGGCGAGCAGCAGCGCGGGCACGAGGCCGAGCAGCGCGGCCGGTTCGACGACGGCCAGCCCGGCGAGCAGCAGCGGCGGCACGGCGAGGGTGACGATGAGCTGGGGCAGGTAGCGGGAGACGTAGGCGTCGACGCCCTCCACCCCGTCGACCAGGGTGGTGCGGACGGCGCCCGCGCGGGCGGTCGTCAGATGGGCGGCGCCGAGCCGTCCGAGGTGGGCGACGAGTTCGTCGCGCAGCCGCACCCGGACCCGGGCCCCGGCGCGGGTGGCGGTGCGCCGCTGCCAGGACGCGAGTACGGCGCGGGCGAGGACGACGCCGAGGACCGCGCCGAGCAGCGGCGGCAGCCGGTCGGTCTCACCGCGGGCCAGTGCGGCCAGGGCGACGGCGAGCAGTACGGCCTGGGCGAGGTGGGTGAGGGTGACGGCGCCCTGCAACAGGGTGGCCGTGAGCAGGGGACGGCGGGCGTGCCGTGCGGCGCGGCGCAGCTCGGGGTGGACGATCAAGGGGTTCTCTCCTCGGGGTGAACGGTGCCCAGGACCAGGCCGTGCACGACCCAGTCCCGTCCCGGCGCGGCGCCCAGCGCGGCGCCGAGGTCCGCCTGCTGCCAGGAGCCGACGGGCCGGGCCGCCAGGCCCCGTCGTACGGCGGTCAGATGAGCGATGTGGACGGCGAACCCGGCGTGCAGGTGGGCGCGCAGGATGTGCCGGGTGTCGGCGTCGGCGGGGCACCCGCGGGCGAGCAGCACGGCGCCCGCGTCCGCGATCCAGGCCTGCCCGGCGGCCCAGGCGGCCAGCGTGGGCCGGGCGTCCCCGGCGGCGAACCGCCGCAGGCCGCCGTCCTCGGCCAGCTCGACCAGCCCCGGCCGGGGTCCGCCGACGGCGACGCACCACCCGACCTCACCGGCGGCCGCGGCGGTGGCGGCGGCCAGGACGTCGCGCAGGGTGTCGGCAGGCGGGGTGCCGGGCAGGGGCGGCGGGGCGCTGCGGCGTGCCGGGAGGTCGCCGGGGAGCGGTGCCCACTCGGGTGCCGGGGACACCTCCACCGGCCGCCGCCCTTGCGGCACGGGCACGTGCACGGCGGCCAGAGGCGCCCCCTCCCCGGGTCCGCACCCCTCTCCGAGCCCACTGCCCTCCCCCGGCCCGTTCCCGCTCGTGAACCCGCTCCCCTCCCCGAGTCCTCTCCCGCTCCCGTCCCGGTCTCCGCTCCCGTCCAGGCGAAGCCCCGCCTCCGCCGTCCCCACGGCCCACGCCCCCGCCCACACCGCCGCCGCGGCGTGGCCGGTGTCCAGCAGGAGCAGCGGCCAGGCGCGGTGCCCGTAGTGGGAGACGGTGCGTTGCGGGGTGACCCGCAGCTCCACGGTCGCCCCGGGCGGCGCGTCGGCGGGCCCGAGGTGGTGGACGCGGTGCGCCACGGGGTCGTAGCCGTAACGCCCGGGCGGCAGGGGGCAGCGCGGGCCGACGACGAGTTCGGCGTCCACGGGGTGCAGGGCGCCGGCCGATGCGGCCGGGCGGAGCCGTCCGGCGCGGTCGGAGGCCGCGAGGGACAGGCGCAGCAGCCGCTCCAGCGGGAGTTCCCCGGGGCGGCTGTCCGGGACGGGGCGCGGCGGGCCGGGCCAGGCGCGGACGGGGGCCCCGGCGGGCGTGTCGGGGCCGGGCACCTCGGGGGAACGGGCGCGGGCGAGGGCGGTGACGAGATCCACGGGCGGCCTCACATGTGCGGCGGAGGGGCCAGCGTGAAGTCCTCCGGCGCGGTCGGCGCGGTCGTCCGCCAGCCCCGGCCGGCGGCGGCTTCGGCGAACCGCGGGCTGCCGAAGTAGCCGAACGCGGCGGGGGCGTTGGGTATCAGCCCGGACACCAGGACGCGGGCGACCCGCAGTGGTGTCTCGGCGACGTCCTCGGTGGTCAGGTCGAACGTCATGACGCGGTGGCCGGCGTCGTGCAGCGCCCGCTCCAGCCGGTCGCGGCTGCCGGGCTCGACCGCGTCGATTGGTACGACTCCCCCGGCGGGTTCGGTGAACCGGCGGGCCTCGGGCGCCATCCGCTCGTCCAGCCACACCTGGACGTGCGCGCCGAGGTCCCGCACGTGCTCGAAGTGCGGGCCGCACGCGTCGAGGTAGCGGCCGTCGGCGCGGTGGTCCAGGTAGAGGCCGCGGGCGAGCAGTCCGGCCTCGACGGCCTGGAACACCCACCCGTCGGGGCCGGTGAGCCCCTGGGTGAAGACCCAGGTGTGGACGGCTTCGAGGACGGCCTTGCGGGCGGCCTCGGCCGGGTCGTACTTGCAGGCGAACCCGGCGGCGTACAGCCCGAGGCGGGGGTCGTGGACGAGCGCCGCCATGCAGGGCGCGAACTCCGACGGCATCTCCACGAGCCGCACGTCGAGCGCGGATCCGGCGAGGTCGTCGGTGAGGCCGGGGACGCTGGCCGGGTCGATGCCGCGGGCCGGGCCGTCGAGGTGCCACCACAGTTCGAGGGCGTCCCGTTCGACGATCTCCAGCAGGCCGCGTTCGACCGCGTCGTCCAGGCCCTGTCCGGTGGCTATGCCCGCGTAGTTGAGGTGGTGGGTGCGGGGCAGTGAACGCAGTTCGCCCTGGCGCCAGTTGAGGTGGGTGAGCGCGACGGGCGCCCAGACCTCGGCGCGTTCCCCGCCGGGCAGCCGTTCGGTGCCGCGGGTCCACAGGGCGGGCGTGTCCGGGGTGAGCGGGCGGTACGGGAACGCCTCCCGGCCGTACTGCCAGTCGGCGTAGGCGGGCAGTTCGTCCGGCCCGTACAGCCGCAGGCCCCGGCCGGTGAGTTCGGCGGCGGTGGCGCGCAGCGGCGCGTCGGGGTGGCCGGGCGGCGGGACGCGGTTGCCGCAGTAGCGTTCGACGCCTTCCGCGAGCGCGGCGATCCGGGCGCCCTCGGGGTCGCCGAACGTGGTGCCGAGCGACACGCGGTCGGCGGGCCACAGGCCCAGCCGGCGCGCGTCGGAGATCTCGGCGGTGAGCGCGGTGTAGCGGGGCGGCGCGCCCGCGGGGTGCTCGACGGGCTTGATCTTGCGGACGACTCCGCAGAGCGGGTCGACCAGGGCTTCCAGCGGCAGCGCCGTCATCGCAGGATCTCCTGTACGGGGTCGGTGGGGGTGGGACGGGACCGGAGCACGCGCAGCCGCAGCGCCACCCGCCCGGTGTCGACCTCGCGGTGGGAGGCGAGCAGCCGGGTGGCCGTGACCGGGTCGTCGCCGGTGTGCGGGTTGCGGGCGTGGGCCGGGAAGTGGTGCCCGGTGATCTCCAGGCGCAGCCGGGTTCCGGCCGTCAGCCGCCGGGCGGGTGTGCCGAGCGGCACCGTGAACTCGGCGGCCCGTCCCGGCCGGTCGGCGCGCCGTGCGGCGCCGACGGCGAGCCGCTCGGCCATGCCGCCGGGGCCGACGGCGACGAGCCGCGCGAACCAGTCGGCGCCGGCGGTGTCGGCGGTGGCGCGCAGCCGCACCTCGGCGGGCCCGAGGAGGTCCAGCGGGCGCGGCAGCGGCGGCGTGACCAGGAGGCAGCGGTCGGGTGTGCCGTGGGCGGGGACGGTGAGGTCGTCGGACGGTACGGGCCGGTCCGGGTCGGCGGTGAAGGAGGCGCCGCGCAGCACCCTGAGGACCGGGGCGTACGGCTCGCCCTCCGTGCCGGCGGGCACCCACAGCGTGCTGCCGCCGAGCGCGAGGGCGCCGTGGTGCCCGTCCGTGAGCCGGCCGGCGAGGGCGAGGCGGGCCCAGCCGGCGTAGAGCTCGCCGAGGCGGACCCGGTGTTCGGGCCGGGCGTCGGAGCCGGGTTCGGCGACGAGTCCGTGTCCCCAGGGGCCCATGAGCAGGCGGGCGGAGGGGCCGCCCCAGCGGCGCCACAGGTGGAGGGTGTCCTCGGCGAAGTGGTCGTGGTGGCCGCCCACCGCGAGCAGCGGCATCCGGGCACCGGCCGCGAGTGCGGCGAGCCGGCCGCGGTCGCGGTGCCGCCACAGTCCCGGCCAGGACGGCAGGTCGCGGCCGAGCCGTGCCGGGAGGCCGGTGAGCGGCAGGTGCGTGAGCAGGTCGGGGTCGGACGCGAGGGCCTTGCCCAGGGCGTGTTCGTCGGAGTCGTGCCGGTCGCCGTGTGCGGCCCACCATCCGGCGCGGGTGGCGAGCCGTTCCACGCCGGAGGGTTCGCGGGCGGTGTCGGCGGCGCCCGGTGCGGGCACGGCGGCGATGACGGCGTCGGGCCGGGCGTCCCCGGGCGCGTCGAGTGCGAGGGTCAGGGCGCAGTATCCGGCGTAGGAGGCGCCCGCGGTGATGATCCGCCCGTCGCTCCAGGGCTGCCGGCGGATCCAGCGGGCGGTGGCGGTCCCGTCGGTGGTCTCGGCGGCGTAGGGCTGCCACTGCCCCGGCGAGGCGTGCCGGCCGCGTACGTCCTGGGCGAGTGCGGCGAAACCGCGCCGGGCCCAGCCGCCCAGCTCGGCGCGGTGGCGCCGCCGGTCGTAGGGGGTGCGGACGAGGACGGCGGGGAAGGGGCCGTCGCCGTCGGGGAGGTGCAGGTCGGTGGCGAGCCCGTCGACGTCCACGGTTCGGGGTGTGGTCATCCGGCCCTCTTCGGCATCGGGGCCACGGCGGGGACGGGCAGCACGGGGTGTTCGGTGACGGTCAGCGTGCGCAGGTCGACGCGCCGAAGGCGGCGCCTGGCGGGCAGTTGACCGGTGCCGGGCGTGCCGGTGGCCCAGCGGGTGAGGTCGTCGGCGAGGAGCGCGGCGATCAGTCCGGCAGCGGGCGGGGTGAGCCGGAAGGGCGCGCCGGAGGTGCGGGGTCCGCTCCAGTAGGCGTCCAGTTCGCGGTGTGCGGGGGTGGCGGCGAGGCGGCGGGCGCGGACATGGGCCGAGGTGACGTCCCCGGGGGCGGCGGCGAGGGGTTCGACGTAGGCCTGCCAGCCCTCGCGGTGGCAGCGCAGCCAGGCCGTGCCGCGTTCGGGCAGCCGGTCGGCGGCGTCCCACAGTCCGTCCGGGACGGGCCCGTTGAGGCACCACACGAGCGCGGCGGGCGTGCCGTCGAGGGCGTGGCCGGGTGACACGGACCGTGGCTCGGCACCTGCCGTGCGCAGGTGGGCGGCGAGCGGTTCGGTCAGTTCGGGGTCGCCCACCAGCCGGACGTCGCGGCGCTCGGCGGGCCAGTCGTCCGTCTGCGGCTCCTCCGTGAGGTACCCGGAGTCCGCGAAGGCCCGGACCAGCCGGTCGACTTCGGCGTCGGCGGCGCCGGTCGCGGTTCCGGAGAGCCGGGCGAGGAGCGCGGCCTGGTCGGTGTCGCCGGTGCGCACGCCGAGGAACTCCCCGTCCGCGGTGCGGACGGCAAGGCCCCGTCCGGGTACGGCGACGACCTCTACGCCGGGTGCGAGCTGACTGGGCGACACGTCGTTTCTCCTGTCGGGAAGGGCCTGGAAGGAGGGCGTGGGCCCGCCCGGAAGGCATCGGGCGGGCCCACAGTCGGTGAGGGTGGTGTCCCTCAGGTCACTCCTCGGTGTCGTCGAAGGGGTTCTCGACGAGGGCGTTGGAGTGGGAGGCCGAGTCGTGGGCCAGCTGGCCGGGGTCCGCGATCGGCGTGAAGATCTGCTCGTTGTCCATGAACTCTCCTTGGAATTAAGGGAGATGCGGCGTTCGGTCGAGCACCGCGCAGCTCACAGTAATGAATATGATTATCATTTACTAGTGGGGAGAGGGTGATCCGGGTAACACACCGGCCAGCCGCCCTCGGGGTCCGCGCCCACCCGGCCCGCCACCTGCAGGACGTCCGCCAGCAGCGCGGGCGTGACGACCTCCTTGGGCGCCCCGTCGGCCACCACGCGCCCGTCCCGCAGCGCGACGATCCGCTCGGCGAACCGGGCCGCGTGCCCCAGGTCGTGCAGCACCATCACGACGGTGAGAGCGCGCTCCTCACGCAGCCGCACCACGGTGCGCAGCACGTCGAGCTGGTGGTGCAGGTCCAGGTAGGTGGTCGGCTCGTCGAGCAGCAGGACGCGGGTGTCCTGGGCGAGCGCCATGGCGAGTCTGACCCGCTGCCGCTCACCGCCGGACAGCGCGTCCACGGGCCGCTCGGCCCACTGCTCCACACCCACGTCGCGCAGCGCCCGCCGTACGACCGGGTCGTCGCCCTCGCGCAGCATTCCGAGCGGGCCGCGTGCCGCGTACCGCCCCTGCCGCACCAGTTGACGCACCGTCATGCCGGGCACGGCCGGCGCCGACTGGTGCAGCAGCGCGACACGCCGGGCCGTGGCCCGCCGGGAGAGCCGGGCGAGGTCGTCGCCGCCGAGCAGGACGCGCCCCTCGTCGGGGCGCAGCAGTCCGGCGGCGAGCCTGAGGAGCGTCGACTTGCCGCAGCCGTTGAGACCGATGAGGGCGGTCAACTCGCCCGGTTCGACGGTCATGTCGACGCCGCGCAGCACGGGTCTGCCGGGGTAGCCGAAGCGGGCTCCCTCGACACGGATTCCCACGGATTCGGTCATGGTCTGTCCTCCGTCGACGTCAGAAGGTCCGGCCGGGCGCGCGGCGCACGACGATCAGCAGCAGCGCGGCACCGATGCAGGTGGTGAGCGCCCCGACGGGCACCGTGAACCGTCCGGTGTCCAGCGCCACCACCAGCAGCCGTGACACGAGCTGCGCCGCCGCGTCCGCCCCGCACACCACGGCCGCCCCGGTGAGGGCGGCGCCGGGCAGCGCCACGCGCAGGTCGGCGCCGAAGACGCTCACGGCGACGTGCGGCACGAGGAGCCCGACGAAGCCGAGCGCGCCGACCGCGGCCACCGCTCCGGCCGTCAGCGCCACCGCGCACAGCAGGGCGGCGGTCCGGGCGCGAGCCGCGGACAGCCCGGCCGCACGGGCGAGTTCGTCCCCGCAGCGCAGCAGGGTCAGCGGGCCGGACAGCAGCCAGGCCACGGCGCCCCAGAGCAACGCCCAGGGCCACAGCAGGTGCCAGTGCTGCCACACCCGGCCCTCCGTGGTGCCGACGAGCCACTGGACGACGCTGCCCAGTTCGCCCGGCGCGACCAGCAGCACCATGGCGGTGAGTCCGCCGAGCACCGCCGACACGAGCACCCCGTGCACGGCGGTCTGTGCCGGGTCGCCCGTGCCGCGCCCGGCGAGCAGCCACAGCAGCGCGGCCCCGGTGCAGCCGCCCACGCACGCGGCGACGACCACGGCGAGGGGCGACTCCCAGCCCGCGAGTCCGAGGCCGGTCGCGGTGACGGCCCCGAGCACCGCGCCCGGCGTCACGCCCGTGACCTCCGGTCCGGCGAGCGGATTGCGCAGCGCGGACTGCAGAACGAGCCCGGCGATCCCCAGGCAGGCTCCGGCTCCGAGGGCCACCAGCAGCCTGGGCAGCCGGAGCTGGAAGAAGATGTGCCGCTCGGTCGGGTCACCGCCTCCGCCGAGTACGTCCCAGGCCACGGCCGGGGACATGCCCCGCCCGGCGAGCAACTCGACGCAGGCACACACGAGGACGAGAGCCGCGAGCGCGGTGAAACGCCGGATCACCGCAGCGCCCCCTTCCGGACCGCCGCACAGGGCCTCGATGCGCGCTTCGGCGGACGCGCCCGCAACGCCGGGGACATCCCCCGCCCGACAATCGATTCGCCGTAGACGCACACGACAACGAGCACAGGGAAACGCCGGATCACCGCAGCGCCCCCCTTCCGGACCGCCGCACGGGCATGGGATGCGCGCTTCGGACCACCCGAACGCAGCGCCGGGGACCGCCCGACGAGCACCTCGCCGCAGTCACACTCGGGGGCGCGCACAGAGGAACACGGGATCACCGCAGCGCCCCCTTCCGGACCGCCACACGCGCCTTGGCAACACGCTTCGGACCGCCCGACCGCAGCAACGCGACCCCGGCCGGCACCCCGAGCAGTGCCGTCCAGGCGCCGGCGGGTGTCTCGACGGGGGCGAGTGCGAGGCGGGCCGGGACATCGGCGACGGCCACCACGACCGCGCCCCACGCCGCCGACCACGGCAGCCAGCGCACCGCGTCGGCGGCGGGCGCGAGCCGGCGCGCCAGATGCGGGGCGAGGAACCCGACCCAGGCCACCGGCCCGCACACGGCCGTCACGGGGGCGATCAGCACGATCGCGATGGCCAGCGCGGCGAACCGGGCGCGCTGCGCCCGCACACCCAGCGCCTCGGCGTCCTCGTCGCCGAGCCGCAGCACCGACAGCACCGGCGCGCACAGCACCAGCGCCGGAACGGCCACCAGCAGCCACGGCCACAGCCCCGTGACGTCCTCCCAGGTGCGACCGGAGAGCGAACCGAGCAGATAGCGGTAGATGAGCTGGAGGTCGAGCTGGTCGGCCATCACCATGAGGACCAGCAGCGCGGCCTGCAACGCGGCGGCGACGGCGGCCCCGGTCAGCAGGACCGCCGACGGGCTGCGCCCCAGACCGGCCGCGAGCAGCGTGAGTCCGCCGCCCAGCACGGCCCCGCCGATGGCGAGCAGCGGCTGGACGGCGGCGGGCAGGGACACGGCCAGCACGAGCGGCGCGGCGACGCCCAGCGCGGCACCCGAGGAGACGCCCAGCATCTCGGGCACGGCCAGCGGATTGCGCAGCGCCTCCTGGAGCACGAGGCCCGCCGCGCCCAGGCAGGCACCGGCCACGAGCGCCAGTACCAGCCGGGGCAGGCGCAGTTCGCCGACGACGATCCCGGCGAGTGAGGCGTCCCCCTCCAGCAGCGCACCGGGCAGCCGGTGCGGCGCGACCCAGGGCGTGCCCAGAGTCAGCGCGCAGCCGGACGCGACGAGCAGCAGCCCGAGCACGGCGGCCAGTTGCCACCGCCCTCGGGTGCGCGCGGCCGGTCCGGCGACGACTTGGTCCGGGTGGGCGGCGGGCGCACTCACCGCAGCGCGGCCGTGGCCTCGTCCAACACGATCCCCAGCGAACGGGTGCCGCGCCCCTTGGCCCACACCTCGGAGTCGACCTCGTGCACGTCCCCGTTCCGCACGGCGGGGATCTTCCCCCACAGGGGGTTCTTGGCCAGCTTCTCCGACAGCTTGCCGTCCGGCTCGCCGAAGGAGATCGTCTCGACGAACATCACGTCGACGTCCCGCGCGAGGATCTCCTCAAGGCTGTAACTGCCCTCCACGCCCCGCGACTTCCACGGGTAGTGGGCGATCTTCGGGAAGAGACTGGCGGCCACGTCCCCTTCCGGGGTGGCGACACCGAAATTCTCGTCGCTGCCGTAGATGATGAGCGCGGTCTTGTCGCTCTTGGCCGCCTCGGCCTTGGCGAGCTTGGCACGGAAGGCCTTCTCGGCCTTCTCGCCCTCGGCGGTACGGCCGGTCAGCGCGGCGGCGTCGCGCAGGTAACCCACGCTGTCCTGCCAGGTCTCGGGCTGCATCGGCCAGAACGTGGTGGCGTCCTTGAGCGCCGGGGCCAGCTTGCCGTGGGTGTCCTTGAGGCCGATCACGAGGTCGGGCTTGTGGGAGAGGATCGCCTCCACCTCGGGCGCGATGAAACCGCCCGGCACGATGTCGACCTGCTTCGCCTTCTCCTTGCCGAGGAAGTCGGGGTGGGCGAGCAGCGCGTTGTTCGTGGCCGTCGGGACGATGCCCAGCTCGGTCAGGATGTCGTCGCAGAGCGCGAACAGGCAGACGATGCGCCGTGGTTCCTTCTTCAGGGAGATCTTCACGCCGCCGGTGTCGGTGAGCGTGCGCGTGGCCTTGATGGGTTCCACGGTGACGTCCGTCGTCGCGCCGGCCGCAGCGCGGTCGCCCGCGGCGGGCTTGGCGGATTCGGAGCCGGAGCTGCCGCATCCGGCCAGGACGGAGCCAACTATCGCGGCGGTGAGCCAGTTTCGGACGAATCTCGACGGTGCGCGCAGCACGATGCCCTCGCTTCTTCTCTTCTCGGGGTCTGCTTCGGGTCTTCTTCGGGGACCGGAACGCGACGACAATACATGATAATCGTTTTCATTCTCAGGTTCGTTTCCTGGTTGGTGCCCGGCCGGCTCATGGCTGGCTCCTGGCCGGTTCCTGCCTCCGCCCGCTACCGATGGAGATCCCCGTGTCCGCCGATCCCTTGCTGCTCGTCTCCGACCATCTGGCCGGATGCGTCTACGTGTTGACCGTGCCGGACGGCACGGAGGCAGGCCGTCTCGACGGCCGCCATCTGTCCGAGCACGCGGGGTTCCTGGCCCTGCCGGGCGGGCGGGTGGCGTGCGTGGACGACCGCAGGGGCGAATTGCTGGTGCTCGATCCGTACGGCCCCGAACTGGTGGCGGCCGCGATACCGGTGGCGGTGCCGGCCGAGCATTTCTCCGTCGACCCCTCGGGGCGGTGGGCGGCCGTCACGACGGGACTCGGCAAGAACGCCGAGCCGTGGTCGGACCTGCTGACGGTCGCCGACCTGGAGACGGGGCGCGCGACGCGGGTCCGCACGCGCGTGGGCGAACCCGGCGTGACGGTGCTGGGCGGTGGGGACGGCGGGTTCCTGGGGAGCGACGCCGGGAGCGGCGAGTCCCCGGGGAGCGACATCGGGGAGGGCGGCGGCCCGCTCGTCGTCCTGCGGCACCGCGAGCCCGGCGCCCTGGCCGTCCACCGGTTCGCCGACCTGCTGGCCGCCCCGCCCGGCTGCCCGCGCGTCACCCCCGCGGCACTGCTCCCACTGCCCGACGACGGCCATGGCGACGCCCAACTCCCCGCGCAAGGACTGGTGTTCGCGGCCACGGGAGAGGGCGTCCACCGGGCGCGCCGCACGGGCGAGGACCTGGTTCCGCAGCCGGTGATTCCGTGGGGCGCGCACGCCCGGGGCTGGTATCTGCGCCTCGACACGCGCCGGCCGGCCTTGTGGTCGACGCTGCGAGGCGGTCCCGCGGACCCGCTCCGGTGGCCGGAGTGGACCAATCAGGCCTGGCGCCACGACCTGATGACGGACGTGACGACCCTGACCGACCTCGGCCCCGGCCTGGTCTTCCGGCTGACCCTGGCCAGGGACCACACCGCGTTCACCCGCGTCCACCCGGACGGCGACGAACTGGTCCTGCTCGCCGCCGACAACACCGACCGCCGCGTCACCCTCCCGGCCATGGACGGTGCCCCGCGACGCGGCGGCACACCCTGGGAGGGCGTCCAGCGCCGGGCGGTGGCCGCGTCACCCGGCTCGCACTGGGTCGCCGTCACCCGCGGCGGCCACGGCGAGGTCCACCTGGTCGACGCGCGGACGGGCGACGAGGCGGCCCGCCTGAAGCTGCCGACGCCCCTGGACCACGGAGGCCACGCGACGCTCCGCACGCGGTCGGACGGCGCCGAAGGGGACCCCGTGGGGCGGTGAGGTCTCCGGGCCACCCCTCGTCGCGCGCCGAGAGGCCGGGGGACGCGACGCGGGGTGCCTCGGCAGGCGTACGGGAGACGGCACGCGGCCGGAGGCCGGGCACCTCGGGGAACGGGCGGCAGACGGCACGCGACCGGACGCCAGGCACCTCGGGGAACGGGCGGCAGACGGCCGGAGGCGGACCGCCGCGCGGCGCCGGAACCGCCCGGCGTCAGCCGAGGAACGACAGCCGCACCTTGCGTTCATGGTTGTCGATGTTCGTGTCCACCAGGCACACCGACTGCCACGTGCCCAGCTCCAGGCGCCCGCCGATCACCGGCAGCGTCGCGTGCGGCGGGACGATGGCCGGCAGGACGTGGTCGCGGCCGTGGCCCCGGCTGCCGTGGCTGTGCTGCCAGCGGTCGTCCGCCGGGAGCAGGGTGTGCAGGGCGGCGAGGAGGTCGTCGTCGCTGCCGGCTCCCGTCTCGATGACGGCGATCCCGGCCGTGGCGTGCGGGACGAAGACGTTGAGGAGGCCGTCACGGCCGCCCGCCGCCTCCCGCAGGAAGGCCTCGCAGTCACGGGTCAGATCGACGACCCGCTCCCGGGACCCGGTGGAAACGGTCAGAACTCGGGTGGTGAACGCATCGGACATGCCCCCATCCTGACGCAAACGGGTCGGTGGGCGCCCCCGGTCGACCGGACGCTGATACCGGAGATCCACTTCCGAGACACCGTTGACCGTGCGCACGACTCCAAGACCGTCGCGCCGGTGACACCACCAAGCCGCCGAAACCCCGGCCCCCGGTCCCGGTCCCGGCCCCGTTCCCCTCGTCCCCGCCTCCTCCCGCCGCGCCTGCGTCCCCCGCTGAGGACGGCGGGAGGAGGCGGGGCCGGTGCGGGTGCGCCGCCGCTGCTGGTGGCGGGCGGACGTTGAGGCCCGGGACCGGCCGGGAAGACCGGCGCCCCCTCCCCTGTTGGTAGAAGCGTGAACAACATGCGTGAGGTGGACGTGGTCGTGGTGGGCGCCGGGCAGGCGGGTCTGGCCGGCGCCCACCACCTGCGGCGCACCGGTTTCCGGCCGGACCGGGACTTCGTGGTGCTCGACCACTCCCCCGGTCCGGGCGGCGCCTGGCAGTTCCGGTGGCCGTCGCTGACGTACGGCAAGGTGCACGGCATGCACTCCCTGCCCGGCATGGAACTCACCGACGCGGACCCCGCACGGCCGTCGTCGCAGGTCGTCACCGAGTACTTCGCCACGTACGAGCGGACCTTCGACCTGCGGGTACGGCGTCCCGTCGACGTCCGCGCGGTACGGGAGGCCGACGAGGGGCGGCTGCTGGTCGAGACCTCGGACGGGAACTGGGTGACACGGGCGCTGATCAACGCGACCGGCACCTGGGATCGGCCGTTCTGGCCGCGTTACCCCGGCCAGGAGACCTTCCGGGGGCGGCAGCTGCACACCGCGCAGTACCCGGGGCCCGAGGCGTTCGCCGGGCAGCGGGTCGTCGTGGTGGGCGGCGGCGCGTCCGGCACGCAGCACCTGCTGGAGATCGCCCCGCTCGCGGCCTCCACCACGTGGGTGACCCGGCGCCCGCCCGTTTTCCTGGAGGGCCCCTTCGACGAGGAGGCGGGCCGGGCCGCGGTCGCGCTGGTCGAGGAGCGGGTACGGCAGGGGCTGCCGCCCAGAAGCGTCGTCTCGGTGACCGGCCTGCCGCTCACCGACGCGATCCGGCAGGGGCTGCGGGAGGGTGTGCTGGACCGGCAGCCCGTGTTCGACCGGATCACGCCGGACGGCGTGGCGTGGGACGACGGCCGGCGGGTGGCTGCCGACGTCATCCTGTGGGCGACCGGTTTCCGCCCCGCCGTCGACCATCTCGCGCCCCTGCGGCTGCGCGAACCCGGCGGCGGGATCCGCGTCGAGGGCACCCGCGCAGTCGCCGACCCGCGCGTCCACCTCGTCGGCTACGGCCCGTCGGCCAGCACCATCGGCGCCAACCGCGCGGGACGCGCGGCCGTGCGGGACATCAGGCGGCTGCTGGCCGGTGAGCCCGTGCCGGTGGCAGCGTGACCTCCCGCACGGCTCATCCGGGGGCGGGTGACTTCTTCTGGTTGCGGTTGAACTCGGCGACGTTGCGCCGGTGTTCGGCGTAGTCGGCGGTGAAGCGGGTGTCGCCGGGCTTGACGGTGACGAAGTACAGCCAGTTCCCCGGCGTCGGGTTGATCGCCGCACGCATCGCCTCCTCGCCCGGATTGTCGATCGGCGTGGGCGGCAGGCCCATGCGCTGGTACGAGTTGTAGGGGCTGTCGAGCCGGGTGTCCTTCGCGGTCGTCCTCAGCGTGGACCGGCCCAGCGCGTAGTTGATGGTGGAGTCCATCTGGAGCGGCATGCCGCGCTCCAGCCGGTTGAAGATGACCCGGGCCACCTTGCCCATGTCCTGCTTGGTGGCCGCCTCCGCCTGCACGATGCTCGCGATGGTGACCGCCTGGTAGACGTTCATCGCGTTGCGCTCCGCACCGGCCGCGATCGGGGCGCCGTCGAACTTCTTGTGGGCCGTGTCCGCCATCGCCCTCAGGAGCTGTTCCGGTGTCGACTTCTCGTCCAGCGGGTACGTCGCCGGGAAGAGGTAGCCCTCGGGGTTGCCCTCGGCGTCGTTCGGCAGCCTCAGGTCGGTCTTGGCCAACGACTTCTTGGTCGTGCCCGCGGGCAGGGCGAGGGCCTTGTCGACGGCCTCGTAGACCTGGTTCGCGCGCCAGCCCTCGGGGATCACCAGGGAGGTGGGCCGGGTGTCCTCGTCGCCGCCCATGGTCAGCAGCGGCACCGCCACGGCGGTGCCGGCCACGACGGCTCCGGTCGCGATGAGGGCGAGACGGCCCCGGCGCGTCAGTCGAATCGTGCTCCGTGGCGGAGTGTTCATCTGCATGCGGGCACGGTAACCCGCTAAACGTCATAAAACCGGCATATCGTCATTTTGTCAGCTCCAGTCGGGCGTCCCTGCGGACCAGTGCCGCGTATGTGCCGTTGCGCTCCAGCAGCTCCTCGTGCGTGCCGTGTTCGGCGACCCGGCCCGCGTCGAGGACCACGATCTGGTCGGCACCCCGAATGGTGGACAGGCGGTGCGCGATGGTGAGCGTGGTGCGGTTGGCCGACAGCGCGTCGACGGCCGCCTGCACGGCATGCTCGGTGCGGGTGTCCAGCGCGCTGGTCGCCTCGTCGAGGATGAGGACCGGCGGGTCGCGCAGGATGGTGCGGGCGATGGCCAGGCGCTGCTTCTCACCGCCGGAGAAGCGGTGCCCGCGCTCGCCCACGACAGTGTCGTAGCCGTCGGGCAGGCCGGCGATGTGGTCGTGGATCTGCGCGGCCTTCGCCGCCGCGTGCAGTTCCTCGTCAGTGGCGTCCGGCTTGGCGAAGCGCAGGTTGTCGGCGACGGAGGCGTGGAAGAGGTACGTCTCCTGGGAGACGACGCCGATCGCGCGCGCGAGGGTGTCGAAGTCGAGGTCGCGCACGTCGACCCCGTCGAGGGTGACCCGGCCGCCCGTGACGTCGTACAGCCGCGGGACCAGGTGGCCCAGCGTGGACTTGCCGGCCCCGGTAGGGCCGACGACGGCGAGGCTGCTGCCCGCGGGGACGGCGATGTCGATGTCACGGAGGACCGGGTCGCCCTTGTCGTCGTAGCGGAACTCGACGTTCTCGAAGCGGATCTCCCCCCTGATCCGGTCGAGGTGGATCGGGTTCTCGCGCTCGGTGATGTCGATGGGCAGGTCCAGGTACTCGAAGATGCGCTGGAACAGCGCGAGCGAGGTCTGGATCTGCACACCGGTCGACAGCAGGCTGACGGCCGGACGGAACAGGCCCTGCTGGAGCGAGACGAAGGCCACGATCGTGCCGATGGAGACCTGCGGGCCGCCCAACTGGAGCGCCATGCCGGCGGTCCAGTAGATGACGGCGGGCATGGCGGCCATGACGATCGTGATCACGGCCATGCGCCAGCGCCCGGCCATGTTCGACCGCACCTCCAGGTCGACCAGGCGCTCGGACTCGTCGGCGAAGGCGCTGGTGAGCGAGTCGGAGCGGCCCATCGTGCGGCCCAGCAGAATGCCGCTCACGGACAGCGACTCGGTGACCGTGGCGGCCATCGCGGCCATCTGCTTCTGCTTGCGGGTGGTGATCTTCTTGCGTTCGTTGCCGACTCTCCGGCTGATCCAGACGAACACCGGCAGCAACAGCAGCGAGACGACGGTCAGCCGCCAGTCGAGGGCGAGCATCGCGACGATCGTGGCCACGACGGTGGTGAGGTTGGAGACCAGCGACGTCGCCGTGGAGGTGACGGTGGCCTGCATGCCGCCGATGTCATTGGCGATCCGGGACTGCACCTCGCCGGTGCGGGTGCGGGTGAAGAAGGCGAGCGACATGCGCTGGAGCCGGTCGTAGACGGCGGTGCGCAGATCGTGCATGACGCGCTGGCCGACAGTCGTGGAGATCAGGGTCTGCAGCACGCCGAAGACGCTGGTGAGGACGGCGCTGAGGATCATGCCGAGGGCGAGCAGGCTGAGCAGCCCCGTGCGCCCCTCGGGGATCGCGACGTCGAGCGTCTCCTTCAGCAGGAAGGGTGTGGCGACCGAGACCAGCGACGCGGCCCCGACCAGCAGACCGACGATCGCGAGACGGCCCCGGTAGGGGCGGAAGAGCTTCAGGATGCGGCGGACCTGCCGCGGCTGCTCCTCGGAGTCGGCCGACGGGGTCCAGGCGGGTTCGTGATCGGGGTGCATGGGCTCCTACGGAGATGACGGGGGCGGCGCCGCGACGTCCGGCGACGAGTGGGCGGTGAAGCGCGCCGAGTGGTTGACGGATGGGGGCGGGGTGTCGGCTCGGGCCGGGATGGGACGGGGTGGCGGAGGTGGGGCGGGCGGCCGGTCCGCCGACGTGGTCAGTGGTGCGGTCCGTGGCGGGTTCACGGCACGACCGTGAGGGGCCCGCGACGCGGTTCGCGCTACTCGAAGGAGCCTAACTCATTGTTACCTATACTCACAATGAACAATGTCCTGGTACTGTTCCCCGCATGACCACCGCCGACTCCGACGGCCCCCTCGCCGAACAACTGCTGCGCCTCACCCGCCGGATGCACCGCATCCAGAAGCGCCATTTCCAGCAGGGCGGCCTGGGTATCACGCCGGCGCAGGCCCGGCTGCTGCGCACGCTGGCGCACTACCCCTCGCCGCCCCGCATGGCCGACCTGGCCGAGCGCCTTGAGGTGGTCCCCCGCGCGGTGACGACGCTCGTCGACGGACTCGAGGCGAGCGGCACGGTGCGCCGGGTTCCGGACCCGACGAACCGCCGGGTGATCCGGATCGAGCTCACGGCCCACGGACACCGGGCCGTGGCCGAACTGCACGGCGCGCGCCGGGCCGCGGCGGAGGAAATCCTCGCGCCCCTGACGGCGGAGCAGCGGAAGGTGCTCGGAGGTCTCCTCGACACCTTGGTGGACGGCACGCCCGAGGAGCACCGGCACGGCCCTGACGAGGAACAGCGCACCTGCTGAACCCCACCGGGACTCACGTGACAGGCACAGCCGCGGCCTGGGCAACGGCCGGATCACCGTGCCCGCCGCCGCGGGCCGGCGGCATACGCGGGGCCGGGGCCGGGGCCGCCCGTCGGCACCGAAAAACCGTTTGCCTCCCACCACTGTGCGACGCGAACCTGTCACGGTTTGTTGTTCGCGCACAGCGCCTCCCCTCCTCTCCTCTGCCGACCTGCGAGCCACTGGGACGTCATGCAGATCCAAGACCTTCCGTATCCCGACCCGGGTGAGCCGGACGCCCGCTCGGGGCCCCGATTCCTGTGGTGGCTCTTCCGGAACCAACTGGGCGGCCAGTCCAAGTCGTTGGCCTGGGGTCTGCTGCACTTCGGTGCCGTCTCCGCCCTGCCGTTCTGCGTGGGCCTCGCCGTGCAGGCCGTCGTGGACCGCTCCGGCACCCGTCTCGCGCTGGCCGGTGCCCTGATGGCGCTGGTGTGCGTCGCCAACGCCGTGGGTGACACCTTCCTGCACCGGACCGCCGTCACCAACTGGATCACGGCCGCCGCCCGCGTCCAGCAGTTGCTGGCTCGCAAGGCCGCCCAGCTGGGCTCGGCCCTGACCCGCCGCGTCGCGGCCGGTGAGGTCGTCGCCGTGTCCACCGGGGACGTCGAGAAGATCGGCTGGTTCGTGGAAGCACTGTCGCGCTTCACCGCGGCGCTCCTCACCATCGTTTTCGTCTGCATCGGCCTCCTCGTCTACCAGCCCGCCCTCGGCGTGATCGTCGCCGTGGGCCTGCCCGTCCTCGCCGTCGCCGTCCTGCCGCTGCTGCCCCGCGCCACCCGGCGTGCCGACGCGCAGCGCGAGAAGGCCGGCCGCGCCACCGAACTTGCCTCGGACACCGTCGCCGGTCTGCGCGTACTGCGCGGCATCGGTGGCGAGGAACTGTTCCTCGACCGCTACCGCAGCGCCTCCCAGGAGGTCCGCCGCGCCGCCGTGCGCAGCGCCCGGATGTGGTCGCTGATCGCCGCCATCCAGGTCCTGCTGCCCGGCCTGCTGCTCATCGCGGTCGTCTGGCACGGCGTGCGCCTGACCCAAGAGGGCCGGATCGCCGTCGGCGAACTGGTCACGGTCTACAGCTCGGTCATGCTCCTGACGTATCCCTTGCGTCACTTCGAAGAGATCGCGATGGCCTACTCCTTCTCCCGCCCCTCGGCCAGGCGGGCCGCGGGGGTGCTGTCGCTGCAGAGGGCCACCGACACCGCGGGGTCGCGTGCCGCCGGCATCCCGTCCGGCGACCTGTACGACCCCGCCACCGGTCTGCTCGCTCCCGCCGGTCTGCTCACCGCCGTGGTGTGCGGCGACCCGGACGCGGCAGGGCGGCTGGCGGAACGCCTGGGCGGGCACGCCTCGGAGCGGAGCACCTCGGTGCTGCTGGGCGGGACACCGCTCGACGAACTGCCCCTGGACTCGGCCCGCACCGCCGTCCTCGTCCAGGACAAGGACCCGGTGCTGCTGTCGGGCACGCTGCGGGAACTGCTCGACGTACCCGCCTCGGGCGACGTCGCCCCCGCCGACGCGCTGGCGGCAGCCCACTGCGACGACGTGCTGGCGGCGCTCGCACAGGGCTCGCTGGACGCCGACGACCCGATGGACGCCCGTATCACCGAGCGCGGCCGGTCGCTGTCCGGCGGCCAGCGCCAGCGGCTCGCCCTCGCCCGGTCCCTGGTCACCGATCCGGAGGTGCTCGTCCTGGACGAGCCGACCTCCGCCGTCGACTCCCACACCGAGGCGCGGATCGCGCGAGGCGTCCGGGAGCTGCGGGCCGACCGCACGACCGTCGTGTTCACGTCGTCCCCGCTGCTGCTGGACCGCGCCGACCGCGTCGTCTTCCTGCACGACGAGCAGGTCGTCGCGGCGGGCACCCACCGCGAACTGGTGGCGACCGAACCCCGGTACCGGGCGGTCGTGACCCGCGAGACCGACGACGAGGCCGCCACGCGCCACGGCACGCTCCCAGGCGGGGCGTCCGGCCTGCACGTCCTGGAAGCACTCGAAGAGATCGAGGAGACCGCATGATCGGCGTGGCGCCACCGGCGTACGACCCGGCGGCACCGACCACGGCGAGCACCTTGCCGGTCGGCGCACCCGCGACCGTACGCGCCTACGTGAGCGAACTGCTGCGCCGGCACCGGCGCGCCTTCCTGCTCCTCGTCACCGTCAACACGGTCGCCGTGATCGCCTCCATGGCCGGTCCCTACCTGCTGGGTGGGCTCGTGGAGCGGGTGTCGGACGGGGCCGGGGAGCTGCGTCTCGAACTCACGGCCGGGCTGTTCGTGATCGCGCTGCTCGTCCAGGCCGCGTTCGTGCGTCAGGTGCGGCTGCGCGGCGCGATGCTCGGCGAGCGGATGCTGGCCGACCTGCGGGAGGACTTCCTCGTGCGGTCGGTCGGGCTGCCACCCGGTGTGCTGGAGCGCGCCGGGACGGGCGACCTGCTGTCCCGGATCACGACGGACGTCGACCGGCTCGCCAACGCGATGCGCGAGGCCGTACCGCAGTTGGCGATCGGTGTCGTCTGGGTGGGGCTGCTGCTCGGCGGGCTCGTCGTGACGGCTCCGCAGCTGGCGCCCGCCGTGCTGCTCGCCGTGCCGCTGCTGGTGATCGGCTGCCGCTGGTACTTCCGCCGGGCACCCTCCGCCTACCGCTCCGAGTCCGCCGGGTACGCCGCCGTGGCCGCCGCGCTCGCCGAGACCGTGGACGCCGGGCGGACCGTCGAGGCCCACCGTCTCGGTGACCGGCGCGTCGCCCTGTCGGAGCGCCGCATCAAGGAATGGACCGCCTGGGAGAACTACACGCTGTGGCTGCGGTCGGTGCTGTTCCCCGTCATCAACGTCACTCATGTCACCGTCCTCGGGTCCGTGCTGCTGATCGGCGGCGTGTTCGTCCTGGAGGGGTGGATCGGGGTCGGTCAGCTGACGACGGGCGCGCTGATCGCTCAGATGCTCGTCGACCCGGTGGGGCTGATCCTGCGCTGGTACGACGAGCTCCAGGTGGCGCAGGTGTCGCTGGCCCGGCTGGTCGGTGTCCGGGACATCGAGCCGGATGCGGGGGACGATTCGCTGACCCCCCAGGGGCGCGACGTGCGCGCCGACCGGGTGCACTTCGGCTACCGCGAGGGCGTCGACGTGCTGCGCAAGGTGTCCCTGGAGGTGCCACCGGGCACGCGGCTGGCGCTGGTCGGCCCCTCGGGCGCCGGCAAGTCCACCCTGGGCAGGCTGCTGGCCGGCATCTACGGGCCCCGGGACGGCACCATCACCCTGGGTGGCGCCGAACTCTCCCGGATGCCCGCCGAACGCACCCGCTCCCACGTCGCCCTCGTCAACCAGGAGCACCACGTCTTCGTCGGCTCCCTGCGCGACAACCTCAGGCTCGCCCGTGCGGGCGCCGAGGACGCCGAGCTGTGGGCGGCGCTGGGCGCCGTGGACGCGGACGGCTGGGCACGGGCGCTGGACGACGGCCTGGACACCGAGGTCGGCTCCGGCAGCCTCGCGCTGACCCCGGCGCAGGCCCAGCAGATCGCACTGGCCCGCCTGGTGCTGGCCGACCCGCACACCCTGGTCCTGGACGAGGCGACGTCCCTGCTCGACCCACGGGCGGCGCGTCATCTGGAGCGGTCCCTGGCCCGGGTTCTCGACGGCCGCACCGTGGTCGCCATCGCCCACCGACTGCACACCGCCCACGACGCCGACGTGATCGCCGTCGTGGAGAACGGCCGCATCAGCGAGCTCGGCAGCCACGACGAACTGGTCGCGGCCGACGGGGCGTACGCGGCGCTGTGGCGGTCGTGGCACGGATGACCCGGCCGGGCGCCGTCCGCGCCCCCGGGGCGGACCGGCGACCGGGAGCCGCGAGGTTCGAGGCGGGCCGTGGCCGGCCGGTCACCAGGTGCTGCCCGCTGCCGTTGCGCGGTCCCGAACCGGGGTGGAAGGCTGGAGGAAGGCACCGGCTCGGGGAGCGCCCGGGAACGATGTGGTCCGGCGACGGGTGGCGCCTGTGCTCCCGGCAGACGTGACCCACCGCGGTCCGCGACGGGAAGGGGCCCGTCCTCACCCCCTGGAGGTACCCGTGAACAGCGCCGACGGATGGGGAGACGACGTCTACCAGCCCGACGGATCCGAGCAGCGGGAGGACACGGGCCTGCTCGACGCGGAGGACACCCTCGAGTACGACGGTGTCGACGACCCGCTCGACCGCGGCTGGTCCCCGCCGGAACGGCCCCTCGCGGTGGAACACGTCGGCGTGACGGCTGCTGAGCGTCTCCTCGGCGAAACGCTGGATCAGCGCCTCGCCGAGGAGACGCCCGACCTCGCACCCCCAGACGGCGACGGTCTCGGCGACTCCCAGGGCACCGACGGCGAACTCCTGGACAACGAGGTCGGCCACGCCCGCTCCGGCCGGCTCGTCGCGCCCGACGAAGGGGCGCACGAGGACGAGGAGGAGGCACTCGTCGCCATGGACGTGGGCATCGACGGCGCGGCCGCCTCCGCCGAGGAGGCCGCCGTGCACATCATCGACGAGGACAGCCTGCCCGGCTGAGGCCGCCCACCGCGCGGCCCGCCCCACCACCCCGCCGCCGACTCCGCACGAGGAGCAGCCATGCAGCAGGACAAGCACCCCGCCTACCACTCCGTCGTCTTCCGTGACCGCTCCGCCGGGTACGCCTTCCTGACCCGGTCGACCGCGACCAGTGACCAGACCATCGAGTGGGACGACGGCGAGACCTACCCGGTCGTGGACGTGGAGATCTCCTCGGAGAGCCACCCGTTCTACACCGGCAAGGCCCGCACGGTGGACTCCGAGGGCCGGCTCGCCCGCTTCGAGCGGCGGTACGGCGGCGGCCGGGGTGGGCAGGGCACCGGCTGAGGAGCCGGCCCCGAGGCGGACGCCTGCTCCCCCGGGCCGGGTGGCTGCTGCCGCCGGCCGGGCTGCGACGGGTCGGGCTGCTCCCGTTCCCGTGCATCGGGGTGCTGTCACCGGCCGGGCTGCTCCCGTGGGTCGGGCGGCTACTGGGGGCCGGGCTCCGGCCAACGGAGCGGCACCGGGCGAGGGTCGGCCCCCGTGCGCAGGAGGAGCAAAGGCACCGGCCGCCAGAACGGCACCCGCCGTCAGATGAAGTTGAGCGCCGCCGCGCAGCCGAACCCGCCGAGCAGCATGAACGCCGGCATCAGCACCTTGAGCTCGATCCAGCTGCCCGCCCGGAACCGCATGACCCTCGGCGGCCCGATCGGGTACCACCGCTTGCGGCCGACCGGGATCGGCCACAGGATCGGGCAGCCGGACACCGTCAGCGCGTCGCCGAGGTCGTGCACCAGCGCGCCCAGCACGATCGGCAGCCCCAGCCACAGGTACTCCTGGCCCGGCGCCGTGAACAGCCAGTCCGCGCCGTTGCCCGGCTTGTCCAGGACACCCGCGAGGATCCAGGCGCTGGTCGCCGCCAGCAGCCAGACCAGGACGTCGCTGCTGGAGCCGCGGGTCGCCCGCCACAGCAGCCCTTCTATCGCCAGCACGATGTGCACGAAGAGGATCGCCAGCACGGCCCGGCGTCCCCCGGTCACCGCCAGCACCGAGGTGCCCGCGCCGATCAGCACGGCCCACAGCCAGGTGTGCGTGAGCGTGCGGTGCCCGCCCGAGCGGCGCGGGTCGCCCTGCTTCTTCGTCGCCTTGTAGACGGCGTAGGACAGCTTGTCGACAATCTCGCACAGCCCCCGCGACAGCGGTCCGAAGGCCCGCGAGATGGTGGCCGCCTTGTGGTCGAGGTCGGGGGCGAGCGCGGCCCCGGCGCAGAGCAGCGCGCCCACCAGCAGGACGGGCCAGGGCATCGTGTGTCCGGCTGCGGCGGCCGCCGCTCCGGCACCGAGCCAGGCGGCGGCGCCCGACAGTGAGTGCGCTGGTCCCATCATCGCCGTAGCCCGCCCCATCCCTCGCATAGCGCTGTCCAGTTGACCGGGGGCGCTGACGCGCCGTCGGCGACACAGCGTAGCGTTCGCGATCTTCGGCCGGGCATCCGATTCCCGCATCGGGCGGGGGGCCAGGCAAGATGGGGGCGTGACCCTCATCGATCAGCTGCCGCCGACCGCCGACCCCGACGCCCTGTACGAAGCCTTCGAGTCCTGGGCGCAGGAGCGCGGTCTCACGCTCTACCCCCATCAGGAGGAGGCGCTGATCGAGGTGGTCTCCGGTGCGAACGTGATCGTGTCGACGCCCACCGGTTCCGGCAAGAGCATGATCGCGGCGGGTGCCCATTTCGCCGCCCTGGCCCGCGACGAGGTCACCTTCTACACGGCACCGATCAAGGCGCTGGTGTCGGAGAAGTTCTTCGAGCTGTGCAAGCTGTTCGGCACCGAGAACGTCGGCATGCTCACTGGCGACGCCTCCGTCAACGCCGACGCCCCGGTGATCTGCTGCACGGCCGAGGTGCTCGCCTCGATCGCCCTGCGCGACGGGAAGAACGCGGACGTCGGCCAGGTCGTCATGGACGAGTTCCACTTCTACGCGGAGCCGGACCGTGGCTGGGCCTGGCAGATCCCCCTGCTGGAACTGCCGCAGGCGCAGTTCGTCCTCATGTCGGCCACGCTCGGCGACGTCTCCTTCTTCGAGAAGGACCTCACGCGCCGCACCGGCCGCCCCACCTCCGTGGTCCGCTCGGCGACCCGTCCGGTACCGCTGTCCTACGAGTACCGGTACACCCCGCTCACCGAGACGCTCACCGATCTGCTGGAGGCGCGGCAGGCCCCCGTGTACATCGTGCACTTCACGCAGGCGCAGGCCGTGGAGCGGGCGCAGGCGCTGATGAGCATCAACATGTGCTCGCGCGAGGAGAAGGACCGGATCGCCGAGCTGATCGGCAACTTCCGTTTCACCACCAAGTTCGGCCGCAACCTCTCGCGGTACGTCCGGCACGGCATCGGTGTCCACCACGCCGGCATGCTGCCGAAGTACCGGCGCCTGGTGGAGAAACTCGCGCAGGCGGGCCTGCTGAAGGTCATCTGCGGCACGGACACGCTCGGCGTGGGTGTCAACGTCCCCATCCGCACGGTGCTGTTCACGGCGCTGACCAAGTACGACGGCAGCCGGGTGCGCACGCTGCGCGCGCGTGAGTTCCACCAGATCGCGGGCCGGGCCGGCCGGGCGGGCTTCGACACGGAGGGCTTCGTCGTCGCCCAGGCCCCCGAGCATGTCATCGAGAACGAGAAGGCCCTCGCCAAGGCCGGTGACGACCCGAAAAAGCGCCGCAAGGTCGTCCGCAAGAAGGCGCCCGAGGGTTTCGTTGGGTGGACGGAACAGACCTTCGAGAAGCTCATCTCGTCCGAGCCGGAGCCGCTGACCTCCCGTTTCCGGGTGACGCACACGATGCTGCTGTCGGTGATCGCCCGGCCCGGCAACGCCTTCAGGGCGATGCGGCATCTGCTGGAGGACAACCACGAGCCGCGCAAGCAGCAGCTGCGGCACATCCGGCGGGCCATCGCCATCTACCGGTCGCTGCTGCACGGCGGCGTCGTCGAGACGCTGGACCAGCCGGACGCCGAGGGCCGCATCGTCCGCCTCACGGTGGACCTTCAGCAGGACTTCGCGCTGAACCAGCCGCTGTCCACGTTCGCCCTCGCCGCGTTCGAGCTGCTGGACCCCGAGTCGCCGTCGTACGCCCTGGACATGGTGTCCGTCGTGGAGTCCACGCTGGACGACCCGCGGCAGATCCTGGCCGCCCAGCAGAACAAGGCGCGCGGCGAGGCCGTGGCCGCGATGAAGGCGGACGGGGTCGAGTACGAGGAGCGCATGGAGCGTCTCCAGGACATCTCGTACCCGAAGCCGTTGGAGGAGCTGCTCTTCCACGCGTACAACACGTACCGCAAGAGCCACCCCTGGGTCGGTGACCATCCGCTGTCGCCGAAGTCGGTCGTCCGCGACATGTACGAGCGGGCGCTGTCCTTCACGGAGCTGGTGTCGTTCTACGAACTGGCCCGCACCGAGGGCATCGTGCTGCGCTACCTGGCCGGCGCCTACAAGGCCCTCGACCACACCATTCCCGACGACCTCAAGTCCGAGGACCTGCAGGATCTGATCGAGTGGCTGGGCGAGATGGTGCGCCAGGTCGACTCGAGCCTGCTGGACGAGTGGGAGCAGCTGGCCAACCCGGAGGAGATGACGGCCGAGGAGGCCCAGGAGAAGGCCGACGAGGTCAAGCCCGTCACCACAAACGCGCGTGCCTTCCGCGTGCTGGTCCGCAACGCGATGTTCCGCCGGGTCGAGCTCGCGGCGCTCGACCAGATCGAGGAGCTGGGCGAGATGGACGCCGAGACCGGCTGGGACGCCGAGGCGTGGGGCGAGGCGATGGACAAGTACTGGGACGAGTACGAGGAGCTGGGCACCGGTCCCGACGCCCGCGGGCCCAAGCTGCTGGTGATCCAGGAGGAGCCGCAGAACGGTCTGTGGCGCGTCCGCCAGATCTTCGACGACCCGAACGGCGACCACGACTGGGGCATCAGCGCGGAGGTCGACCTCGCCGCCTCCGACGCGGAGGGCCGTGCGATCGTGCGCGTCACCGACGTCGGCCAGTTGTGAGCACAGGAGATCGCCACCCATGACGAACCCGGCCGAGAGCCTTGTCGACCTGCTCGACCTGGAGCAGATCGAGGTCAACATCTTCCGTGGGCGCAGCCCGCAGGAGTCCTTGCAGCGGGTCTTCGGCGGCCAGGTCGCCGGGCAGGCGCTGGTCGCCGCCGGGCGTACCACGGAGGGCGATCGTCCTGTGCATTCGCTGCACGCGTACTTCCTGCGGCCCGGCCGGCCGGGCGTGCCGATCGTGTACCAGGTCGAGCGGGTACGGGACGGGCGGTCGTTCACCACCCGCCGGGTCAGCGCGGTGCAGCAGGGCCGCACGATCTTCAATCTCACCGCCTCCTTTCACAAGCCTGAACCGGGAAGTTTCGAGCACCAGCTGCCACCGGCCCGCGAGGTTCCGTCCCCCGAGTCGCTGCCGACGGTCGTGGACGAAATCCGGGAGCACTTGGGCGAGTTGCCGGAGCAGTTGCAGCGGATGGCCCGCCGTCAGCCCTTCGACATCCGCTATGTCGACCGGCTGCGCTGGACCGCCGAGGAGATCAAGGACGCCGATCCGCGCAGCGCCGTGTGGATGCGCGCGGTGGGCCCGCTGGGCGACGACCCACTGGTGCACACCTGCGCGCTGACCTACGCCAGCGACATGACGCTGCTGGACGCCGTGCGTATCCCCGTCGAGCCCCTGTGGGGTCCGCGAGGGTTCGACATGGCGTCGCTGGATCACGCGATGTGGTTTCACCGGCCATTCCGCGCGGACGAGTGGTTCCTGTACGACCAGGAGTCGCCGATCGCGACGGGCGGGCGGGGCCTGGCCCGGGGCCGGATCTACGACATCGAGGGGCGCCTGCTCGTGTCCGTCGTCCAGGAAGGGCTGTTCAGGGCGCTGTAGGCCGCGTTCCCCTGCGGCGCAGCCAGCCGCGCAGGCCGCGTGGCCTGTCCGCGCCAGCCGTGTCCTGTCGCGGCTCGGTGGTGCCCTGCCCCCGCGCGGCGAGGACCTGCACGGGCCCGGCGGTGTTCCGCTTCGTGTGCGGGCCTGCCGCAGCGGGCTTCTGTGCCGGACGGGGAGCGGGGTGGTGGGCCCGTGCTTCGTCCAGTGCCCGTACCAGGTCGGCGCGGAGCCAGCCGATCTCGTCCGGGTCGCGCGCGGTCATGATGTCCCGGGCGAGGCGTGCGGCCGGCGATCCGGGCGCGCCGTGAGTGGGGAGCACGGGCCGCAACCGGCTGACGTAGGCACGTTCGTAGGGATCCCTGACCGTCTCCGCCACCTGGACGGGATCGAGCAGACAGGTCACGGCGGCGGCACGGGCCCAGGGGTCGCCGTCGGCCTGGCGCAGCAGGAACCCGAGGTGGCGTCCCCGCCAGTTCCGCGGGCGCAGGTCGACTCCGGCCTCCGACTGGCTCCGCAGGCCTTCGGGTGTGCGGCCTTTCAGCAGCGGCGCGTTGTTCTCGTCGGCCGCGAACTGCTCGAGTTCTTCCGCAAGGTAGAGCCAGACGACGGCCCGGTACCGGTTCAGGTAGAACTTCACGGGCACGACGAGGCCCAGGCGGGCGAGGCGGGTGAACCTGCTTGGGGGCACGTCGAGGAGGGCCGCCCCGTCCTTGGTGCCGACGGCTGCGACGCGCTTGCGCAGCCCGGCCGGAAAGTCCTCCTCCGCACGCAGGCGCTCGATCTCCTCGCGGGCGACACGTCCGCCGCGCTCGTCGCGGACGGTCCTGATGCGGCCGAGGTGCACGGCGAGGTCGAACTCGCCCCGTTTCAGTTCCAGCTCTCGCGCGGCTCGGCTCGGCGAGAGCATGGTGGTCGTCGGTGCGGTGGCGGTTTTGCCGGTCATGGTCGGTCTCCCCCGTGGAGTGGACGGCCCGCCTGGTCGGGCGGCCTCGGGAAAAAACCGTAGCCGCTTGCGCGCATCTCGTGGCGAGCCTGTGGATAACTCCACGAGGCAGAGCAAAGGCGCAGGTCAGAGGTCCATGGGCGGCTTTCGTTCCGGATGCCGCGCGTCCACGTCGAGGTGCTCGCCGACCCGGTTCACGAGCAGGGTCATCTCGTAGGCGATCCGGCCGATGTCGACCTCCGCACCGCTCAGGACGCACAGGCAGCTGCCGGTGCCTGCCGCGGTGACGAACAGCACCGCGTCGTCGAACTCGATCATCGTCTGGCGCACGTCACCCGCGCCGAAGTGCCGCCCCGAGCCCTTGGCGAGGCTGTGCAGCCCGGACGACACGGCGGCGAGGTGTTCCGCGTCCTCGCGCCGCAGTCCCGTACTCGCCCCCGTCACCAGTCCGTCGTTGGACAGCACCAGTGCGTGCCGCACATGCGGGACGCGCTCGGTCAGGTCGTCCAGCAGCCAGCCGAGTCCCTTGGTCCGCGCCATGGTCCGGTCTCCCCGTGTTCTCCCCGTGCGATGTCTCCCCCTGACCGGAGGATCTCCCCAAGCCAGCCTTCCCCACCGTCTGGCTGCGGGCAAGGAGGATGGAGGCATGGCACAGAAGATGACCGACGACGAGTGGCGGGTGTTCGTCTCCCACGGCACCCGCACCGGAAAGCTCTCGACCGTTCGGGCTGACGGCAGCCCGCATGTGACGCCGATCTGGTTCCTGCTGGACGGGAACGAGGTGGTTTTCACCACCGGCAGGTCGACCGTCAAGGGGCGCAATCTCGCCCGTGACGGCCGGGTCGCCCTCTGCGTGGACGACGACCGGCCGCCGTTCGACTTCGTCGTGCTGCAGGGACGTGCCCGGCTCTCGGAGGAGCTTGCGGAGGTTCGGCACTGGGCGGCGCGGATCGGGGCGCGGTACATGGGCGAGGAGCGCGCCGAGGAGTTCGGCGCGCGCAACGGCGTTCCTGGCGAGCTTCTCGTCCGCGTCACGATCGACAAGGTCGTGGCTGAAAAGAACATCGCGGACTGACCCCCGTCGAGGCCGCGCCTCAGCCGACGGCACACGCGGGTGCGTGCGCTCCTGGGGTTGCCGGTCTTCGCCGCGTCGCCGCTGGAACGTTCCGTCGCACCGGTGTGCAGCAGGGCGGTGGGCAGCAGGACGACCGCGGTGGTGCAGCAGTGTGGCGAGGGCCGCAGGTGCACCGTGACGTCGTGCCGGGGCGCGAACCTGCTGACCACGGACAGGCCGAGCCGGTCGCTGTCGAACAGGTGCAACGCCTCGGACTGCGCGATGCGGCGGTTGGCCTGCGTGAGGAAGTCCCTGCCCATGCCGCGGTCTCTGTCCTCGACGCGGACGTAGTGCACGTGCCCGTGCAGCCGTACGGCGGCCATGCAGGTAGTGCGTGCTCACGACGCCGAGCCCGGTGCTGAGGCCGCCGATCAGCAGTGCCCGGCCGCGGTCACGGCTGTGGGCGGCGGCGAAGACGCCGCCGCTGACGACGGCCACGGCCACGAGCAGGCTCACGATGGTGAGCGGTACGTCGTGCCGGATGTCCGTGCCGCCGACACCGAAGCCGAGCAGGGCCACGAAGTGCATGGGCCAGATGCCGGTGCCGATGGCGGAGGCGGCGGTGAGGAGCCAGTTCCCCGGTCCGCCGCACCCCACGTTCCGGTACACGGGACCGCACGCTCCGTCCGCCGCGTCACACACCCGGGTGCGGCATCATGCGGGCATGAGCGACGACCACACGCACGTGCAGGAGTTCTTCACCGCCCGCGCCGCCGACTGGGACACCAAGTTCCCCGACGACGGCCCGGCCTTCGCGGCGGCCGTCGCCGATCTCGGGCTGCGCAAGGGCGACCGCGTGCTCGACGCGGGCTGCGGCACCGGCCGCGCCCTGCCGCCGCTGCGCTCCGCGGTGGGGCCCTCAGGGGTGGTCGTCGGCGCGGATCTGACACCGGCCATGCTCCAGGCCGCCGTACGGGCCGGACGGGATCGTGAGGGGCACCTGCTGCTCGCGGACGTGGCGGCCCTGCCGCTGCGTTCGGGGTCACTGGACGCCGTGTTCGCGGCGGGGCTGGTCGCGCATCTGCCGCACCCGCGCGAGAACCTGCGCGAGTTGGCGCGCGTGGTGCGCCCCGGGGGCAGACTGGCGCTGTTCCACCCGATCGGCAGGGCCGCGCTCGCCGCACGCCAGGGCCGCCGGGTCACCCCTGCCGACCTGCGGGCCGAACCGAATCTCCGTCCGCTGCTGGCGGCTTCGGGGTGGCGGATGACGTCGTACGTCGACGAGGACGCCCGGTTCCTCGCGCTGGCGGTCCGATCCGGCTGACGGCTTGCGGTCAGGCGCCTGCCGGCCCCGGACGGCATCAGACGACGACGGTCACTCGACGGCCGGCCCGTCGACGTGCCGGACGGGACAGCCGCGCACGCCGGGGACCGGGTGAGTGCCCAGGTCGTCGAGCCGGTAGCCGTCCGGGTAACTCTTGATCTCCCAGTTCTGGCGCGCGTGGTGCGGTTCGCGCCGCGGGGGCAGCAGACGGACGACGCGCCCCCGCAGCCGCACCGCACGGCGCACCAACGCGCGCGTGCCGGGCGCGGGCGGGGTGTAGCGGAAGGCCCGCAGCAGCGGCTCGTCGAGAAGGGCGAGCGTCGCCGTGCGCAGCAGCGGGCGCACCGGGCGCGGATACCAGGAACCCATCAGGTCGAGCGTGGCGTCCGACACCCTGCGGGCGCCCTCGTCCCAGTCGAAGTAAGCGGCTTCGTAGCTGTCGAGGCAGTCGGCGAACTCCTCGTAGGTGCCGGGGATGCCCTTGATGCCCAAGTGGCGGCCCAGGGTGCGGTAGTACACCGTGGAGGCGACGGTCTCGTGGCGCGAGAACCTGCGCCATCCGTAGGCGTCGATCCACCGCTTGGGCACCACGACGAACGTGCAGAGCACGTACCGCATGTCGTCGTTGCTGATGTCGTAGCTGCGGTGCATCCGGTTGATGCGGCGGATCGCGGTCGTGCCCTGCGGGCTGCCGAAGCCGTGTTCCACGATCGCGTCGAGTAGCAGCGACGTGTCGTCGTACCGCTTCTGGGTGCGGTCGGTCAGTTCCGCCGTTTCGGCCAGCAGGCGGCCGATGGAGGGCACCGCGTACGTGCGGTAGAGGGCCAGTTCGAGAGCGCGGGTGAAGTCCCACGGGAACTCGTATGCCGAGGAGAGCCGGTAGATCTCCGAGGCGTCCTCGTACGGATCCATCCGCCGGATCTGCTCCAGCCGAGCGTAGCGCTGCACCGCGTCGTCCCCCTTCTGCCGCCGGGTCTCCAACTCTACGTTGAGCAGTGAGGGAGGTACGGTCGGCAACAACGGCGGTGACATGAGGGACGGTGGTCGGCATGTTCGGCAGGCTCCGCAGGTCCTGGGCGGAACGGGTCAGTGCCCGGCGCACGGAGAGGGACACCGGCCGGGAAAAAGGCGCGCACAATCTCTTCGAAGCCGCCGCTGTCTACGTCTCGGCGTCCGCGGAGGACGACCGGGAGCGGATGGACGAGGCCGCGGAATGGGTGTCTCCGGAGGCCCTGTCGTTCGGGGTCAGTGAGCTCGCGTGCCGGGCCGTCATCGCGCTCGCCCGGGAGCGCGGGCAGTCTCCGCAGGCCGTGGCGCGCGCCCTCCTGGGGCTGCCGGCGGCCTGATGCGGGGACCCGCCGCACGGCCGACGCGGCCTGTCCAGCCGGAAAGCCGCAGCTCCGGATGGGCCTGGGAGTCGTGACAAGGGCGTTCCCGGCGCATTAGGGTGCGCGCCGTTGGACGAACCGATGGGGAGGCTGGGATGGCCGGGACGGATGAGAACGCCGTCGCCGCCGAGGACGATGCGCTCTATGTGCTCACGGCGGTGCTGCTGACGCCGGCGAAGTTCCCGAGTGTGCTGGGCGACGACTACCCGGAGGCGTGCGCCGCGCTCGGTCTCCCCCCGCTTGCCGACGGCTACGGCCTGGTGCTGGGCCAGGACGGCGACGGCGCCAGGTGGACCGTGGTGGTGGACGACGTGTCGCTGGTCGCCGTGGCCATCGCCTCCTGGGACTGCGGCATGGAGTACGACCTGTCGCCGGACGAGCGCAGCGTCGTCGCCGCCCTGCCCGGCTGGCCCCTCGCGGTCGCCGTCGCGGCGCCGAACGTGCCTCCGCCGCACGATCCCGCCCCCGAGCTCACGGACCGTGCCCCGCTGTCACCGCCGGACACCTCGATCTGGGGTCCGGCGCAGCGCCGCCTGGGGGCCGACGAGATAGCGCTGCAGTGGGCGGCGTGGCGGGAGCAGATCGACGACGCGGAGTTCGTGGGTGCGGAGGGTGTCCTTTCGGAGGCTGCTGCGACAGCCCCGGAGGGTGCCGCTTCGGAGGCTGCTGTGACAGCCCCGGAGGGTGCCGCTTCGGAGGCTGCTACGACAGCCCCGGAGGATGCCTCCCAGGGCCGGGCAGCTGCCGCGGGGGCGTCCGAGGCGTCGGTCGAGGCCGGGCAGGGCGCTCCCGAGGGGCCCAGGGGACACGGCGGAATTCGGCGGGTCCTCGCCGAGGCCAGGGCCTACGTCGACTCGCCGCCGCCCCTCGGCCGGGTCCGGTCGTCGTTCGCACCGGGTGACGCGCGGACGCTGCGTGCCGACGGCCCCGGCTGGTCGCTGGTGGCCAGGACCGACGACATCGCGTTCGTCCTGCTGGACGAGGAACCCGGCGAGGTCCTGCCCGTGGGCCGCGGCCCGGAACTGCCCGGTCTGCTGGAAGCGCTCGACAAGATGGCGGTACGGCCCAGCTGAGCGAGGTGGCGGTAGGGCCCGGTTGGACAAGCCGGCCTGTACGGCCCGACTGAGCCCGATGGCGGTACGGCCCGGCTGCGCCTCCCGTTCATCGGCCGCCGCACCACGACCGTCGTTCAGCGGCCGTCATTCAGCGGCCGTCGTCGGGGTCGATCAGCAGCGCCTCCGTCGCGGTGTCCGGGTCCCGGTGGGCCCGCAGCGCGTCGAGTTCGGCCCGCCACGGCTCGTCCCAGTCGGCCGCCCGGCCGGCGCCGTGCACGAGGTGCAGCGCGAGCCGGCCCGCCACCCCGGTGCCGCGGGCCCGCAGGAACCGCGCCGCCATGAGTGCGGCATCTCGCACGCGTGCGTGCCGGAAGTCCACGGACGGGTGCTCCACTGCCGGCAGCCGGCCCGGCGCCGCCTCGCACAACCGCAGCAGCCGGTCCCACCGTCGCTCGTCGTGCCTGCCGTGCCGTACGGCGTCCAGGGCCGTGTCCCGGCCGAGCCACGCGGCGTCGGCGTGCAGTCCGGCCTCCTCCAGGGCGTCGGCCAGTTCCTCCAGCACTTCCGGTGTCGTGCGAACCGTCTGGTGCGGGCGCAGGGCGTCCACACACGCGTGCAGCCGCCGCAGCGCGTCGGCGCGGGCCCGTGGGTCCTGGGAGCGGGCACGTTCGGCGAGCGTCCGGAAGGCGTGGGCGGCGACCGACCCGGCCGCCGGGCCGGACAGCCCGCCGAGCAGCCAGCGTGCGGCGGCCTGCCACACCCTGCGGGAACGCCCCGCATCGGTGACGAGTCCGGCGAGCACGCCTGTCGGATCGGCCGACCACGACGGCAAGACCGCACACACGGCGACGACGGTCTCCTCGTCGCCCTCTGCGACGAGGAGCATCAGGAACATCGTGTAGGCCTCCGCCACGGCGTCCGAACCCATCTGCACACGCGCGTGCACCACCGCGTCGCGGACGGCTGGTTCGTGGACCGCGCCGAGGAGCCGGTCGGCCGCGGCGGCGCGGTCGATCCGGGGCAGCAGCGCACCGGCCAGCGAGGCCCGTACGTCGGGATGCTGCCCGAGGGTGTCCCAGGCGGTGAGGAGCGCCTCGAAGGCGTCTTCGCCGGGCAGCGCGCCCAGCGTCCGGGCGGCCTCCTTGCGGGCGCCGACCGGGGCGTCCACGGTGGCCGCCACGGATCCCAGCAGTGTCACGGCGTCGGTGACCGGGAGCTGTTCGAGCAGGCGCCGGAGGGCGGTCATCGCGGCCCGGCCGCGCACGCCGCCGGTCGCCGCGTGCCGCAGCAGCAGGTCGCGCAGGTCCGCCGCGTCCCCGTCCGGCTGCCCGGTGGTCTCACCGAGCACCGCGAGTGCCGTCGCCGCGACCGGCTGGGGCCCGTCGTCGGCGAGCGACGCCAGCCGTGCCGGGTGTCTGACGTGCCTCACGGCACGGGTGCGCATGTGCAGAGGCGCGGTGTCGTCCTCGGCCACGCGCGCGTGGTGCTCGTGCCACGCGTCGGCCTGGGCCGGAAGCCAGCGGCCGGTGACGCCGGGTGGCAGGCACGACGTCCACGGGACGGCTGCGCGAGTACGGAGCCTGCCCGTCATCCCGTCCCCCGCGGCGGCGATGACGAGGTCCAGCAGATCCGTCCGGCGGGCCGCGACGGTCTCCTGAACGAGAGGCACGGCCACCAGGGACGGGTCCACGGCGAGCAGCTCACCGCAGCGCTGTTCACGCAGGTGCGAGGGTCGTACCCAGGCCGCCGCGGCGCGGGCCACGAGCCGTGGGTGTTCGCCCTGGACCGCGATGTTCCCGACCTCGGCGTCGAGGCCGGGCAGCGCGGCCAAGTGCGGTCCGAGCAGCTCGGCGAGGGTGATCACCGTCGCCGGGCGGCGTACTGCCTCTGTGCGCGATGCCGCCGCCCAGACGGCCCGGGCGCCCTCCTCGTCCACCCGCAGCGGGGCCGGCGACGTGGTGGGGCGAGGCACGGCGGCGAACTCGCCGAGCAGGCCGGCGGCGTATGCCGCGCGCTCCGCCCTGCCCTGCGCGGCGGCCCGTTGAATCACGCGGTACAGCAACCGTTCCGCCGCGCTCAGGGTGGCGGCCGTCGAGTCCCGGGACTGGACGGCGGTGAGGACGGCGTCGCGCAGCACACGGTCGGGCAGCGCGGAGAGCAGCCGGGGGGCCACGCCCGCGAGCTGCCGCAGGGCGGTGCCCCGCACCTCGTCCCGGTCGTGCCAGGCCCGTTCGCAGTCGAGGGCGACCCGCGCGAACTGCTCGGGATCGCCTGCCAGTTCTGCGCAGGCCAGCAGAGCGGGCCAGGCGGCGGCGCGGAGGTGCGCGCGGTGGTTGTCCGCCAGGTCGCGCAGCAGGGGCTCACCGTCGGCCAAGGGCAGGGCCACGGCTAGCCGGGCCCGGCCCCCCGGACTGCGAGCGGCCTTTTTCATGCGCGGCAGCAACAGCGCCGCGCGGTCGGCGGGGTCGAGCGCCGCCAAGGTGGCGAGCGGTGCTCCGCGCAGCCCTCGGCCTGCTTGCACGCGGGCTTCGGCGACGCGGCGCCGCTCGGCGGGAGGCAGCAGCATGAGGAACCCGTCGGGCGCCACGTCGTAGTGGTGGAGCGCCCGTCCCCGGCTTCCGGTGGCCGGGCAGTACCCGGCGAGCGCCGCGAGGTCCGCCGTGGGCAGGTCACGCAGGGTGCGGCGCAGGGCGGGCGGCAACGCACCGGCCTGGACGGGGCGCTGCGGGCGCTGCCCCTCGGCGTCCGGCCGGGCCGCGCGCAGGAGCGTCAGGGCCTCGGCGGGCCGGTACAGCGCGGCGCGGACCGCGAGGGGCGTGAGGAGGTCGGGGGCGCGGGCCAGCAGCACGAGGGCGGCGTCGGGATCACGGCGGGCCGCGAGCGACGCCACGGCGCGATACCGGTTGGCGAAGCCGTACGCCTGCCGGGGCCTCTGTCGCTGGCGTTGCGCCGCCAGATGGGCGGCGACGGCGCGGGGTGCGGTGCGGGCCAGGGAGTTGAGGATGCCGGGGCCCGGTTCGACGCGAGGCAGCCAGGCGCTCACGGTCTCCGCGGGGCAGGCGGGCAGGAGAGCAGCCGCTTCCCGCGACCCGTGCCGTTCGTGGACGGTGGGCAGCAGCCGGGCGGCGAGTTCCCGGCGGCGGCTGCGTGCGAGGAGCTGGTAGGTGTCGTGACGGATCGCCCTGACCTCGCTCAAGGCGAGGCGCACCAGGGCTGGTTCGGGAACGGGCAGGCGGACGGCGGCAGCGCGGGCGCGGCGGCCGAGGAGGGGGTCGTCGAGGGCCTGGCTCACCCGGTCCAGGTCACGCCGTACGACGGCCAGGAACAGCGCGGTGTGCCGTTCGTCGGCGTCACCGGCGTCGAGGGTGCGGCGCAGCGTCTCGTAGGCGTGCGGGGTGAGAGTGCGGGCGTAGCGTGCCAGGGCAGCCGTCCGTGCCGGGAACGGCAGCGGGTCGAAGTGGGCCCTCAGCCAGGCCGGCGTCAGGGGCGCGGGCTGGGTGTCGGGCTGTCGGGACGGCGTCCGGGACGCCTCGTGTCGGGCCATCAGCGCTCACCGTGGAGCCGCTGGGCCTCCTTTCCGTGCTTCATGCCCGGCATGATCGCGGTGTGCCGGTCCTCGGCGCAAACGATTTCGGCCTCCGGCCGCTCCCCCGGTCGGCGCATGGCCGTTTTCGCCGTCATCCAGGACGCGCGGATCTGTCGATGACCTCCTCAGCAGCCGACTTCGTCTCGCTCGCTGTGATGAACCCCTATGTGCTGACGCAATTCCATGTGGCCCCGGCCCATGGATGAGGCGGTGGGGTGCCCGCACCATGGGGCAGCCCTCGATCCCAGTTTTCATTTTTCCGCCCTCTCCCCTTGTCGCGTTCCGCTCCGGAGGCCCAGATGCGTCTGTCCCCAGGTGTTCCGTTCGTCGTCGCCGTACTCACGGCGGCGGCTCTCACCGGTCCGGCGCCCGCCGCTGCCGCACCCGTGGGTGAGGCCTCCTGCGCGCAGCACGAACGTCTGCGCGTGCCGGGCGCCGCCCATCTGCGCAGTGCGTGTCTGGCCGATCTGACCACCACGGGTCTGGCCGGCACGCCCTACACCGACCCGGCCGACCAGGCGGGTCTCACGGCCACCGGCACACGGCTTCCGTCCGGGGTGCCGGGGATCCAGCTCGACGGCTACTTTCCCGACACCTCGCGCTTCAACGCCACGCACGGCTGGCAGCACGACGCGCAGTTCGTGATCCGGCTGCCCGAGCGCTGGAACGGCGGTCTCGTCGTCACCGGCGCACCGGGCACGCGCAAGCAGTACGCGACGGACAAGGCGATCTCCGACCAGGTGCTCGCGCGGGGCTACGCCTACGCCGCGACCGACAAGGGAAACAGCGGGACCGACTTCTACCGCGACGGCGACCGGCCGGGTGACGCCGTCGCGGAGTGGAACACACGCACCACGGAGCTCACGCGGGCGGCCCGGCGGGTGGTGGCCCAGCGCTACGGGCACGCCCCGCGCCGGACGTACATCACCGGCATCTCCAACGGCGGCTACCTCACCCGCTGGCAGCTGGAGAACCACCCGGAGCTGTACGACGGCGGTGTGGACTGGGAGGGCGCCCTGTGGACCAAGCACGGCCCCAACCTGCTCACGTCCCTGCCGGCGACGGTGGCGCGGATGCAGGGCACCGCACGGGACGAGGACCTGTACAGGGCGGGCTTCGCGCGGGGTTCGGAGTTCCTGTGGCCGTACCACGAGAAGGTGTACTGGGGCCTCACGCAGAAGATCTACCGCGCCGAGTTCGACCCGGCGTACGACCCGACGTGTCCTGGCGCCTCAGCCGGGACCACGCTGGAGCAGATCCTCGCGCCGTGCGCCTCCGACGCGTCGTACGACTACGCGTCACGCCCCGACGCCGTGCACCGTGCCGTGTCCCGCGTGGCGCTGACCGGGCGCATCGGCAGGCCGCTGATCACGTTGCACGGTGACATGGACGCGCTGCTGCCCAAAGCCGCCGATTCCGACGTGTACGCGCGCATGGTCGACGCGAGCGGGCGGGGCCGACTGCACCGCTACTACGGCATCGAGGGCGGTACGCATGTCGACGGGCTGTACGACACGTATCCCGACCGGCTGCGGCCGATCCTGCCCTGCCACCGGTCGGCGTTCGACGCGCTGACCGCCTGGGTGGAGCGGGGCACCCCGCCGCCCGCGGACCACACGGTGGGCAGGCCCGCGAGCGGCGATGCAGTGAACTCCTGTGCCCTGGACGGCGCCGCGCAGCGTTAGGGCGTCAGCGGCCTATCTCCCTGCGGTTGACCCGGCGCAGCCTGCGACGCTGCGAGGGGTCGAGGGCGAGGTATGCGGCGGCCGGGACTCCCAGGACGATCAAAAGCGCGGCCCACCAGGGCAGCCAGATCAGCAGGATGAGCCCGGCCGCCACACCCCCCGCGGCGATCTTGGCGTTCTTCGACATGAGCGTCGCCTCCTTCGCGGCCTTTGCCGCTCTCAGTCTGAAAAACGGCCGCGCGCTCCGCGCGGTTCCAGTCTGCGACCCTGAGCCGTCCCTGAGGCCGGACCCTGACGGGCATCGGGGGCACACCTATTCAGTGACCCACGTCACTCCTAAATCATGCGGGACGACCGCGATCGGTGCTGTACTGTCGGCGACTCCGCCCAGTAGTCAAATTTGAGGAATGCGCCATCGCCGTGCAGCAGTCTTCTGTGGCAACCCGCTCCGAGATCTCCGCACTGGCCCGTTGCTGTGCCGTCTTCGTTCCCGGTGATCCCGCCCGCACGGGCCGGGTCGCCTTCTGGCGTCCCGACGGCGAATCGCCCCCGGCCGTCCCTGCCGGATCGGCCGAGGACCTGGACGTCGTCGTACCCGACGGCGACGGCGTGGAGGTCGTGACCGTACCCGCCGTCGTGTTGCCGGTGCGTGCGGCCCTGCCCGTCCTCACGCGCGTGCGTGCCGGCGGGGAGGGCCACCCGGCAGCCGCGTTCTGGGCCACGGTCGCCGTGCACGCCCTGCATGTCGTGGCGCGCGGGCTGCTGCTGCCCGGCCTGTCCCCCGCCGACCACGACGCCTGGCGCGCCGGCCCGCTGCACGCCGAGGACCTGGAGCGGGTGCGGAGTCTCGCCGCCTCGATGCCGCCCGAGGCCCACGCCGTGCCCGTGCCCGGCAGCGGGCCCCTTCTGCTGCCCGGTCCCGAACGGCTGCTGCGCGCCTTCCTGGACGCCGTGGCGGACGCGCTGCCCCGCTCCCCCGCCGCGCCGCTCGTCACGGGCGGCCCCGCCTACGCGGCGCCCGAGCCACAGCCCATGCCGGACCAACGCGCATGGGCCGCCGACGTGGCCGCGGGTCACGACACGGGCGTACGGCTCTCCCTGCGGGTCGAGGTGCCCGGCCTGGGGACGACGGCGACGGACGACACGGCCGTGGCGTTCCGGGCCGTGCTGCAGGTGCACAGTGTGAGCGATCCCGCGCTGGTCGCGGACGCCGCCGAGGTGTGGGGCGGCACCGCGGGCGAGACGTTCGGGCCGCGTGCCCGGCTCGGCGCCCTGCTGGCGCTGCGCCGTGCCGCCCGGGCCTGGCCCCCGCTCGCGCCCCTGCTGTCGGCCGCCGTGCCCGACGCCGTCGAACTCGCCGATGACGAGATCACCGAACTCCTCTCGGCGGGCACGCGCGTGCTGGCCGCCGCCGGAGTCGACGTGCACTGGCCGAAGGACCTCGTCCGGGAGCTCACCGCGGACGTCGAGGTCGGTCCGCCCGGCGGCGGACCGCGGCCGGGCAAGGCCGCCTCCGAGCTGCCGTCGTTTCTGTCCGCCGACGCGCTGCTCGCCTTCACCTGGCGCTACGCACTGGGCGGCCGGCAGCTCACGCACGCGGAGCTGGACCGGCTCGCCGAGGCCACCCGCCCCTTGGTACGGCTGCGCGACCAGTGGGTCCTGGTCGACCCGCAGGAGGTGCGACGGGCCCGCGACCGGCAGGACGGCACGATCACGCCCGTCGACGCGCTCGGCGCCGCCCTGACCGGCTCGACGGAGGTCGACGGCCACCGCGTCGAGGTACGCCCTACCGGATGGCTGGCCACCCTGCGGGAACGGCTCGCGCAACCCGAGCGACAGGAGCCCGTCCCGCAGCCCGACGCCCTCACGGCCACGCTGCGGGACTACCAGCGACGGGGCCTGAACTGGCTCGCCCGTATGACGTCGCTGGGGCTGGGCTGCTGCCTCGCCGACGACATGGGACTCGGCAAGACCATCACGCTGATCGCCCTGCACCTGCACCGGCAGACCGACCCGTCGGCCGCCGGGCCCACGCTCGTGGTGTGCCCGACGTCCCTGATGGGCAACTGGCAGCGGGAGATCGAGAGGTTCGCGCCCGGCACGCGCGTGCGCCGCTTCCACGGCGCGCACCGCACCCTGGAGGACCTCGCGGACGGCGAGTTCGTGCTCACCACGTACGGCACGATGCGGCTGGACGCCGAACGGCTGGCCGCGCTGACGTGGGGCATGGTCGTCGCGGACGAGGCGCAGCATGTGAAGAACCCCTACTCGGCCACCGCACGGCAGTTGCGCACCATCGGCGCACGCGCACGCGTGGCGCTCACCGGCACCCCGGTGGAGAACAACCTCTCGGAGCTGTGGGCGATCCTCGACTGGACGACGCCGGGGCTGCTCGGCCGGCTCGGCACGTTCCGCGCCCGGTACGCGCAGGCCGTCGAGGGCGGCCAGGATCCCGCCGCCGCGGAGCGGCTCGCCCGGCTCGTCCGGCCCTTCCTGCTCAGGCGCCGCAAGTCGGATCCCGGCATCGCGCCGGAACTGCCGCCGAAGACCGAGACGGACCACCCGGTGTCCCTCACCCAGGAGCAGGCGGGCCTGTACGAGGCCGTGGTGCGCGAGGCGCTCGCCGAGATCTCCGGGGCCGGCAGCATGGCCCGGCGCGGGCTGATCGTGAAGCTGCTGACCGGGCTGAAACAGATCTGCAACCACCCGGCGCAGTTCCTCAAGGAGGAGCGGCCCAGGATCGTGGGGCGCTCCGGGAAGCTGGAGCTTCTGGACGAGCTGCTCGACACCATCCTCGCCGAGGACGCGGCCGTGCTCGTCTTCACGCAGTACGTGCGGATGGCGCGTCTGCTCGAACAGCACCTGGCGGCGCGCGGGGTGGACTCGCAGTTCCTGCACGGCGGGACGCCCGTCGCCGACCGCGAGACGATGGTGCGCCGCTTCCAGGAGGGCGAGGTCCCCGTTTTCCTGCTGTCGTTGAAGGCGGCGGGCACCGGCCTGAACCTGACGCGCGCCGAACACGTCGTGCACTACGACCGCTGGTGGAACCCGGCCGTCGAAGCGCAGGCCACCGACCGCGCGTACCGCATCGGGCAGACCCGGCCGGTGCAGGTGCACCGGCTGATCGCCGAGGGAACCATCGAGGACCGCATCGCGGACATGCTGAGCCGCAAGAAGGAACTGGCCGACGCGGTGCTCGGTGCGGGCGAGTCGGCGCTGACCGAGCTGTCCGACGCGGAACTGGCCGATCTGGTGGAGCTGCGAGGGGGCACGCGTTGAGCGAGTACGACGGTCACCCGGAACGCACCTTCGCGGCGCTGCCTCCCGCGCGCGGGAAGGGATTCGCGCAGACGTGGTGGGGCCACGCCTGGCTGAAAGCCCTGGAGGACACGGCACTGGACTCGGCGCAGCTGAAGGCGGGCCGCCGCCTCGCACGCGCGGGTGCCGTCGGCGCGGTGTCGGTGCGGCCCGGCCGGATCACCGCCGTCGTCCAGGACCGCGACCGCACGGCGCACCGGGCCGACGTCTTGCTGGAGCAGCTGTCCGGCGAGCAGTGGGAGCGCCTGCTGGACATGGCCGTCGAGCGGGCCGGGCACGTCGCGGCGCTGCTGGAGCGGGAGATGCCGCCCCATCTGGTCGAGGACGTGGCGCACGCCGGTGCCGAGCTGCTGCCGGGCCTGGGCGACCTGGAGCCGCAGTGCGAGTGCGGCGCCTGGGACCACTGCGCGCACACCGCCGCGCTCTGCTACCAGATGGCGCGGCTGATGGACCAGGACCCGTTCGTGCTGCTGCTGATGCGCGGACGCGGCGAACAGGCGGTCCTGGACGGCCTCCAGACCCGCAGCGGCACACCCTCCGCCGACTCCCACCGGCCGGAAGGAGTCGACGCGGCGGAGGCCTACGCGACGGGCGGTGCCCTGCCGCCGCTGCCCGCCCTGCCGGAGCTTCCCGAGGTGCCCGGTGTGCCGCCGCCCCTGGACACCGAGGCGGCGCCGGCGCCCGGTGTCGATCCGGCCGCGCTGGAGTACCTGGCCGCCCGGACCGCCGCGGAGGCCCACCGTCTGCTCGGGGAGGCGTTGCGCCCGGGGCACGACCTGCGGGCACCGGAGGCCGAGCTGACTGTGGCGCAGGACGCGGCGCGCCTGGCCGCGGGTGACCCGGACGAATCCGTGGCGGATCGCCTCGCCGACGGGCGCGACCGGGACGGCCTGACGCTGGCGGCACGCGCGTGGCGGCAAGGAGGCGTGACCGAGCTGTCCGTGCTGGAGGACGAGTGGGCGGTGGAGGGCGAGGCCCTCGCACGCGCGCGTGCCGCGCTGGACGCGGCCTGGGAGGAGGACGAGCGGCCACCGCTGCACCCCCGGGCCAACCGGTGGACCGTCGTCGGCTCCGCCCTTCAGCTGCGGCTCGGCAGGGACGGTCGCTGGTGGCCCTACCGTGAGGTGGGCGGCCGATGGGTACCGGCGGGCGCCGCGTCCCAGGACCCGGCGACAGCGCTGGCGGAGGCGGAGCGGCCGACGCCGGGTTGAGTCTCCGTGGTCGTACACCACGACGGCGAGGGGCCGCCCCCAAACTGATCTCGCTGCGCAGCCCCGCGCCATGACAGCGGCCTGGAAGCGACGACCACGCACGTGCGCGTGCCGCGCAGGCCATGGCGTCTCGCCACGGAGGGCCGGGACACGTCGAGCGACGCGTCCCGGCCCTTCCCGTCCCCAGTGACCTGCTCCGGAGACCTGACGAGGCCTGGATCCGCCCCGGAGACCTACCGCCCGACGGCTCAGCGAGCGCCGAGGAGGTGGTCCATGGCCAGCTGGTCCAGACGCTCGAAGGCCATGCCGCGGGCCGCGGCGGCGTCGACGTCGAACTCCTCGAACGCCGACCGGTCCGCGAGCAGGGCCTCCAGACCGTCGGCGGCGGTGGGCTGGGCCAGCTGGTCCAGGCGGGCCGCGCGCAGCGCCTCCTGCACCTCGGGGTTGGCGCGGAACGCGGCGGCGCGCTCCTTGAGCATCAGGTAGTTCCGCATGCAGCCGGCGGCCGACGCCCACACGCCGTCGAAGTCCTCGGTCCGCGGCGGCTTGAAGTCGAAGTGCTTCGGCCCGGCGTATCCGGCGGACTCCAGCAGGTCGACCAGCCAGAACGCGGCCCGCAGGTCACCGGCGCCGAAGCGCAGGTCCTGGTCGTACTTGATGCCGGACTGGCCGTTGAGGTCGATGTGGAACAGCTTGCCCGCCCACAGCGCCTGCGCGATGCCGTGCGGGAAGTTCAGGCCGGCCATCTGCTCGTGCCCGACCTCGGGGTTGACGCCGAACAGTTCCGGGCGCTCCAGCTTCTCGATGAACGCCAGCGCGTGTCCGACGGTCGGCAGCAGGATGTCGCCGCGCGGCTCGTTCGGCTTGGGCTCGATCGCGAACTTCAGGTCGTAGCCCTGGCTCGTGACGTAGTCCGCGAGCAGGTCGAAGGCCTCCTTCATGCGGTCCAGGGCGTCGCGCACGTCCTTGGCGGCACCGGACTCGGCGCCCTCGCGGCCGCCCCACGCCACATAGGTCTCGGCGCCCAGCTCGACCGCGAGGTCGATGTTGCGGATGGTCTTGCGCAGCGCGTAGCGGCGCACGTCGCGGTCGTTGGCGGTGAACGCGCCGTCCTTGAACACCGGGTGGGTGAACAGGTTGGTGGTGGCCATCGGCACGCGCATGCCGGTCGCGTCGAGCGCCTGGCGGAACCGCTTGACGATGCCCTCGCGCTCGGCGTCCGAGGAGCCGAAGGGGATCAGGTCGTCGTCGTGGAAGGTCACGCCGTAGGCGCCCAGCTCGGACAGGCGCTGCACCGACTCGACCGGGTCGAGGGCGGCGCGGGTGGCGTCGCCGAAGGGGTCCCGTCCCTGCCAGCCGACGGTCCACAGACCGAAGGTGAACCTGTCGTCGGGGGTGGGCTGGTAGCTCATGCCGCGGCTCCTTGCTCGCTGAGACTATTTCGTCATGGCGCTTTACAAATTAGTATGCGGACGCACCTCTGGGAAGGGACACGATGTCCCCGAGGGGCGCCGCCGGGGCTCGCAGAAGCCCAGGCGTCCGCAAAACCCCAGGTCACAAGCCCGCTGAGCCGCGGAAAAAGGGAGAAACCCGATGTCAGCAGCCGAGGGTCCGCTCGTCGTCGGGGTGGACACGTCCACCCAGTCCACCAAGGCGCTGGTCGTCGATGTGGCCACCGGCCGGGTCGTCGCGAGCGGCCAGGCGCCGCACACCGTGTCCTCGGGCACGGGCCGTGAGAGCGATCCGCGCCAGTGGTGGGACGCCCTGCGCGAGGCGCTGCGCCAGTGCGGTGACGCGGCGCACGAGGCCGCCGCGGTGTCGATCGGCGGTCAGCAGCACGGTCTCGTCACCCTGGACGAGCGGGGCGAGCCGGTGCGCCCCGCCCTGCTGTGGAACGACGTGCGCTCCGCGCCCCAGGCGCGCCGCCTGACGGAGGAGCTGGGCGGCGCCGAGTTCTGGGCCGAGCGCACCGGATTGGTTCCGGCGGCGTCGTTCACGGTCACGAAGTGGGCCTGGCTCGCCGAGCACGAGCCGGACGCGGTCCACGCGACCCGAGCGGTGCGTCTGCCCCACGACTACCTGACCGAGCGGCTCACGGGGCAGGGCACGACCGACCGCGGTGACGTCTCCGGCACCGGCTGGTGGGCGTCCGGCACGGAGGCGTACGACGAGGAGATCCTCGCGCACGTCGGCCTCGATCCCGCCCTGCTGCCGCGTGTGGTGCGGCCCGGGGAGGTGGCGGGCACCGTGCGCGACGGCCACGACCTGCCGTTCTCCAAGGGCACCCTGGTCGCCTGCGGCACCGGTGACAACGCGGCTGCCGCCCTGGGTCTCGGGGTGGGCCCCGGCACGCCGGTGATGAGCCTCGGCACGTCGGGAACGGTGTACGCGGTGTCGCGGCGGCGGCCCGTCGACCCGACCGGCACGGTGGCGGGCTTCGCCGACGCGCGCGGGGACTGGCTGCCGCTGGCCTGCACGCTCAACTGCACTCTGGCCGTCGACCGGGTGGCGAGCCTGCTGGGCCTGGACCGCGAGGCCGTGGAGCCCGGCACCTCGGTCACGCTGCTGCCCTACCTGGACGGCGAGCGCACCCCGAACCTGCCGAACGCCTCCGGTCTGCTGCACGGCCTGCGCCACGACACGACCGCCGGCCAGCTCCTGCAGGCGGCGTACGACGGCGCGGTGCACTCGCTGCTGGGCGCTCTCGACCTGGTCCTCGACGAGGACGCGGACCGGTCGGCCCCGCTGCTGCTGATCGGCGGCGGCGCCCGCGGCACCGCCTGGCAGCAGACCGTACGGCGGCTGTCGGGCCGCCCCGTGCAGATCCCCGAGGCCAAGGAGCTGGTCGCGCTCGGCGCCGCCGCGCAGGCGGCCGGACTGCTGACCGGCGAGGACCCGGCCGCCGTCGCCCGCCGCTGGAACACCGCCGCCGGGCCGGTGCTCGACGCCGTGGAGCGGGACGAGGCGGCGCTGGCCAGGATCGCCGGGGTACTCTCCGACGCGGCCCCGCTGCTGGAGCGGCGCACGGACTGAGGACTGACGCAGGCATGACCGCACCGCTGCACGAGGCGCACCCCGCCGGTCCCGGACGCCGCACCCCGGACACCCAGCAGGGCATGCGTCGCCGCAACCTCGCCCGGGTGCTGCACACCGTCAGCGCCGAAGGGCCGCTGTCGCGCGCCGCCGTCGCCTCGCGCATCGGGCTGACCCGTGCCGCGGTGTCGACCCTCGTGGACGAGCTGATCCGCTCCGGGCTGCTCGAGGAACTGGGGCCCGAGCGGCCGGGCCGGGTCGGCCGTCCCGGGTCCGCACTGGCGGTCAGCGGACGCGGCCCGGCCGGGATAGGCGCCGAAGTGGGGGTCGATCACCTCGCGGTGTGCGCGGTCGACCTGCGCGGGCACATACGCGCGCGTGCCGTGCACCACGGCACGAACCGCGACCGGGCGCCCGGACCGGTCCTCGCGGAACTCACCGAGCTGGTGGACCGGGTCGTCGCCGAGGCGCAGGGCGAGGGCCTGTGGCCGGCCGGGCTCGCCGTCGCCGTACCGGGCCTGGTGGCACGCGACGCCCGGACCGTGGTCCGCGCCCCGAACCTCGACTGGCACGACACGGACCTCGGCGCCCTGCTGCCCGTCAGGTTCCCGCTGACCGTGGGCAACGAGGCCAACTTCGGCGCGCTCGCCGAGCTGTGGCTCGGGGACGGCACCCCGCGGGACTTCCTGCACGTGTCGGCCGAGATCGGCATTGGTGGCGCGGTGGTCGTGGACGGACGGCCACTGAGCGGAACCCGCGGTTTCGCGGGCGAGCTGGGCCATGTGCCCGTGCGGCCCGACGGGCCCGCGTGCCCGTGCGGCGGGCGGGGCTGCCTGGAGCAGTACGCCGGTGAGGAGGCGGTGCTGCGCGCGGCCGGCCTGGAGCCCGGTGAGGACCGGGTCGGGCTGCTCGCGGACCGCGCCGCGGCGGGCGACGAGGACGTACGCCGTGCCCTGCGCGAGGCCGGTACGGTGCTCGGCATCGCCCTCACGGGAGCGGTCAACCTGCTCGACCCGCAGGGTGTGGTGCTGGGTGGCGCGCTGGCCGGGCTCGCGCCCTGGCTGCTTCCGTCACTGCGGGAGGAACTCGCCCGGCGCACGGCGGGACCGGCCTGCCCGGTCGCCGTGTCCCGGCTCGGCCCGGAAGGGCCGCTGCTGGGCGCGGCGCACTCCGTGGTGCGGGCGGTGCTGGACGATCCGGCGTCGGTGGCGGAACGGGCCTGACCAGCCGTCCGTTCCCGCTCGATCCGCAGCTCAACCACCCGATCGGGTGAGGCAGTTATCCACAATCGGGCCGTCGTCCACGGCTGGGAGCGACCCACTTCTGCCCGACCGGCGGGCGCCGTAACGTGATTCCCGCGAGCCGCAGCCCGCCGGGACCCGGGGGCTGTCTCGACGCCCTTTCCCACCGGTCCTCGGCAGAACGGAACCGCGCAGCGATGAGCGACCCCCGCATCCTGACCGTGCGGCCCGAACCCGGCGAGTTCGCCTGGACGTTCGGCGGCGCACCACCCGTGGCACGCATCGCGCCCGGCACCGTCCTCGACCTGTACACGGAGGACTGCTTCGGCGGCCGGGTGCGCTCCGAGAAGGACCTGGTGTCCGAGGTCTGCGAGTTCCCCTTCCTCAACCCGCAGACCGGCCCCTTCCACGTCGAGGGCGCCGAGCCCGGGGACACCGTGGCCGTCCACTTCGTGTCGATCGAGCCGGCCCGCGACTGGGCGGCGTCCACCACGGTCCCCCTGTTCGGCGCGCTCACTTCCACGCCCACCACGGCCACGCTGCAACCCCCTCTGCCGGAGACCGTGTGGATCTGGCAGCTGGACCGGACCCGGCGCACGGCGCTGTTCCGGGCCCGCGACAGCGACATCGAGGCCGAGCTGCCCATGGACCCCATGCACGGCACCGTGGGGGTGGCCCCCGCCAACCTGGAGGTCCGCTCGGCCCTGGTGCCCGACGCCCACGGCGGGAACATGGACACCCCGGAGATGCGGGTCGGCGTCACCTGCTACCTGGGGGTGAACGTCGAGGGCGCGCTGCTGAGCCTCGGCGACGGGCACGCCCGGCAGGGCGAGGGAGAGACCTGCGGGGTCGCCGTCGAGTGCGCGATGAACACGGTGGTGATCGTCGAGCTCCTCAAGGGAATCGCCACACCCTGGCCGCGCATCGAGTCGGACACGCACATCATCTCGACGGGATCGGCGCGCCCCCTGGAGGACGCCTTCCGCATATCCCAGCTCGACCTGGTGCGGTGGCTGGTGCGCGACTACGGGTTCGGGGAGCTGGACGCCTACCAGTTCGCCACCCAGGCCGTGGAGTCCCCGCTGGCCAACGTGTGCGACACGAACTACACGTGCGTGGCCAAGCTCCGCAAGGAGTGGCTGCCCGCGCGCGAGACGCACCGGGGCCTGCACGCCCAGTTGCGCGCGACGGCGTCGGGGTTGCGCGGCTGAACCGCCCTTCGTCTCCTTCGTCGTACGCAAGCCCACGCCTCGGGTACGGGCCGCCGGACGGAACACCCGAGACTCGGGTACGGCCCGCCGCGCAACACCGGCGCCTCGGGGACGCCCCGCCGTCACAACACCCGGGAGCGCTGATGCCATGCCGTACGCAGCACCGGGGACTCCGGTACGCCCCGCCGGACACGACACCCGCCCCTCGGGACCGCCATGCCGTGAAGCCAGGCTCGGGCGAAACGACTGAAGCGGCGTCATACGGGATGACGCCCGCCCGAAGCATTGTCCGCACAGACACCCGGAGCAACCATGCCATCGACCGCACAACCGGCTCACGGTGCCCGTCGAACCCGACGTCGCGGTCGTGGAGCGGCGGCTGGAGACGGGGGCGGTCACGGGGGCCGCGGCGGCGTACGCCGGCCGCTGCTGCCCGGGTCCCAGGCACCGGCGGTACGGCTGCGGCGCCGTCTTGCCGACGGACTGCGCACGGCGCTGATCGCCCGCGGCGACCCGGATTTGCTGGCGGACTGGGCGCACGCGCCGTGGGGCGAGGACGATCTGGAGGTGTGGCGCGCGCTCGCGGCGGTACGCCGATCGCGAGGGTCGCCGCCACCACGGCGGCGACCCCGGATCACCGGCGATGTCTTCGTGGAGGGGAGGGGGAAGTCGCACCGCAGGTCTTCATCGATTCACCCTGTCAATGCGTGGCAGGTCCCCTCAGGTGCGGGTCCAGCGTTGGTTGCTGCCGTTCGAGCAGGAGTAGAGCTGGATCAGGGTGCCGTTGGCGGTGCCGCCTGCGACGGCGTCGAGGCAGAGGCCGGACTGGACGCCGACGATGGTTCCGTCGGAGTTGAGGCGCCATTTCTGGTTGTTGCCGGCCCAGCAGCTGTAGATCTGGACTTTGGCACCGTTGCCGGTGCCGGCGGCGTCCAGGCACTTGTTGCCGTAGACCCTGAGCTCGCCGGCGGCGGTGTGCGTCCACTGCTGGTTGGTGCCGTTGTGGCAGTCCCACAGCTGGAGCTGGATGCCGTCGGTGGTGCTGGTGCCGGGCACGTCCAGGCAGCGGCCCGAACCGACGCTCTTGATCGGCCCGGAGTCCGAAGGGGGCGTGGAGGAGCCGCCGTTGAGTGCGTTGAGGACGGCGGTGTAGGCGGGCTTCTTGCTGCCGTCGTTGTTGAACAGCAGCGGCGTGTGCTCCGGCCGCCAGGAGTCGGTGTCGCGCACGCCCCAGACGGTGATGCCGAGGCAGC
>NZ_JBFBAX010000031.1:0-79389 GCF_040682395.1 Streptomyces sp. NPDC051207 | reverse complement strand
GTGCAGATGTCGCAATCCACACCGAACCCAGAAGGCCCTCACCCGTTCAAGCACCCAGCACGCGTGTCACCAACGTCCCGGGACAGCACACCTAGGCCGTGTATCGAAATTGGATCTTGAGCTGTGGATGATCACGGTTCATGGGTCGGGGAGATCTCACGGACGAGCAGTGGGTGGTGTTGGAGCCGCTGTTGCCGAAGGGTACGAAGGCGGGGCGGCCTCCCGTCTGGCCTCGACGGCAGCTGATCGACGGCATACGGTTCCGGGTCCGCACCGGTGTTCCGTGGCGGGACGTGCCCGTCGAGTACGGACCGTGGGGCCGGATCTACGACCTGTTCCGTCGCTGGCAGCGGAACGGCACCTGGCACCGGATCCTCACCCGCCTCCAGTCCCTGACCGACGCGAAGGGTGCGATCACGTGGGACCTGAGCGTCGCTCCACGGTCTGCCGCGCCCATCAGCATGCAGCCGGGGCCCGCAAGCAGGGCGACCTGCAAAAGGAACCACCGGGCGGCGTCTTTGACGAGCCCCGCGATCACGGACTCGGACGCTCCCGCGGCGGGTTCACCACCAAGCTGCACCTGGCCGTCGAGCAAGGTCAGAAGCCCATGTCGATCGTGGTCACGGCAGGACAGCGCGGCGACTCGCCGCAGTTCGAACCCGTACTGGAGAAGATCCGCGTGCCCCGCACCGGACCAGGCCGGCCACGCATTCGCCCCGACCGCGTGCGGGCCGACAAGGCGTACGCCTCCCGCAAGAACCGCGCCTACCTGCGCCGCCGGGGAATCCGCTGCACCGTCCCTGACAAGGTCGACCAGGCCCGCAACCGCAAGAAGCTCGGTTCCCGCGGCGGCCGTCCGCCGAAGTTCGACCCGGAGGACTACAAGGCCCGCCACGCGGTCGAGTGCGGCATCAACCGCCTCAAAAGGCACCGCGCCGTGGCCACAAGGTATGACAAGCTCGCGGTCCGCTACGAAGCTACCGTGCTGGTCGCGGTCATCAACGAGTGGCTGTGACCAGCACCTTCCTGGGTCGTGCGGGGACGGTGTCAGCGATGGCCCAGCACGTTGACCACTCGGCCGCTGGGATCGCGGACGAAGAACCGCCGCACGCCCCACTCCTCGTCCTGCAAGGGGTGAACGATCTCCGCGCCGCTGTCCCGCATGACCGCATAGGCCGCGTCCACGTCGTCCACTTCGACGCTCATGTCGGGGGCAACCGGGGCGGTCTTGTCGCTGGTGATAACGCTGACTTGCGCCGCCGGAGCGGACGGGGAGGCGAGCGTCATGATCCAGCCATGGTTCATGACTTCCTTAAAGCCCAATAGGCCATAGAACTCCCGGCTCTCCTGTACAGCCTCTGACTGGATGTTGGGCACGACACGACGAACGGCCATCGACGACTCCAAGCGAGAACAGACCTGACTCTGAGACTCTCCAGGAGTACTACGGCACGTCCGTCACCGCACACGCTTTCGCAACACGGCCTAGGACCTCGATGAGTCCGGCGGTGTCGTAGCTGCCGGGCTTGAGGTGGAAGCACAGGCGGGCCCCGCGATCGGGGTCGGTGGAGTGGTAGCCCAAGGCTCCGGCCATCGACGCACGCTTCCAGTTCAGGCAGTGCCGCAGGAGCGGAGTCCGTCCTCGGGGCGAGTAGGTGCGGCGGATCTGAGGGAGCAGGGAGACACCTGATTCGTCGAGGAAGACGATCCAGGCACGTGTGTTCACGGCCCCTTTTTGATGCGCGGCCACTCGTGCGCAATCCAGCGGGCGATCTCCGCCTCGTCCCGCTCGACCGCCCGCCGCTCGGGCCGTTGCAGGCTCCATTCGAGCCGGCCGGTCAGCAGCCGCCACACCGACGCCCTCGACAACACCACCCCCGTTGCCCGGGTGACGACCACGCCGACTCGTTCCAGGGTCCACAGGTCGGCCTCGAAACCATGAGCCTGGGCACCTTGCTCCAATGCGGCCCGGACCATCTCGACCTGGGTGTCGTCCAGCTTGGGTGGGCGTCCGGTGGCTGCCCGTCTCCGCAGGCCCGAAGCACCGTCTTGCTCCCACACCCGCCGCCAACGCCGCACACTCTCGGCGCACACCCCCACCGCCCTCGCGATCTCCGCATTCGAGACACCGCCCTCGAACAACTCGACTGCCCGAACACGACGCGCTTCCGCCAACTGAGGCCGCGACAAAGGGGGAAGGGAGGAGCCGGCAACAGAAGGGGAAGGTTGATATGCCATGCCGGCAGCCTCCCACCCACACGGCCACCACATCCACCGAACTTACGAAAAGATCAGTAAGAAGTCATCTCAATTGGTGATCGAGCCGCCCGTGAGAGGCAGCGGTCAGGCGCAGGCGCGGTGACTTGACCGCAATGTGAGACTTGCAGCATGGACATGGGGCGTGAGTCGCGGTGGAAAAAGGACGCAATGACGGTGGAGATCGTTTTCGCCCTGGTGACTGCCGCCGTGCTGGCTGGGGTGATCTTTGCCATCGTCTGGACTCTCGTCCTGGCCCTTGACCTCTCTGGTTCGGCAGAGAGAGGCGTGTTGGTAGGGGGCGCACTGTTCGGAGCGGTGGCCGGAGTGTGGCGTCTGGTACGGGTGCTGCTTCGGTTCGACGATCAGCGCCGAATGGGCCACTGACTACGGGCCTTCCCCTTGCGGTCGGTAGCCTCCCGTCGTGGGGATCGTTGAGCGGCTGGTGCCCGATGAGTTGTGGGAGCTGTTCGAGCGGGTGGTGCCGCCGGCTCCGTCTCGCCCTCAGGGCGGCGGCCGCCGTCGGTACGGAGACCGGGAGGTCCTGGCGGCGATCATCTTCGTGGCCACGTGGGGCTGCACGTGGCGGCAGTTGCCCCCGTCATTCGGGCCCTCTGGGCCGACAGCCCACCGGCGGTTCACCGAGTGGACCAAGGCCCGGGTATGGGCCAAGCTCCATCGGCTGGTCCTTGACGAGCTGGGCAGGCGTGGGAGAGCTGGACTGGATCCGGTGCGCGATTGATTCGGTGAACATGCGCGCGATGAAAGGGGGGAGCTGACAGGTCCGAATCCTGTCGACCGGGGCAAGAAGGGCTCAAAGATCCACTTGATCACCGAGCGGACCAGTCTGCCACTCTCCGTCGGCATCTCCGGTGCCAGCCTCCACGACAGCCAGGCCCTCGAACCCCTCGTCCGCGGCATCCCGCTGATCCGCTCCCGACGCGGACCCCGCCGACGGCGCCCCGCCAAACTGCACGCGGACAAGGGCTACGACTACGACCACCTGCGCCGATGGTTACGCAAGCGCGGGATCACCCACCGCATTGCCCGCAAGGGCATCGAGTCCTCCAAGCGGCTGGGCCGCCACCGCTGGACCATCGAACGCACCATGGCCTGGCTCGCCGGCTGCCGCCGACTCCACCGCCGCTACGAACGTAAGGCCGACCACTTCCTCGCCTTCACCAGCATTGCCTGCACCCTCATCTGCTACCGCAGACTCACCAAATGAGATGGCTTCTTACTGTAAAAGCGAAGGCGTGGCAGGCACTCGCAGAGGCAGACCGCCCACGGCCCACTGGAGAACAAGGGGAGGTGATCGAGGGCGGGGCGCGTGGTGAGCACATGGTCGTCGACGCTGCGGCGGGCACGGGGAAGACGTCGACGCTGGTGATGACGGCGGAGCGGATGCCGGACCGCGGCCTGTACACGACCTTCACGAAGGCCTCGATCCTGTCGGCGCAGAAGGGACTGGAGTGGCCGAAGGTGCGAATCGCGACCGACTTCCCGCCTCCCCCGCGCCGGGAGAACGGCTCCGGAGGTTCTGGGGATCCGGCCCTGGTACTGGTCAGCTCGCGTGATCAACTGTCGCCAGTTCGCGGAGAGGTTCAACCTGATGGTGACCGTCAGTGGTCACCCAGGGTGTGGCGCCGGAGTAGTAGAAGCGGCAGCTGACGCCGGGCCCGGCTGTACGGCACTCGCCGGGACGCGGGTCGTACAGGGCGCGGTCGCCGGGCCACCGGGAGAGCTCGGTGGCCAGGGCGACAGCGTCATCGACTTCCTCGGCACGCCACCCGTGGATGTCCAGCAGCAGGCCGATGCCGATTTCGACCAGACCACCTGGAGGGCGCTCTGCTCGCGCTCGGCATCGGTGGACTCCCAGCCTGGGGCTCGCGAGGTCGGCCACGAGGTCCGTCTGCAGGAGATTGGGCCTCTATCCGATGAGGGCCACCGGGGCGTCCCAGGCGTTGCGGTCGACGGTGATGGTGTGGCCTCCGCGGCTCTCCTTGCTGTTGGCCATGTACTGATGGGCGCGGCTGTGGTTGGTGTACAGCTTGGGGTCCCAGGGCCAGTCGGCGGTGGTGGTGTTCTTGTTGTTCCACAGTGCGTACCAGAGGTTGCCGGGCAGGTCGGTCCGGTCGGTGGCCGTGGCGATGGCCTTGGCGCTGGAGCTGCTGAAGCCGTAGAGCCCGGCGCGGTAGGTCTTGGCCCGCAGGGTCTTGGTGAAGGAGCGCACGTACGTCAGAGTGGCGTCGTTGCACGCTTTGTTCGTGATGTCGTACGACTCCATGTTGAGGTAGATGGGGCTGCCGGGCTTCATGCCGAGTGCGGACGCCTTGGCGATGGCGTCCTCGGCGTTGCTCTTTCCGAGGCCGGCCGCCGTGGAGGCGGTGAACCTCTCCGGGTTTCTGCTGGTCTGGCAGGGCGGCTGGGCGCCGACGTAGAGCGGGATGAGCTTCCAGCCGGTGGCGCTGACCGACTTCACCCAGGACGCGGTGAGGTTGGGCTGGGCGCAGCCGCGGTTCTTGCCGCCGATGTAGACCGCGGCGGCGCCGTAGAAACCGGTGTTCCAGGCCTTCATCGCGGCGAGGGAGGGCGCCGTGCAGGTGTCGAAGGCCCGGCCCGTGTACGTCTTCTGCGCAGGCCAGCTCGTGGCGGCCATGGAGGTCTGCGCCGCGATCCCGGCGCCGGCGACTACGACGACACCTGTCGTGGCCCACGCGATGTAACGGCCTCTTTTGGAGAGCCTGTGACTGGACATTCCCACCCCATTCGGATCGCGGCCCGCGGCCGCAATTGATGCATCGGCGAAGGCTCGCGAACGCAGCGACACGCCATAGGGTGCGGCTGCAGCGCTCGGCGCCTTCTGAAGCGCGGTTGAGCTCCGGCACTCGGAGCGCTCCGCACCTTATCCAAGCCCTCGCTGGTAGGTGGCGGAGGGTGTCAACATTGGACTCATGGTCTCCACATAGACGCGGCGGCCTCCGAGACAAGGGTCTCGGAGGCCGCCGCCGGGGCCCCCCTTTGCAGCGCGCTGACCCGCCATGGTCGGGGCTTGGTCAGATGTGTCGCCGGAGCAGTAGAAGCGGTAGCTCACACGCGGGCCGGGCTTGCGCTGTTCGCCGGAGTTGGACCAGGCAGCGGCCCAACAACACCGCCTACCGTGCCCCCAGCGTGCCCGATCGACCGGGAATCACGGAGAACAGCGGTCAATCACGGGTAGCGGAAACGGCAAGAGTAAAGCTTCCCCGTGCTCTCGGACACGTGATCGTTATGCCGCGAGGGCCCGGCTGCCCCTGGCCCGCTCGCCACGGGAGGGGCGTGTCGGGCGGGGTGGCCTGGTCGACGAACGCCGCTTGGCGCAGGCGGCGCTCGCGTGCCGGGAGGCGGCGGTTATTTAAGGTAGACAAGACCGTCGGTGGTGATGGTCGGGCGGCCGGAGGTGCCGGCCACGACGATCTTGATGGTGTGCTTGGCGCTGGTGGCCCAGGTCTTGGTCCAGATCGCGTCGCGGTACAGGGTGGTGGAGGACTTCAGGTCGACTGTCGTGGCCTTCACGCCGTCGACGTAGATGTGGGCCTGGCCGGAGGTGGTGGCACGGGAGACGATCCATGCCGCGGACCTGCCGGTGAAGGTCCAGGTCAGGCTCGCGTTGGCGGAGGAGCTGGAGTAGGACTGGCCGCCGAGGTAGCTGGTGGAGGCCTTGGTGGCCCAGGTGCCGGTCCTGACCGCGGCGGTCTCCTGGAGGATCACGGGGGTGCTGGTGACGGACGCGGTGGCGGTGTTGCCTGCCTGGTCGTAAGCGGTCATGGACCAGGTGGCCGCTGTGCCCGCTTTGGCGGTGTGTGCGGCGCTGTTGGTGGTGGGGCCGTAGGTCATGGCCGTAGGGGTGGTGAGGCGTACGTGCTTCAGTGCCGCGCTGTCGGTGGCCTTCCAGGCGAGGGTGAGCGGGACGGCGGTGGTGTTCACGGTGCCGGTCCACAGGGAGAGGGCGGGCTTGGTGGTGAAGGTGGGGGCGGTGGTCTCGGCGATCACGGTCGCGGCCGGGGTGGTGGCGGTCTTGCCGGACTGGTGGACCGCGCGCACGGCGATCGTGTGGGTGCCCGGGGTCAGGGTGGCCGGGGCGGAGGTCGTGGTGCCCGCCACGGTGGCGGCGGCCTTGCCGTCGACCAGCAGCTCGTACTGCTTGACCAGTGAGGCGGGGGTGGTGGCCGCCCAGTTCACCGTGACGGCGCCCTTGGTGTAGTACGTCGAGCCCGAAGCGCCGGTGCCGGCAAGGGACTTGAGGGTCAGGCCGGTGACGGGGCCGGCGGCCCAGGAGCGGATGGTCGCGAGCTGGTTGTAGAAGGCGTCGCCGGGACACTGGGTGTTGAAGCCGTCCCGGTGGCCGTGGATGACCGGGAAGGGCAGCTGCGCGCCCTTGGTCCAGGTCTTGCCGAAGTAGTTGCGGCCGGAGTCGCCGGCGGTGAGGGTGGTGGTGCCGGCCGGGTCCACGCCGTACTGGCCGAGCTTCCAGGCGGCGATCCGGGCGACCGAGGTCATCGCGGCCTGCGAGGGGGCGACGTCGGTGTAGGTACCGAGCACGGAGACGCCGGTGGTCTCGGCGTTGAAACCGTAGGCGTGCGCGCCCTGCACCGGCTGGCCCACGCCGCCCTTGCGGCCCTCGTAGACGGTGCCGCACTTGTCGACGAGGAAGTTGTAGCCGATGTCCTTCCAGCCGAGCTGCTTGACGTGGTACGCGTAGATGCCGCGCACCACTGCCGGGGCCTGCTCGCAGGTGTAGGTATTGGACTCGGCGGTGTGGTGCACCACGACCGCCTTGATCTTGCCGCCGGGCAAGTAGCCGGGGGCCTCGGGGCTGATCGACTCGTCCGCTCCCCAGCCGGCCCGGGAGGTGATGGGCGGCTGGGGAGCGGTGGACGGCGGAGCGGGCGGGACCGTCACCGTCGGTGTAGGCGTGGTCGGAGCCGGCGTCGGGGACGATGTGGGGCTCGACGTGACGGGCGGCGAGGGCACAACTGGCGGGGTGCTGCTCGGCGCCGTGGTGGTGGGGGCTGGCTCGCTCACCGACGGGCCAGTGCTCGGCTCATCGCTGACCGAGGGCTCGGGCGTCGCCGTGCTGCCCGGCTCCGGTTCCGTGGACTGCGACGGCTGTTCGCTCTCCTCGACGCCGAAGGCCGCGGGTTCCATCGCCGACAGGCTGCCCGTGCCTGGGTCGATCATGTCCAGGCGCAGCCCGGCGGGCAGTGCGGCGGAGGCCGTGCCGCCCGTGTTGACCCGCGTCTCGACCCCGTTGGACGGCCCGAACCACGCCGGCTCGGTGCCGCCCCGGGCGGCTCCCCTCTCGCCCTGGCCGCTGTCGTCTTCCAGCTTCAGCCACGGTGACCACTGCCCTGTGGCGGCGTCTCGGGTGCGGACCTCGACCGTGCCACCGACCGTCGCGGCCGGGTCCGTCCAGGTGACGCCCAGCATGCTGAACGGCTTCGTGCGGCCCTGCTTCAGCGACGCGCTGCGGCGATCACTGCTGATGCTCAACGCGGCCGTACGTGCACTGACCTTCACCGGCCCGGACTTCGCCTCCGTGGCGGGGCGGCCGTCGACGTCACCGGTCGCCCCGTGGAGCACCAGGACCCCTGATATCCCTACCGCCACGGCAGCAGCCGTGCCCCCTGCGATCCGTCGCCGCATCACGCGACCCCGCCCCTTCACTTGATTTGCCCGCGCTGGACCAAGCAGCCGGCCTTCCCCTGACGCGCACACCAAGGTGTCGGGCAAAGGTAGTTACCCGGGACACCGGAGACCCAGCGACCGGGGCGGCGAAGTCTGCACAGGTGGAACGGCAGGGCATGCCTGAACACGGGGAGCTGGTACTCGGCGAGAGACGCGATGACCAGAAGGGACGGCGCCAGCCGGTCTGTTGGCCAGCGCTTGTCCGACTGCGATCAACAGGATGCGTCACTTCCCTGTATGAAGCAACTGCCGACAGTGGAGAGGTTCTTCACAGCTCTGTGGGCACCTGGGACGTTCGTTCTTACGCGCCGTTGATCTCCTTATGACCCTTTTACTCTTCGCTATCTTCACATGTGCACCACACACGTGGTTTGCATGTGGACACAAGAAGACCGAGGAATCATGAGGGTTCACATACCCGCGCCAGAAGAGCGCAGGCGGCCGTGGACCGGGGGGAGCCTGCGCTACATAGCGGGGAGTCTCACTCTGGCTCTGGGCATCGGACTGCTCGACGGCACTGCCGCGATGGCCAACACACCCGAGGCTGCCAGTGCTTCGCCCAGGCAGGAGCGGGCGGTCACTGAGGCGGCGGACATCGCTTCGGCTCGTGTGGCGGCGCGACTGTCCGGAAAGCGCGTCGAGGCGCTGTCGGAGCGCACCGAGACGTCGACCACGTGGGCGAACAAGGACGGTTCCCTCACCACGGAACTGACCGCCGGACCGGTGCGTTTCGAGGACGACGCCACTGGAGAGTGGCGGGATGTCGACCTGACACTCGCTGCCGGCTCCGACGGCTCGGTCGAGCCGAAGGCCCACCCCGAGGGCTTGAGAATGGCCGGCAAGACCGGCACTCCGGCTGCTTCCATGAAGGCTGCGCAAGCCTCCAAGGCGACCGACCTGGTCACGCTAGGCGAGGGTGACGAACAGATCACGCTGCAGTGGAAGGGCGGTCTGCCCGCTCCGAATCTGGAGGGCACCCGGGCGGAGTACGTCAACGCCGTGCCCGGAGCGGATGTGGTGGTCGAGGCGACGCGTACCGGTTTCGAGCAGTTCGTCGAGATCAAGCAGAGGCCGGCCACCGGCGGCTACAGCTACACGATGCCGCTGAAGACCAAAGGGCTGAAGGCTGAGCAGCAGCCCGACGGCAGCGTGCTGTTCACCGACAACAAGTCGAAGAAGACAGCCGTGATGCCGGCGCCGGTGATGTGGGACGCCACGGTCGACCCTGTCTCTGGCAAGCACACGCGCCAGGTCGAGGTCGGCATGAAGGTTGTCGAGACCAAGGGCGGTGCCGACCTCGTCATCACCCCCGACGCCGAGTTTCTGGCCGACCCGAAGACGAAGTACCCGGTGACGGTGGACCCGTCCACCTCTGCCCTGGGCAACGTCTTCGACACCTACGTCCAGCAGGGCGAGACGGTCGACTGGTCGGCCGATACCGAACTCGACTTCGGCAACCCGGGCACGAAGAACGCCGACGGCACCCCGCGCACCGCGCGCTCGTTCATCTCGTGGAACACTGCGCCGATCTCCGACGCGCTGGTGATGGACGCGAAGCTGTCGCTGTGGAACTTCCATTCCGGCAACTACACCGGCTCCTCGTGCCCCACGCAGCCGTGGGAGGTGTGGTCCACCGGGGCCGCGTCGACCTCGTCGCGGTGGACGGTCCAGCCGTCGTGGATCGCGAAGAGGGCCACCTCCTCGGAGACGAGGGGCAACCCGTCCTGCTCGACCCAGCCGGACGGCTGGATCAACGCCGACGTGACCACGCTGGTGCAGGAATGGGCGTCGGCCAAGGCGGCCAGGTCGCACATGGGCCTGCGCGCCACGGACGAGACGATCACGGGGCAGTGGAAGCGGGTCAACTCCGCCAACGCCGCCTCCAACCCGCCGAAGCTGGTCGTCACCTACAACTACCGGCCGCGCACCGGCACCAAGCAGGAAGCCGGCCCGCCGTACTTCTCCTACGGCGGCGCCTACACCGTCAACACCCTCACCCCGACCCTGCGCGACACCTTCGTCGACGCCGACGGTGACAAGGTCAACGGCACCTTCCAGATCTTCGACAACGCCACCAACACCCAGGTCGGCAACGTCATCGTCTCCCCGTACGTGCCCTCGGGCCAGGTCGCCTCGGTGACCGTCCCCGCCGGCGTGCTCACCAACGGCAAGACGTACAAGTTCCGCACCTCCCCCTACGACGGCGCCCACTACAACATCGGCTGGTCGGCCTGGAAGACCTTCACCGTCGACACCGCCGCACCCTCCGCGCCCACCAAGATCGTCTCCACGGACTACCCGACCGACAAATGGGTCAAGGGCGCCGGACAAGCCGGCGCCTTCACCGTCACGCCTCCTGCCGCCGATCACCAGTGGCTGGAGTGGAGTCTGGATGAGTCGACCTGGACGAAGGTCCTGACCTCCGGTTCCTCGGCGGCCAAGGGCATCAGCATCACGCCGCCGAAGGACGGGAGCCATACCCTGCTCGTGCGGGCCGTGGACAAGGCGGACAACAAGTCGGAGGCGATCGAGTACGGCTTCCACGCGGGGCCCGGTGGCTTCCTCCAGCCCGCTGAGGGTGAACGGACCGCCCGTCGCCTTCCCCTCTCGGCGGAGGCCGATGCCGCGAAGTACAACGCGGTCTCGTTCTCCTGGCGCCGTTCCGAAACCGACCCATGGGTGAAGATCCCCGTCGCCGATGTCACCCTGGGTGGTAACGCTCTGTCGGCCTGGCCCGTCGCGTTGACTAACGGCAAGAACGACGCATTGGTGTGGAACACCGTACAAACCGTCGATCCTGACGGGGCCATCCAGCTCAAAGCCGACTTCACCGGTCCGAATAGTGCCTCGGTCAGCACCGAGCCGCTCTCCGTCGTCGTCGACCGCAACGCGGACGGAGCCGCCTCGGAACAGGTCGGTCCCGGTCACGTGAATCTGCTCACCGGCGACTACCGGCTCGCGGGCACCGAGGAGACGTACTTCGACCTGTCGGCAAGCCGCACGTCTTCCTCTAGGCGCCCGTCCGCGGGTGGACAGCAGGAGGGCCAGGCTGCGATCTTCGGCAAGGAATGGGTGTCCGGCACTGCGGCCGAGGTCACTCAGCTCGGCTACACACATATCCGCCGCACCTCCAGTACGTCGCTCGACGTCGTCCTCGACGACGGGAGCACTGTGTTCTTCACCGCCAAGGCCAACGACCCCGATGGCTGGGTGCCGGAGCCCGGCATGGAGTCCCTGACGCTGAAGGGCACCTTCGGCGGCACCTTCACCCTCACGGACACCGACGGCACCGAAACCGACTTCGCCAAGGTCAACAGCGCGGCGGAGACATGGCAGGTCACGTCCTCGGGACTGACGGGTATCGCCAACGCCTCGACGGACCTCGTTTCGGAAGCCGTTGTGGTCGCGGGCAAAACGCTGGCGCGTCCGAAGAGGGTCATCGCCTCGCGCAACGCCGTCTCCAACGCCGTCTGCGCCGCGACACCCGCCACCAAGGGCTGCCGTGCGCTGGAGTTCGTCTACGCGAGCAGTACCACCGCCACGGCCGACTCCTTCGGTGATGTCAAGGACCAGGTCAAGGAGATCCGTCTCTGGTCGACCGAGCCCGGCGCGGCCAATGCCACATCCAAGGCCGTGCAGACCTACCTCTACGACGGGTCCGGGCGGCTGCGCCAGACCTGGAACCCGCAGATCAGTCCGTCCCTGAAGACGGAGTACGCCTATGACGGCGCCGGACGCGTCAATCGGCTGACCCCGCCCGGTCAGCTGCCGTGGACCTTCACGTACGGCAACGCGGGCGGTTCGGCCAGTGGCGACGGCATGCTGCTGAAGGCGTCGCGGCCCGCGCTCCAGCCCGGCAGTAAGTCCACGATCGACGGGGACGCGACCACCTCGGTGGTGTACGACGTGCCGCTGAGCGGCGCTACGGCCCCGTACGCGATGAACAGCACCGCGGTGAAAGCATGGGGGCAGATGGATGCCCCTACCGACGCGACCGCGATCTTCTCCGCCGACTCGGTTCCGGCCTCGCACAGAGGGGCTGAGCTGACGTCAGGCAGCTACGGCCGGGCGCAGGTCCTTTACATGAACGCCTCAGCCAACGAGGTCAACTCCATCGACCAGGCCGGTGGTGTGGAGACCACGCAGTACGACACCTTCGGCAACACCGTGCGCCAGCTCTCGGCCGGCAACCACGCCCTTGCGCTGGGCAAGACAGCCGACGACAAGCAGCGGCTCGACCAGCTCGGCATCAGTCGTCTCGCCACCGAGGAACGCGCTGAACTCCTGTCCGACCGCAGCATCTTCTCGGCCGACGGCACACGCGAGCTGGAGACCCTCGGGCCGCTGAAGCAGGTCGCACTGGCCACCGCCCTCAAGGACGGCACCACCACACTGGTCCAGGCAGGCACCACCGTCTCGGCCCGGCCCTGGACCGTCAACAGCTACGACGAGGGGCGCCCGACCGACGGCACCGCCACCGTCAAGTACCAGACCACCAGAGTCGCCGTCGGCGCGCAGCTCCGCGACTACCCCGAACGCCAGGCGGACAAGCGGGTGGCCGAAACTCGCTTCGACTGGGTCCAGGGCGTGCCCACCTCCACGGTGGAGGACCCGGGCGGCCTCGACATCACCCACCGCATGGAGTACGACGGTGCCGGGCGAGTCGTGAAGACCCTCGCACCGGGATCCAACGGCACTGACGCTGCCGCCACGATCGACGAGTACTACACCGCCGAAGGAACCGGCCCTTGCCAGGGCAGGCCTGAGTGGAAAGACCAGCTGTGCCGGACAAGGCCGGCGGGCACCATCACCCGAGGCGGAAGCAACCCGGCCGAACTGGTCACCAAGACCTACGAGTACGGCTTCTACAACCAGCTCACGAAACTGACCGAGACTGCCAACGGGACCACCCGCACTACCGTCACCAGCCACGACGGTGCCGGCCGCCCCACGAAGATCGAGATCAGCGGGGGAACGGGCGATCCTGTCCCGGCCACCACAGTGGAATACGTCCCGGCGACCGGGGCTGAAAGCAAGACCATCGCCGCCGGCGGAGGCGCCCTCACCAAGGAGTACGACGACCTGGGCCGACTGGTGTCCTACACGGACGCCGACGGTGGCACCACCACCACCGCGTACGACAAGCTCGACCGCCCCGTGAAGGTCTCCGACACGGTTCCATCCACCACCACCTACACCTACGACCACGCCAAGGAACCGCGAGGACTCGCGGTGTCGATGACGGACTCGGTCGCCGGCACCTTCGCCGCTGAGTACAACGCCGACGGTGACGTCGTGAAGGAAACCCTGCCCGGCGGCTACACCATGCGGCAGGACCTCGGTCAAACCGGGCCGGCACAGCGGTCCTACACCCGCGACTCCGACGGAATGCTCCTGATCTCCGACTCCGCGACCGAGACGATCCACGGCCAGTGGCTCAATCACTCGGGCGGAGCGGGCCAGGGCGAGACGCAGGACTACACCTACGACGGGATCGGGCGGCTCACCAACGTGGCCGACACCGCGGAGGGCACCTGCACCCTGCGTGGCTACGGCTTCGACAACAGGACCAACCGCACCTCGCTCACCACGACCGTGGGCACACCAGGCTCCGATTGCCCGACCACGGGCGGCACGACCAAGACGTCGGCCTACGACTCAGCGGACCGCATCGTCGACAGCGGTTACGTCTACGACAAGTTCGGCCGCACCACGGCACTGCCGGGAGGCACCGCCGTCACCTACTACGCCAACGACCTCGTCCGCCAGCAGACGGTGGGCAACAGTCGCCAGACGTGGACGCTCGACCCGGCCAAGCGATTCCGCGGCTGGACCACCGAGTCGAACGCCTCCGGCACCTGGACCCAGACATCCACCCGGACCAACCACTACGGCAACGACTCCGACAGCCCACGGTGGATCAGCGGAGTAACAGCTGGTGAACTCACCCGCATGGTGCCGGGACTGAGCGGCGGAATGTCCGCGACAACGGGTGCCACGGGCGGTGTGATCCTCCAGTTCGCGAACCTGCACGGCGACATCAACCTCGCCCTTCCGACCGCCGCTGGCGCTGCCCCGCTCGTCCTGTCCTCGGACGAGTACGGCAATCCGCGAGGCGGCAGCAGCGGCGCGAGGTACCAGTGGCTCGGTGCCTCGCAGCGTTCCGCGCAGACGCCCAGCGGTACGATCCTCATGGGCGTCCGGCTATACAACCCGTCCACCGGGCGCTTCCTGTCGGTCGACCCCGTACGGGGCGGAAGCCGCAACGCCTACGAGTACGCCGCAGGAAACCCGGTCACCAATGTCGACCTCGACGGACGGAAGGTCTACCGCTACAGCAAGCGCACGGTCTACCGCTCCTGGGGCAAGGTGGTCCTCAAGAAGTGGACGAACAAGAACAACCTGCGCCGCACTTACAGCACCACCTACAAGCTCAACAGACTGTGGACGGGAAGGGTCGCGGACTACGGCTTCGTTCCGGCCGGAATCGCGGGCATCGTAGCGATGATCTTCCCGCACCCCGCGGTCATCGCCGTGTGCGCCATCATCGCCGGAGCCTCCATCGCCATCCAGGCGATCGCCATCTCCGCACGACGACGAGGCATGTGCCTCAACTTCTACAGCCGTACCACCTTGGTGTACAGGAAGACGTTCGGCTGGACACACTTCCTGTACTTCTACGGCTACGCCTATCCCTGGAGGGGAAGTTGCTAGGAGAAAAGATCTCGCTTGCGGTAGCCGGTGCAGTGGCTGCGCTGCTGGCCGTGGGCGGCATACTCGCAGTCGTCTTCTGGGGAGCACGTGAAGGAGCGGGCATTCTGCTCGTCGCGCTGATCTGGGTAGCCGTGGTCTGGCGTGCGCGCCAACGCGTCAAGGCGGCCAGAACTGCCAACTGATCGGCCGACACGACGCCGGTAGCGCGTCAGCCGCCCGGCAGCACCGCACTTGAGAGGGTGCGGTCCGCATCACCTGTGGCCGCGAGGGCTTCCTTCGCGGCCACAGTGCTGCCCGGACGCCACCGCAACACCGCGGCCCGCGCGGCGGCATATGCCGCCACGTAGAGGACGCCGTGCGCGAGCGCTGGCAGCCCCGCATCCGCGAACGCGCCCGCCGCCAGGCCGCCACCAGCACCGGCCTCGTCATCGACACCCGCGCCCGCTTCGGCTTCACCGCCGCACCCGGCACCACCGACGACGCACGCATCCGGCACCTGACCATCGCACTGCCCCCGCACTTCGCGGCCCGCCTCTTCGACGCCCAGGACGCCGGGGCCGGCGAGCAGCAACTGCGCGCCATCGCCGCCGAAGGCCTCGGCGAGACATACTTCCGCGACGGAGGCCGCCGCGCCCACGGCCTGGACGTGGAATTCACCGATGTCGAGCACCTCGAGTTCGAGCTGTAACAGCCACGCTCCAACATGCCGCGAGCCCCGGACTGTGACTGAGCACTTCACTTGGCGAGTGAGCGCGACACTTGCCGAGCTGAGCGTTCAGTTTTCAGTCATCTCCCATCAGCCGTGCGAGGTGCTCGACGAAGCCTTCCTGGTCAGCGACCCGGGGACTGCGCCTGTACGAGCAGACGACGCATTGCCCGAAGCCGACCCGCCCCCACATGTCCAAGTCCTGGACACAGAAGGTCTCGTACCCACACACCGGGCACTCCTCGAAGTCGTGGCCGTCAGGGTTGTGCTTGGGGTGGTACTTGTTGGGGTTCTCGGCCGACTCCGCACGGCGCTTGGCCTCTTCATTACCGATGAGTTCTATCAGAGCGCGCGCCTGATCGGCCGACCGCGCGTCTTCGTCCTGGGCCCGTTTGTTGTCGCGGTCAGACTGGGCCGCGAGGAGCGTGCTCAGGGTGGGGTGGTGGTCGAGGGCAAGCAGGGCGTGGACGTGACGGTGCTGCAGGCGCCCCGTTCCGCTTCCATGGCGGGCCCGACCGCTGACGTTGAGCGCATCGGTCAGGAGGTCAACGTCGATCCGGGTGTCCCAGAAGCCTTCGGGCGCACTGTTTTCCTTCTCCCACCGGGACGGCCCGCACCCGCACCCGCTCACTCGCCGAACACCGACGCGACCTCCAGGCCCGGCCGCCGGCCCCGGACTGGCTGCTGGAACGCGGCCTGGCGGGGCACCGCCCCGTCTACGTGCACGCCGGGGACTGCTGGAGCACCGGCAAACGCAGCCACGGCATCACCCGCGACCAGCAGCAGGCCGTGCGCTACGGCTGGCTGGGCGGAAAGCAGCGCTCTAGCGAGACGGTGGCCGGCTTCACGCTCATGGGCGTACGCCAGTACAACCCCGCCACCGGCCGCTTCCTGTCCGTCGATCCCCAGCAGGGCGGCAACGCCAACGCCTACGAGTACTGCTCGGCCGACCCGGTCAACTGCTTCGACCTGGACGGCAAGTGGGGCTGGAAGAAGTTCTTCAAGAAGGCCAAGCGCTGGGCCTGGCGCAACAAGTGGGACATCGCGCTCACCGCGGCCGGGTTCATCCCCGGCCTCGGTGCCGCCGCCTGGGGCTACCGGGCCTACCGCGGCTACCGCGCCCTGCGGGCCGCACGCACCATCGCCCGCAGCTGCCGACGCAACTCCTTCCTGCCCGAGACGCCGGTCGTCATGGCCGACGGCAGCACCAAGCCGATCAGCCAGGTGAAGATCGGAGACCTGGTCAAGGCAGTGGACGAAATCACCGGTGAGACGACGATCTCCCCGGTCTCCGACGTGATCATCGGTCACGGCACCAAGGATCTCGTCACCCTGTCCGTGGACGCGGACGGCGACGGCCGGTCGCAGACGATCACCGCGACCGCCAGCCACCCCTTCTTCGTCCAGGGGCGCGGATGGGTCGACGCGGTGCAGCTGACCCCGGGCTCACGCCTGTCGAACCCTGACGGGAGCGCGCCGAAGGTCACGGCCACCGACCGCACGCAGGCAGTCCGCACCGTCTTCAACCTGACCGTCGCCGGCACCCACACCTACTTCGTGGTGGCTGATGGGAAATCCGCGCTTGTCCACAACTGTGCTCGCCGGATTCCCAAGAAGCGGGGTTGGAAGGATCTGCGTACGCCGACGAAGTTCAAGTCGAAGGCGCAGGCGATAGCAGCCGCCCGGCGCGATGCCCGAATGGGTGGCCGCTGCCGCTACCGTGGAGTCTGCTCCTCGGGCAATCACGTTCACGTGGACTACTTCAACAGGCGCGGGCAGATCTCGCATACCCGCCACTACAAATGGTGACGGGGCGACACGGCCGGAAAATCGGAAACAAAGGAAACGGTATAGAGCACATGAATATCCCTGCCGCGCTGAATGAGCTCGTGGCTGCCTTGACCGAACACGCCAAGGTGATGTCCGGGCAGGAAGTAGCGCCTGAAAGGGCTGTCGACGTCGTCGAGCGGGTACGTGTCGCCGCAGCGCGTTACTCCGACGCAACCTTCGAATCATCGGGGTGGGGGAGTCCATTCTCCGACCTGTTCGAAGACGAGGAACAAGTCGAGGGCACGGATGAGAATGAGTCCGGTGGCGGCTCGGTATCCGGAGACGCCGAACGCATCAGCATCACGGGCCGCTGGGACTTCGTCGTGACGGACCAGGAGGAATGGTTCGCACACGTCACCCAGGCGCTGCACGATCTGGGTGCCGGCGACTGCGCCGTGGAACTGAGCAGTGCTGCTCAGGCGATGCACGAACTCCTCACCCACGATGATCCCTTCCGCGGCTACACGCGCCACGGCCTGGCGGACGGCGGTCAGGATTGGATGATCGAGCAGGTCCCGAAGACGCTGTCCGAAACACCGGATGAGGAGTATCGCGACTGAATCGCATCAGACGTCGGCAGCGTCAGAAGACGATGGTCTTGACGTAGGAAGCGGACGATGAAAGTCGGGGCGGCCAAGAGTCCTTGGCCGCCCCGACCCATGTCGGCGAGTGCAGCATGGGCCGGTCACTCCACTTCCGCCGCACCTGGATGATCTGGGCGAGCTCCGGAGGAACCGGAGCCCGATCATGTACGGGGTGGGGAAATGCCGAAGCACCGGCTCTCCAGAAGAGGCCGCTACATAGCCATGGCGACGACCGGTGTCGTCGTCGTGGCCGGTGCCGGGATCGCGGCGCAGACCTCGATGGCCGCCCCGGCGTGGCCGACGCAGAACACCTACATGGGCCGGGCGTTCGACGCCTGCACGGCGCCCTCGCTCACCACGATGAAGGCGTGGAAGAAGGACGCGTACTACGGCGGCGTCGCGGTCTACGTCGGCGGCAGGAACCGCGGCTGCGCCCAACCCAACCTGACGAAGTCCTGGGCGAAGTCGGTCGACACGCTCGGCTGGCGGGTCATCCCCCTCTACGTCGGCGCCCAGCCGCCGTGCCAGAAGAGCCGTAACAAGGAGAGGTTCACCGCGGCGATCGCGGCCTCGGTCGGCGCCGCCAACGCCAACGACGCGATCGCCAAGGCCTCGCGCTCGGCATGAAGGCCGGCAGCCCGATCTACCTCAACATGGAGTCGTGCGACATCGCCGACAAGGCGTGCAACGACGCCACCCTCACCTACGTGCGCTCCTTCACCAAGACCCTGCGCGCCAGGACCTACCGCGCCGGCCTCTACGGCTTCAGCAGCTCGAGCGCCAAGGCGATCGCCACCGCCAAGAACCGCACCGACCTGCCGGGCAACCTCTGGTATGCCCTGTGGAACGGCCAGGAGACCACCACCAGGGACTGGCCGTGGGACCCGAAGCTGTACACCGACCACAGCCGCGGTCACCAGTACAAGGCCAACAGCAAGGGGACCCGAGGCGGCCACACCATCACCGTCGACCGCAACGCCTGGGACGCGCCCGTCGCCATCATCGGCTGATCGGCTGCCATCGCCGAGAGGCCTGTGCTGTCAACGGCGGGGCGTTCCTGCACTGAGGGTTTTCAGCGTGGCCACTGATCGGGTCCTGCACGCCGCGACCACACGGTGAACTGGTCCCAATGGCGACGGCGCCACCAGGCGCGTGCCCGACGCTGTCATTACATGCGGCGCGGGCACACGTTGGTGGGACGGCTGGCCCAAGACCGTCCCGCGCATGCCCAACCCCCGCTACAATCCCCACCGCCAGGCCGTTGACCAGGACAAATACAGAAGTCCGGCTGGAGTACTAGGGTCCGTCTTCAAACGGATCTTGCCCAGAGCAGGAACGATGCGAGGGTGACCGCCGCTTCGTAGGAAGTGGCGGTCTTCTCGTGTCTGGTGGCGATCCCGCGGAAGCCCTTGAGCTGGTTGAAGCAGCGCTCGATCATGTTGCGCCGTCGGTAGGTCTCCCGGTCGAACCCTGGCGGTCGGCCGCCGCGGCAACCGCGCTCCAGCCGGTGCCGTCGCTGGTCGGTCTCTCGGGGATGGTGTGCGCAATGCCGCGTTTGCGCAGGTAGGCACGGAAGCCGCGAGAGCTGTAAGCCTTGTCTGCGATGACCTGGCCGGGCCTGCACCGAGGCCGTCCCGGGCCGGTGCGGGGAACGCGAATCCGTTCCAGCAGTGAGCGTGCGCAGACACTGTCGTGGCGTTGGCCGGGCGTCACCAGGATCGCGAGCGGGCGGCCCTTGCCGTCACAGGCGAGGTGAATTTTGGGGGTCAGCCCGCCTCGGGATCGGCCGAGGGCGTGATCGTCCGGTTCGTCCTGCCGGTGCCGCCCCCTTTTCGGCCTGTGGCGGCGGCGTGCTGGTGGGCGCGGACGATGGTGGAGTCGATCTGGACCAGCCAGTCGATGTCGCCGGCCGCGTCGGCGTGAGCCTGGATCTGCTGCAGGGCCTGGGTGAACACCCCATCGAGGGCGTAGCGGCGGAAGCGGGTGTACACGGTCTTCCAGGGCCCGTAGCGTTCCGGCAGGTCACGCTAGGAGATCCCTGTGCGGATCTTGTAGACCATCCCGTTGATGACCTGTCGGTCCTCCACGCGAGGCCGCCCCGTCGCGGCCCTGGGTATCAGCGGAGCGAGTAACTCCCACTCCTGATCTGTGAGTTCATGACGACGTACCACGACACCATGATCCACCACCCAGATGATCTTTGAAGACGGACCCTAGATGGCGCGCATGGGTTCGGTGCCGACGGCGATAAGACTTAGCGTTGCCGGCAGCCGGCCAAGGGCGGTCCGAAGAGGGCCTTCAGGCTCTGGGACAGCGGAATACGCGAAAACGCAGAGAACCGCTCAGGCCTGGTCGGATACCGCGCGGTGGATCAGTCGGTGACGTGCCTAGTGACGCATAGGTCCCCCAGGGCGCCGCCCGTTCTCGCCGGGGCCGCCGAGCTCGCGGCCCCGGACCTTCTGGCCGTCCCCGATGCCTGCGTCACCGGTCAGGATCTTGACCGCGATCAGGCGGTCGACGTCGGGGGGCGTGTGCCTTCCACACCTGGCCGCAACCGCCCGCGCCGATCGGTTCGAGCAGCCAGTAGCGGCTGTCAGCACGGTCCCCCTGCCTGCACAACCGCCCTTTCCTGCCCGGGCGCGGCGCGCTTCCAAGCAGCGCAACCGGGCCGGAACTGTGGGGATGAAGGATCGGGCCTCTTGTAGGAATTCGGTACGTGGCTGACGATTCGTAGCAGAGCAGACGGTTGTCCGGACCCTGACGAGGTGGGGGCCATGTCGACGGGAACGAGCGGGGATTACTGGAAAGACAGAGCACTGCCCAGCGTTTTCAAGCATGACCTGCTGAAGCGCTATCTGGCTCAGTTCGGCGGCATGCTGAGCGGCCAGTCGCACGACAAGCGGGTGGTCTACCTGGACGGATACGCGGGCGAGGGCCGTTATGAGAACGGCGAGCCGGCCTCCGCAGAGCTCGCGCTCAGGGTCGCCTCCTACTTCCGCGCCCGACACGGGGTGACGGTGGAGGGCTTCTTCACCGAGGCGCAGGCCAGGTCGTTCCAGCGGCTGCAGGACGTCGTGGAGGGTTACCGCCGCCAAGGGGTCGTCGCGCATGCTCGCCGCGGTGAGGTCGACGGGGTGCTCGACAGCGTCGTCCGGCGGGCCGCGGGCAGGCCGCTGTTCCTCTTCCTGGACCCCTGCGGGCTAGTGCTGCCCCAGGACCGGCTCGTGGATGTACTGGCCAGGCAGCGGCCGGACAAGAAGCCGGCGACCGAGCTGCTGATGAACTTCAGCATGATGGCAGTGTGGCGGCTGGGCGGGCACGTCCGTTCACCGAAGGGCAACGAGACCTCGCTGCGGCGCTTCGACGAGGTCTGCGGGGGCGCCTGGTGGCGTGAGTACTTCGCCGAGGCGGCGGCCCCCAGCGCCCAGGCCGGCGCCGCGGAGGACGCCATCGAGGCGGTGGCAGCCGAGTACGCCCGCCGCCTGGCCCGCCGCACCGGCATGTTCGTACAGTCGGTGCCGGTCTCGCACGCCCCGCACAAGCGCGCCGTGTACCGGCTGGTGTTCGCCACCCGCAGCCAGTACGGGCTGTGGGTGTTCGGCGACACCGTGGCCCGGGCCCGCGCGGAATGGTGGAAGACCCTGGAACTGCAGGAAACCCGGGAGGACCCCGACGCTCTGTTCTCCGTTGCCTCCGTCCTGCGGCCCGACCCGGCCGTCGTGGAGAAGGGGGCCGGTGCGGCGCGGCGGGCGCGGCACGGATATCCGGGCCGCCGCGGAGTTGCGCACCCGCTGCCGGAGTGGCCCTCCGGCAGCGGCGCGGACACGTGGACCGGCAGGTTCCAGAAGTCGACGGTTCGGCTGTGCCCCTGTGTCCGCAGCGACTCGCACCACGTCTCGTACGGGCCGAGCTCGTCGTCGAGGTCGAGCACCTCTGCGTGGTCGTGGTCGTTCTCGCCGCAGCTCGTCACGATCAGCAGCGGATCGAAGGCCCCCGTCTCGTTGCGCACTTGAGCGAAGAACCGCACCAGTGCCCGTCCGTCGTTGGACTCGCTCACCCCCTTCAGGTACGCCACGCAGTAGGCCGTACGCCGACAGGCGCGACGCCGCCAGGGACGGCGCCGGTAGGCCACGCGCACAGCGTCCCGGTCGGTGGTCGAGGCGGGGTGACCAGCACGTCCAGCAGCAGCCCGAGCGTGTCGGTGAGCAGATGCCGCTTGCGTCCGTTGATCTTCTTCCCGGCGTCGAAACCCCGCGAGCCGTGGGGGACGGTGGCGTCTGCCTTCACCGACTGCGAGTCGATGATCGCCGCACTTGGTTCCGGATTACGGCCTTCGGCATCGCGGACGGTCTCGCGCAGCCGGTCGTGCAGCTCGGCCACGAGTCCCGCATCCCGCCAGCGGGCGAAGAAGGCGTACACCCGTGGCCAGGGCGGGAAGTCCGAGGGCATCGACCGCCACTTGATGCCGTTGTCGACGAGGTAACGGATCGCGTCGAGCATCTGTCGGTGGCAGTAGCCCTCCGGCCGTCCGCCCCGGCCGGCCAGCCATTGCGGAACCGGCAGCAGGTCCCGCACCACGGCCCACTCGTCATCGCTCATGTCCGAGTCGTACCGGGGCCGGCGCCCTGGCCGGTCGGCTGCGTTCCCGAACCTGTGGGCGAGGCAGTCACACCCAGGAGTGGACCAACTGGACCCGGCAACCGTTACCACGCGACACTTCGACAACAGGGCCTCTTGCTTCTCGCTGGACTCGACATCCGCGAGCTACCAAGAGGCCCTTCTTCCATGCATCCGCACCAGCCAGCTCACCCGAACCAGACCCCTGTTCGAACTTCACCGGCCACCTGAGCGGATAGAGAACAGCCAGTCAGAGCCGGGCCCGTTGTGGCAGGAACGGCACCAGGCCGAGCTTGCGTCTCGTCCGCGGAAGCGCGCTGTGGGTGCGGGTGCGAAGCACCGGTTGACCACGGGCCACACCGGAGTCCGCGACGCCTCACCGCCAACGGTGCACGAGGTCGTTACCCAAAGCCACCAGCGTGCGGTTGTCAGCCGGGGCCAGGAGCTGGTCCGGTGTGCACCGGACCAGGGTGTCGACGCGGATGTGCGCTGTCGATTTTCGGGTCTGTTCAGCAGCCGATCCGGTCGCCGTCCAGCGCAATGTCGTCCATCCGCACGTCGTACGAGGACGGGCGCGGGTTGCCCTGGTAGAGCTGCCAGCCCATCTTCACCGTGTCGAAGCGCGGGAAGACGAAGTCGGCGTCGGCGCCGCCGTGCTGGCGGGTGGAGACGGTGAGTTCCGGCTTGGCCTCGCCGTCGATCCAGACGGAGATCTCGTTGTCGGAGGCGTCCATCCGCCACTCCACACACTGCCACACGTTCGCGCGGGCCGGGGCCGACTCCCGCCAGGCCGTCCAGTCGCCGGTCGGGCCGCCGTCGGAGCCGACCCCCCACAGGTTCTTCCCGACCGTGGGCACGTACTGCCCGCCCAGAGGCCGTACGTAACCAGGTCCCTCGCCGGTGGCCTCCACCAGCGTCCAATGCGCCCAGTGGGGACTGGTCGGGAAGGCGTCGACCCGCAGCCGTACCCGGCCCCAGAAGCTGTTGCCGGCCGGTTTCAGGCCGCCCACCTTCAAGAACGCCCGGCCGTTGTCCTGCGTCCGGATCCGCAGATGCTTGCTGTGGTGGGTGGCGTCCCGCTCGACGGTCAGCGTGCCGTTCGCGGCCTCGGTGGTCCAACCGCGGCCACGGGCCTCGCCCGGCGGCAGGGCGGCGAAATCCTCACAGAACATCAGGTGGCGGGCGGCGCAGGTACGCGCTTCGCCCTTCCCGGTACGGCCGTCCGGTCCAGGGCCCGAGCCCCAGGACGCGGGAGCCGTCGCGGTCGTCGCCGACAGCAGCGCCGCGAGGATGGCGAGCAGGGGAGTCTTCCTCATACCTACGGCCTCCAGTCCCGGTACCACCCGGCGCAGCACCACGCAGACGCCCGCAACACATACTGACGTCTCCACCCCCGAAAACCCAGAGATGCACCCGTTCCAGTCCCTTGATACTCATTCAGGCTTGTTCCAGTCGGCCGGAGCGGGGCTGGGTGGCACCCGCCGCCCACCAAGGATGAGCAAAGGGAGCCTGCTCCATTGGCACCTTCAGCTTGCTGACCAGCCAACTCCTCACCTGCCGACCAACTACCCCGAGCCGTGGCCGCCAAGGAGGGTCGACGTACCGCAGCGGTCTGGTACTGGGCGGCTCGGCCAGGTGGACCAGTCGGCGGATCAGGCCCCGCCAACGCTTCGGGCGCAGGGTGCGGGTCGTGTACTCCGCAGATCCGACCGACGAGTACAGCAGGAACCTGCGGGACGACGCTGTCGCGTCCTTCTCCGCCGCGGACTGGGACGTCGAGGAGCAGGCCTGCACGCCCTCGCCTTCGTCCGACGTGACCGCCTCGGGCCGGCGCGTCCCGCGGAGCGTCGGCGAGCAGGCCTGTCACTACGAAGGGCTCGTCTTCTTCGCCGGCCGGTCCGAGGACGTCGAGACGATCCTGAATGCGGCCAACGACACCTGCGGTTCCAGCCCGCCCGTTTTCCTCAGCGGGGACGACGTGGCCCGCCTCGGCGCCGACCCGTCCCGGCGCGGGAACTATCCGCGGTTTTCTTACGAGTTCTTGGGCTTCGCCCTCGGCTCCTCCTGCAAGGGTCCCAGTGACCTCTACGGCACCATGAAGAAGCTCTTTCCCGAAGAGTGCGAGCAGGTCGAGAACACCTCCCTCGACGGGCATGCGGCGCTCGCGTTCGACGCGGTAAACCTCTACCTCAGTCGGAGATGAGCTGCGAGCTGTCGGGCCGGGTGAGTTTCCAGCCGCCGAAGCGGTAGATCTCATGGCCGGCCGCAGGCGGCGGTCCTCGGCGACCATCTCCGAGTACAGCCTCGGCGGGGCGGTGCAGGTGGTGCGACGTCGTGCATGTGCCCGCCGCCGGCGGGGCCGTGGCGGGCATCGCGTGTCGCAGAAGCCGGGCATCCGGACGGCCCGGGAGCATCAGCCGGTCGACGGCCGCGCGATCGCTTCCGCGTCGGCGTCCCCGCACAGCGGCGGGGTACCCGCACGCGGGCCCCGTCGCTGTGCGCTCCCCCGTCGACGCCGTAGCGCTCGCTGCAGCCGATCACCAGCACGTCCTCCGGGCCGGCGCACAGCGCAGCCGCTCCCATCGCATCACCCACCTCATGCCCGACAGCGAAAATGCAGCAATCACCTCCGGAAGGACAACAGCTACTGAGGCGGCAGGTCGCCGCTGAGAAGCGCGGCGCCCAGCGGGGTCAAGGTGTGGATGACCTGAGTGCCGACGCGCTGGCTGTATGCGAGCTCCGCGTCTCTGAGGACAGCGACGTGCTCACTCACCGATGGGGCGGAGATGTCCAGGCGCCGGGCGAGTTCTCCGGTGGTTGCGGTGGTGTCCAGGGCGGCCAGCACGCGGGCGCGAGTCCGGCCGATCAGGGCGGCCAGGGCCTCGGGGCGGCGGTCGCGCGTGACCGCCGGTGCCCAGGCCGGGGGATGGCTGACGGGGTAGGCCAGGACCTGCGGCAGGGCAGGGTCGGCCAGGGCGATCGGCATACGCCAGCAGAAGTGCGAGGGGATGAGTCGCAGGCCGCGGCCGTCGAGGTTCAGGTCCCGGTCCTCCGGGTAGCGCACGTGCAGCACGGGAGGACGCCAGACCATCAGGGGGCGGAAGGAGTCCAGCAGTCCGTGCACACCGCGGTCGCGCAGAATGCGCGTCCGCAGGACCCGGTCGGCCTCGGTGGTGCCGGCCGTCTCGGCCCAGTCCGGCATGATGATCGTGCGGTGCACCAGCCGGAACGCTGTCGCGACCTCCTCTGTCCTGGTCCGGTCACCCTGGGCCAGGTCGTGTGCCCAGCGTGGCAGCGGGTGGGTGTCGCTCAGCCGGTGCAGTTCCCGGCGCAGTTGTGGCCGGGGGGTGGCGTGCAATTCGTCGAGCGCCGCCTCCAGACCGTCGGCCGAGGCGTCGGGTGTCAGGAAGTCGGGCCAGTAACCCGCCGAGGCCGGGGCGAGGGCCGAGAGCATCCGGACCGGGCCCGTCAGGCGCTCCTCGACCAGCTTGGCGCGGGCGGTGCGCCGCCAGTGGGCGAAGACGGGCAGGCCGCGCTGCGGGGCGGTCAGCTGGTGCAGGCCAGAAGGGTCTCCCAGACCGGATCCGGCTCGCGGGCCAAGTGGACGCGGGCCAGGTCCCCGTCCGTGAAGTGAATGCGCAGCATCGTGTTCCCCGTGTGGTCGCTTGTTGTCGGGAGGCCTGGACGTGAGCGTGGCGAGGGCCTCTGGCGCCGACGGCGCGCGGCCGGGCACCGTGCCGGCCACCCGCCTCCGTCACTCCGGCGGGGCGCCGTCCTAGGCCCGGCGGTCCGGGTTCCTGCCGGTGGCCGGTCCTGTGCACGCAGGCGAGGGGCGGCGACCGGGATGAAGAAGAAGAGGGCGAGGAGGGTGGGGGCCGCAACGGAGCCGGGCTGGGCGTGCGTTGTCCACGCCGGACAGCGGGCAAGTTTTCATCGCGTCTCCCCCCGGCTGCCACCGCCCTGCCGGTGCCGGTCATCAGTCCGGACGGCGGAGTGCCCACTCAGGGTCGCACGGAAAGTGTGCGTCTGTCAGGGATGCGGGTGATGAGGCATGGGCGCGATCGAGGCAGTGACCGCTATGGCCGCAGGTGGAAGACAACTGCGACTTTCCTGGTGCTGGGTGAGGTACTGCACTTCGGCAGGGCCGCCACGCGGTTGCATATGCACCAGCCGGCGCCGAGCCGCCCGATATGCGATCGGAAGAAGCGTCTGAGCGTCCTGCTGTTCTCACGGGACAGCCGTACGGTGACTTCACCGAGGCGGGCCGTTTCCTGACGGAGGAGGCGCGGGCCGCGGTGGACGCGATGGGACCGACCGTGCGCCCACTCCGGTCAGTGGGCCCGGCCTTCATGGACGGGCTGCTGCTTGCGGTCGCCGGGGGGAGGGGATGTGGTTCCTTCCCGCTGCGGCCAGGGAGCTCTTCCCCGCCCGCCCGGGAGTGCACTACCTCGAGGTGGTGGATCTGTCCGCGCCGGTATCGGCCCACGGCTGGGCGGTCCAGCACCGCGACCGCCCAGGTGTGGGGCCGTTCGGGAGGCTGCGGCCGGCGCCATGGTCGACGCCGGCTGCTGAAGGCGTCCGTCCCGTCTCCCGTGAGTTGGGGGTGCGTGGAGTCCGTCGAGGAACGCGGGAGTCACCCCGGCCCAGCCGCACCGGGACCGCAGGCCGAAGTAGTCACTCCCCCGGTCACGCCACCGGCGCCCGCACGGGTGCGTGCCGTGCGGGGCACCGACACGGCACCGGCGCGTGGGATTCCTGGCCGAGGAGCCGCTGTGGTTCGCCCGATGCGGCACGTTCCCGGTCGCGCCGCGCTTCTGGGCGTCCGTATCACCATCACGTCGGCCGGGAGGGCACCCGCGGGCCCGCCGCACCGGTCCGTGACGGGGGAACGTTGTTCTCGGACGACCCGGTGCCATGCCGAACGTCAGGTCGAGTCTGCGCGCTTGGCGTTGAGGCTGCTTCCACCGGCCCGGCCGTGCCCATGCCGGTCACCTGAACGGACTATTTCCCTCCACTAGTTCTTGACCTGGTGTTTTCGGCCTCACACGAATTCCCTTTCCTCATCCCGACCATGAAGACAGGATCGAAGGGTGCTTCCCGTCAGGCCGAAAGCACCGTCAGAGGAAACCAGCACGGGAAGGTCATGTGCGTATGAGAGGCAGAACCGCCCCGGCAGAAGGCATATGGCGCCGTGCAACCGGCCGCGTGCATCGCGGCGGGAGCACGGAGAACGGGGCTGCCCGTACAACGCATGGCCCTCGCAGCGGCCGTCCCTGGTGTGCACGCGGCCGTGCGGAGGCCACGGCAGGCGCAGTGGCTGCCATTTTGCTGCTGTCCGCCGCGTGCACGGGCACGGACCGACAGGAGAACCACGGTGCCGGTGCCCATCGCACCACGGGCGGTGTGACCCAGGAAAGCGGCCACGCGCCCAGAGAAGAGACCACGCCGGAGGGGTTACGGACGCTGCACGACGCGGAGCAGCTACTGATCCAGGCGTGCATGGAGCGTCATGGCTTCAGGACGTGGCCCACCCCCTACGAGAATCCCGTGGCCGACGACACCGAATTCCCCTACGCGGTCACCGATCCCGAGTGGGCGGGCCGGCACGGATACGGAAGCGACATCCAACGGCGCGTCGGTGAGCTGATGCGGTCGGACCCCAATCGGCGCTACTTCGGCAGCCTCTCACCTGAGCGCCGGACAGCGGCGGTCACCGCCCTCAGCGGGCCGCGGCCCGTCGGGCTCCTCGCGAAGCTGCCGGGAGGCAGCGTGGTGCGCAGGAGCAGCGCGGGGTGTGTGTCCGAGGCCGAACGCGATCTCTACGGCGACCTGCGCACCTGGTACACGGTCAAAAAGATCACGGACAACCTGCACGGCCTCCGCGTGAAGCGGGTCATGGCGGACGAGGAGTACGAGCGGTCCGTGAAGGACTGGTCGGCCTGCATGCGGAAGAAGGGCTACCCCTACGCCACTCCCGGCGAGGCCCGTGCCTCAGCGTTGGAGGCGGTGGTCGGCGGAGAAGGAAGGGGTGACGAGATCCGCACCGCCGTCGCCGAGGCCCGGTGCGCCGCCGACTCCGGCCTGACCGGCACGGCACGGCGACTGGACGAGCGGTACGAGCGGTCCATCAGCCGCCAGTACCGCAAGGAGATCTCCACGCGCCGAGCGTTGGAGGCGGCGGCCCTTCCCCGCGCCACCAACGCCCTCTCCGAACACTGAACCGTCGGCGCGCCGACCCGTCGGTGCCCGGCCCGGCCAACAACGGATCATCACCTCAAGGAGATTCACCATGAGAAAACTGCGCACCGCCCTGCTCGCCACGGCGACCGTGAGCCTGCTGTTCTCGGGAGCATCGGCCACTGTGGCAGCCCCGGAGACCGACCGCACCTCCCCGAAGGCGGCCGTCTCCGCCTGGGCGGATGCCTCCGCGGAGAAGGCCAGCTCACGACCTGCCGACGGCCGGGTCTGGGTGTGGGAGCATGCGGGCTTCTCGGGCAACGGATGCGGCATGACCTACAACCAGCAGGACTACCGCAACCTGGGCAGCTGCAGCAACATGGACAACATCGTCTCGTCGGTGTGGAACAGCGGCTACGTGGGGACCTTCGACGACGTACGGCTGCACGAGGGCTACGCCTACAGCGGAGTGCGCATGTGCATCAGCGTGGGCGACGAGTGGGGGAACCTCGACCTGGGCTACGAGAAGTTCAACGACGGTACGAAGGCCAACGACCGGATCAGCTCCCACATCTGGGCCAGCAGCTGCCCGTAGTCCGGTGATCCGGCACGGGCCAGGCCGGTCGTTCAGCAGACGGCCGAGACAGGGCAAGCAGGTGGTGCGCCCCGGTGCCCGTGCGTGAAACGGTCAGCTCGCCGCCTGCGCGCAGGAGCCGCGAAGTCCCGTGGCGGTCTTCGGCCATGCGTACGAGCCGGGCCCGGCCTTCCGCTCCGTCGGAGGACCGGGGCCCGTGCCGTGTGCCGACCCCGGTCGGCCGGACTTCCCCGAAGTCCCCTCCCCTGCTGATCCGGGAGCAGCAGAGTCGGGGGGTCGACGCAGCCGCGGTACGGGAGGGCAAGGGGTCATGGGATGCAGGACGGGGCCATGACTCCGGAGGAAGCGAGGCGGACCGGGCCAGCGGTTCCCGCGCAGCCGGTCGAGGACGACGCCGCAGCGGGCAGACTCGGAGCAGACCGAAAAGGGGCACACGACGACCGCGCAGCCGATCCACCCGCACGGGCCGGAGCGGGTGCCGCGCAACGCCAGGGCGTCGCTGCCGCCTTGGACGGTGGGCGCCGCATGGAGTCCTACCGCGAGCTGCTGGCCGTCGCGCCCGAGAAGGCGGACGTTCGGCGGCTGAGCGGCGGCCGGAGTCGGGGCTGTGGGTACCCGACGTCCGTCACCGTTCACCCCTCCCGGAGAGGGCCATGAGGGACAGGGCCGAGAGTCGTATGGTCAACCACTGGTGCGCTGCAAGGCGTGCGGTACGTCGGCCGTGAAGCGCAAGCTCTGCGAGCGCCGCGGCCCCGTGCTGGAACTGCCGGACGAGGCAGGACTGGTCGAGGGCGAAGGCGCGGCGGTAGGGCGGGACTTCGAAGGACGGGGCGCGCGCTGGGAGCCCACCCGTGAGCCGTGAGTCTGCACCGAGCGCGGGCGGCGGCTACTTCCCGGTCGGCCTCTTTCTCGCGGCGGTCAGTACCGCCGCGGTGGCCGCCGGATGCCGGTGGGGGAACGCGTGCGCACCGCGCACCAGGACGGCCCGGCCCTGCCGGGCCCGCCCTGCCAGGTGCCGACTCCAGGCGGGTGGACAGAGGGCGTCGTGCTCCCCGGACATGACGACGACCGGGCAGGCCACCGAGGGCAGGACGTCTTCGGGTGCGTCCGTCTGCGCCGACCGGATGCAGCTGAGGAGCCGTCGGGGACCCGCCCGCACGTAGGAGGGCAGCAGCGTCGGCACGACGCCGGGGGACTCATGGACCGCCGTGCGGGCGAACGCGCCGACCAGCGGTCCCATCCGACGCAGGTGGCGCGGGAAGGTGGGCGCCAGCAGGACCAGGGCCCGGACGCGCTCCGGTACCCGGAGCGCCGCGCGCAGCGCCACCTGCGCTCCCGTCGAGTGGCCGGCGAGGACTACCGGAGCCGGCGGAACCACGGCCAGCCACCGCGCCACGACCTCCGCCAGCGGCTCCAGCGCCGCGCCGCAGCACAGGCCCGCGGGATCGTCGAAACCCGGGACGTCCAGCACACGCACCGGACCCGATCGCGCGCACGTCCGCACCGTGCGCAGGAGGTATCCCGGCGCCCCCAGACCCGGCACCAGGGCCACGGCACCGTCCCGGTCGTCCAGGCACGGCGTTCCCAGGCTGCGCACCGACACCGCACCGAGGCGGTCACGGCAGACGTGCGGAGTCGGTCCCCAGTGCTGCGGCATGGCCGGCGGGTACCCGCTTCGGCCCGTTCATGGACCGGCCCCCCCGCGAACGGTGACGCCGGTCAGCGCCACGGCCCGGTGGCGACGTCCGGTGGGTGGCCGGCTTCGTCGGCGGCGACGCCCGGTGACCGGCCCGGATTCATCGGCGGTACTGGGTACCCGGGTCGCTGCGCAGCCGAGTACGAGGTGCCCGGCTCGGACACATCCCAGGAGGTAAGGCATGCGACGTCGAAACCGCGTGGTGGTGGTGACCGGAGCGTCCAGCGGGATCGGACGGGCCACGGCCAGGGCGTTCGCCCGCGAGGGCTGCGCCGTGGTGATGGCCGCGCGACGCGAGGAGGCGCTGGAGGCGGCGGCCAAGGAGTGCGGCGGGCGCCGCCCGGCGCGGACACTGGTCGTGCCGACCGACATGACGGACGCCGCGGCCGTGGACGAACTGGCACGCCGTGCGGTGGACGAGTTCGGCCGGATCGACGTCTGGGTCAACAACGCGGCCGTCAACGCCTTCGGCCGCTTCGAGGACGTACCGCTGGAGGACTTCCGCAAGGTCCTGGACGTCAACGTGATGGGCTACGTGCACGGCGCCCGGGCCGCGTTGCGCGTGATGAGGGAACAGGGCACGGGCACGCTGATCAACATCTCGTCCATCGTGGGCGCCGTGCCCCAGCCGTACAGCCACCCTTACAGCATGTCCAAGCACGCCGTCCGCGGGCTGGGATCAAGCCTCCGGCAGCAGCTCCGGGTCGAAGGGGTCAAGGGCATCCACGTCTGCACGGTGCTGCCCGCGACCATCGACACGCCGCACTTCCAGCAGGCGGCCAACTACACCGGGCGCAAGGTAGTGGCCATGCCGCCCGTCTACAGCCCCGAACGGGTGGCCAGGGCGGTGGTGGCTCTCGTCCGTCACCCGCGCCGCGAAGTGGTGGTCGGCCCCGCGGGCCGGGCCCTGGTGCGCCAGTCCCGGCTGGCACCGGCGGTCGCGGAACGGGCCATGGCACGACAGACGGACAAGTCCCACCTCTCCCGCGACGAGGAGGCACCCGCCACGCACGGCGCCCTGCACGTACCGGCGCCCGGCACGGGAGCGGTGCACGGCGGCTGGGGCGGGCGACGGCGCACCGCGATGCGCAGAACGGCCGTCGCCGCCGCGCTGGCGGGAGCGGCGGTCACCGCGGGCCGCCGGATGACCCGCGGTGCGCGGGCCGGATGATCCGCGGCGCGCGGCGTACCAGCGCCGCGGCGGCCGGGCCGGCGACGTCGCTGGGGTAGTGGGCGCCGGACTGCACCCGCTCCACGGCGACCATGGCGGCCGGCAGGGCGCATACGGCCCGCCGGCCAGGCGGATGCGACGGCCGCGGCGCCCTGTGCACCCGGAAGGCGACTGCACCTCGGGCACCGGCGCCATGTGCCACGGTGTGCGTGACGTTCTCGGGCCCGGTGCCGTCACCGCAGCGGCTGGAGCGCGGATCACTCCTTTTGTTCGGATGTCCCTCGAGCCTGGCCGGCTACCTCCTGACCGGATGCGCGAGCCTGGTCCGTGACACTTCCTGCCTGTTCACGTGCTTGCTGTTGTGTGGCACGAGTGGCGTCCGCGGCGGTGTCCTTGACCTGCTGCGCCGCTTCTTGCGCGACCTCGGTCGCGTCCTGCTTGAGCTGCTGCGCGGAGCCGATCGCTGCCTGCTTGACCGGTTCGATCACCTCGCCGGCATGGTCGGACAGCTGTGAGGCCGCCTGCTCCTCCGCCTGGGACGTGGGCAGAAGGGATGCCGCAAGCAGGCCCGCTCCGAACGCGATCAGGCCTGCTGCCAGGGGATTGCCCTGGGTCTGACGCATGGCTTGGTCGGGCATGCGCTGTACGGCGTCTCCTGCCTGTGCCACGGTCTGCCGTGCTGATTGCGCTGCCTGGCCGGTGCCCTGCTGCATCGACTCGGCGGCCTGGCGTGTGCGGTCGGTGGCCTGGCCGGCTACCGCCGAGGTGCTGCCCATGACCCGTTCACGCAATCCGCCCACCGCTCCTCGGACGCGGTCGGTGCGGCGTCGGACCGCGCGCGCAGGGCTGGTGCGGTCGGCCAGCCGGTCGACGTCCTCGGACAGCTTTTCGCGTGTCGCCTCGATGTCGGCCCTTACTTCGTCGGGTGACGTGCCCATTGAGCGTCCTCCTTCAGCGTCTCCACGGTCTGTTCCGGCTTGGGTGACACAGTCCGCATCCGGGAGCGGCCCATGGTGTACAGCAGCGCCCCGACGGCCGCCCACACCGCGGTGACGATCAGCGCCGCCCACGCCGCGTCCATGACGTTGGCCAGGGCGAAGACCGCCGTCAGGGACAGGAAGACGGCCACCATGCAGCCGGCGAAGCCGGCACCTCCGTACATGCCGGCGGCCTTGCCGACCTTCGTGGCCTCCTGGCGTACTTCGGCCTTGGCCAGTTCGATCTCCTGGCGGAACAGCGTCTGCACGTCTGAGGTGACGGTGGACAGCAGCTGGCCCACGGACTGATCCTGCTCCCGCTCCTCCGGTGGCTGCTGGTGCATCGAAGCCATCTCACACCCCCGGATGCGGCGGCAGCTGCGGGCGAGGAGCCACCTCGCCGAGGGACTGCGAGGCGGCCTCGTCCGCCTCGTCGCTCTGGTGCGTCTGCGCGTGGGTGCCGGACGACGGCTGCGCTCCCTTCTTGCCGGCCTTGGCGATCCTGCCCACGACGAGCCCGGCCAGGGCCGCCCCGCCCAGGAAGGCGCCGGGCCGGCGGCGGGCGAACGCCTGCACGTCCGTGAGCGCTCCGCCCACCCCGTTCTTGTCCAGGTAGTCGGCCGCGCGGTGCCCCCCGTCGGACGCCTGCGCGACCACACCGCGCACGGGTGAATCACCGGGAGCGTTCTGTGCCAGCCCCGCCAGGTCATCGGCCCACTGCCGCAATGTCCCGGACAGCCGCTGCACCTGGCTGTCGGCCTCCTCACGCATGCGATCTTGCAGATCCCGCAGCGCCGTACCGGCCTGCTGACGGGCCTCCCCGGCCACGGCGCCGGCCTGTTCCACTGCCGTGGCGGACACCTGTCCGACTGCCTCCTTGGCCTGCTCCGCCGTCGCTGACGATTGTTCTTTCGCTGTCTGCCCGGTCTGCTGAATGCGCCCCGCATCGCTCATGGGTCCTCCTCGATGAGTCCACCGTCGATCGCTGTGGTCCGGCGAGTGCCGCGTCATTCCTCATGGACGAAAAACCATGGACGGACAGCACCGTCGGCGCACCGGGTAACCGCAGCTCGGCGAGGGAAACGGAAGGAACGATTCCGGTCTCTGTCCGCCGGTACCGCCTGCGTCACCGGCGCTGCGACTGCCGTCGGCAGGCCTCTGGGCAATCTCGTCCTGAACGCCTCCAGGGGCCCGCTTACGGCGCGCAGGACGCGGCGCTCGCCGCGGACGCCGTCGCGGCGGCGATAGCCGACCCCGACGACCACAAGAGGACCATCCCCGCGGGTGCGGAGAACAGCTGGAGACGTCGAGCAGGATGGAGCGCAGCCGCGGACCATCCCCGCGGGTGCGGAGAGCAGACTTCCTGACCTGCGCCCTTACAGCCGGGCAGGTCAGGTTTCAGGGACTTGCGGAGATTCCGGCAAGGGGGGATAAGGCGCCGTTCAGTGTCTGGGTGTTTTAGCTCGGCATCCGCTGCCGCTGGCCGACTTTCTCGCACTTGTAGTCGAGGAGTTGGCTCGCCGGCCTCTTACCTGGTGCGGGAAGCGCCGACCGAGGAAGCCGTGCAGGTGAGCGCTCCCGCCAGCAGGGTGGCGGTCGCGGCGATGAGAGGGTTGTCGGGCAGGGCGTCGGGCTCGTGTTTGGTCGTGAGGACCGTCATGACGATGGGTGCGCCTGCCGGAGGCCAGGTGATGCCCACGTCGTGATTGGTCCCGTACTTCCCGCCTCCCGTCTTGTCCGCGACGGTCCAGTCGGAGGGCAGGCCGGCCCGTAGTTTCGCGTCGCCCGTGGTGTTGGCCAGTAGCCAGTCCGTGAGCCGCTTGCGGTCCCCGGGGGCGAGGGCGGTGCCGAGCACCAGGCGGGTGTAGGTCTGTCCGATGGCGCTCGGGCTGGTGGTGTCGGTGACTCGCTCCGGTTCGGCGGAGTTCAGCTCGGGCTCCCACCGGTCGAGCCGTGTCGTCCTGTCCCCGATCGACCTGCAGAACCGTGTGATCGCGCTCGGTCCTCCCAGCTCCCGGAGCAGGAGATTGCCCGCGGTGTTGTCGCTGTAGCAGATCGTGGCCGCGCACAGTTCCTCGACGGTCATGCCGTCGGCGAGGTTTTCCGGCTTGCCGGTGATCGGTGCGTAGCCCGAATCCGTGACGTCCTTGTCCGTGTACCGGATGCGCCTGGCCAGGAACTCCCCGTCGTGGTCGAGGTCGCGCAGCACAGCCGCGGCGGCCAGCGTCTTGAACACCGAGCAGACCGGGAAGAGCTCGTTCGCGCGGTACTGCACGATCCGGCCGGTGGCAGTGTTGCGGGCGTAGACACCCAGTCGGGCGGAGTGCCGCTGTTCAAGATCCTTCAGCCGGCGCACGATGTCGCTGCCGGGCGTCGAGGCGTGGGCGCTCTCACTCGCCGGCAGAGCGGCGGCCAGCGCGGCGCCCGCCCCCAGAGTGATCACCCTGCGCCGGGACGGGGGCATGTGTGCGGTGTCCAAGGTTTCCTCTTCTCTCGGGCGAGATCTCACCTGTCAAGGACGCCTGTCCGGATCATCTGGTTCGCCGGCAGCGGGCAGCGGCGGCACAGGGCCGTGGCCGCCCGGACCTCCGGCGTGCCGGTGGTGTAGTCGTCGTGGAAGAAGCCGTCATAGGCGGTGCAGGCCTCAGCACCGGTGGTCATCGGCATGGGAACGGACTGCGCAGCCTTCATGTGATGTCACTCCTGTGGCTGTGCCGGCCCCGCCGGCCGCGGGGCGACACGCGGCTCACGGCTTCTTGCGGCACTGGGCTCTACGGTTGTGAGCCCCTCGTGGTTCGGCGCCCATCGGCGGCTCCCTGCTCCCGTACCGGTGCCCGGTCCGCCCGTCCGTTCCCGGCTGCGGCCAAGTGTCGGCACCGGTTTTCCCCTCCACCCGCAGGGGCCGTTCGCGGGTGGACCGGAGGGCGTGTGCGTACGGTTCGGGCGACACAAGACAGGGGCGCCCTCCAGCGACCTACCGAGTCACTGATGGATCCCGGCGTCACTTTCGGGGCGGGCGCGTCTCGCTTCCCCCCGCGAAGTCGCCCATCTCGCGGTGGCGCTCCGGATCAACGGAGCGGGCCGTGCCACAGACCCCCTACCGGCATGGCCCGCTCCAGTCCCCTCCCCCGGTGACTGCCACGCCCTGAAGCGTGCCGCCGGCGGGACGGGCCGCGCACGCCGACTGCGGTGGCCGCTCCGGCGATCCCGGCACCCACCAGGACGCTGTGACCAGCCCGCACGACCGGGGCCGCTTTTCGGTTCACCGGGCGCGGCCCCGAGGCAGGTGGTGCGCCGGGGACGTCATCTGTCGCAGTCCACTGCCGTCTCCACCTCCAGCGCGGCGATCTCGTCGACGGCGAGGGAACTGCTGCCGGTCAGCGTCAGCCGGTCGCGGTGGCCGGGCACCGCGTATCTGCCCCCCGGCACATACCAGTTGCCCACCGCTTCGCGCCGTCCGGACCAGGAGACGGCGACGAGGCGGCACCGCCGCGGACCGCTCAGCTCTGCCAGGGACAGTGTGATCTCGCTGCCCCAGGGCCGCGCGTGCACTTCGGCGGCGGCTTCGGCGCCGGTGACCGACACCGTGCGTACCGCCTCGGGGGGAGGCTCAGCCGCGTCGTTCCTGGTCTCGGTGGTCGCCAGACGGTCACCGACCAGCAGTCCCGACACGAACGCGGTGCCGAGGGCGAGAGCGGTGTGGGACAACGGCCAGGGACTCGCAGGGACCTTGCCGGCTCCGCCCGTGCCCCCTCCCGGCGGCACGGGTGTCCGCTCGCGCACCGCTGAGACCGCCCCCTCGGGGTCGGGCACGGGAGCGCTGCCCCGATCCCGCGGCACGATGTCCGCCAGCATCCCGACCAGACCGCGCAACTCCTCTCGCTCCAGCCGGCACGACGCGCAGCGCGCCAGATGCGCGTCACCTGTCGCATTCACCGGCTCACGCCCCCCGGTCAGCGCCTCCACCGCGAGATCGAACCTCACCTGCTCACAATCCATGACCACTTCCTGAGCCTGTCGGACCCCCCGCGCTCCTCCTGTTGCTACGTGCCGCGTTACTTGCCGGTTCACTTGGTCCGCCCCCAACCCGTGGGGCCCCGCGTGGGCAGCCGCCGGATGTGCTGTCGGGCCGACGGGTCGGCGGCGGTTCCGCTGGATGTCACCGTCGGCCTCCCTGAGGTGTCCGGTTGCGTTCGAGCCGGTGCACCCGGCACTCGGCCGCGTGCCGGGCGGTGCGGTCCTCGGGGTGGCGGCCCCGGCCGTCCGCCGGCCGCCCGCGCCGGACCCGGCTGACGGCCTGGTCGGCGGGCCCACACGACACGTCGCCGTCTGTGCCGCGCAGTGGACTCGTCCCCGCAACGGCCAGTCGGGGGGCCGCGGTCCACCGTTCACGTCGTGCGGTGGGCGGCCGTGGCCCCGCCGGTGGCCTGCCGCAGCGCAGCGTCGGCAACCGCACCGGCCGAGTGGCGTGACTCCGCGGGCGGGACGGCGGCACAACGCTCACCGGTCAACGCCGTCACCGGTCGGCGGGAGGGGGGACGACCTCTGCGTGCCCGCCGGTCCCCCGGCGGGCCTTCTCGGCGGCCGACCGCCGGAACCGGTGGTACAGGGGAGCGATCAGAACGGCCACGAGCAGACCGCAGGACACCTGGAAGGCCGAGCGGAGCCAGCCATCCGGAGCGTCCTCGGCGCGGGCCATGAGTGTGCGGGAGAAGGGAAAGGCCACCACGGTGCCGATCACCACCAGCCACCATGGGCCGGACCATTGGCGTCGGGCCAGAAGAGTGCAGCCGACGGCGACCACGACGGTCGCGATCATCAGAGCAGTGAGGTCGATGTTCATCGGGGGTCGCTTTCCGCCGTGTGGGGGCTGCTTCGTGGAAAGGGCCGGGCGTCTGGGCCAGCGGCGTGCCGATCCTGCGGACGACGGGCCGGTGCACCGGCTCCGCTGCAGAAGTCACCTCGTGTGAAGGCCGCGAAGCCCGTTCCCCTGCCCAGGACCACCGGTGCCGAAGCCCGCGTCGCCCGTGACGGGTTCTTCCGGGGGCCACCACCGCGGCGCAGGGCGCTTCGCCACTGTCACAAGGCCGTGACCGGCCTGCCCCGGACCGTCCGGGGCGCGGCGGTCAGGGGGCAGGGGTGCCGAGAGCGGGCGTGCCGGTGGCGCCGGTGCCCGCGAGCAGGTCCTGAAGGCGTTCGAGGCCCTGCTCCGGAAGCGTCGCGAACCAGGCACCGTCCACTCCATGGCCCTTGACCTGGCCGGGCTCGGTGTCCTGTCCATGCCAGTAGACAGGAACACCGGCCACCGTAAGCTGCTCGGTGCCGTCGGACCGCTTCAGGGAGCCCAGCACCTGCGCGTCGACACCCGGCGGCAGGGACGCGCCCTCGGCGGGAACGGGCGTCCACAGCTCGGCACACTCACCCTGGCACGCCGACCGGGCGGGCTTCGCCGTGTCCCGGGCGAAGCGGTACAGGGTAAAGCCCTTGCCGTCGGTGACGATCGGTCCCAGCTTGGGGTCGGCGGCCAGACCGAGCCGGCCGGCCCGGGTCCTTTTCTGCGCGGTGCCGGCCGCCGGATCCGTACGCTGCGAGGCGGACGCACCTGGTCCGGCCTTCGGCGTGATGGTGTCGTTTCCGCCCACGGTGCACGCCGAGGACAGGAGAACGGCGGCGGTAGCCAGCGCGGCCGCACCGGCACGCAGTTTCGTCATTCAGGTCTCCCTGGCTCGTCATCCGCGTGCTGATGGACGCGGTACGACGCTCCCTACGTGGGAGAGGGGACAGCGGTTCGGCACTCTGCCGATCGTCGGATTAGAACAGCGTCGGCGCGGGGAGTATGACGGCCGGCATCCAGGCCCGTGCACATGAAAACCGGCTCCGGCAAGGATTCAGCAAGATTCGATCAAGTCCGTGCCTCCAGTGTGAACCCGCCACAGAAACACACTGATCAAGGATGAGGACGCCACCTCATGAGGCGGACCACGGACCTTGTGCCCGGCCCGAGCGGTCCCGGCACATGCACCCCCACCGGTAGCACCAGCGGCCCTCGCGCCGACGAAAGCAGCACCAGCGGCGAGGAGTTCGTCCGGCGGATCTACGCCGAGCACGGCGCTCTGCTGCTGCGCTACGCCGCCCGCCTCCTGGGCGGCGACTGGCACCGGGCCGAGGACATCCTCCAGGAAGCCGCCCTGCGCGCCTGGAAACGCTCCACCACCCTCGGCCTGAACGTCACCGAAGCCCGCCCCTGGATGTTCACCGTCGTCAAGAACCTCGTCATCGACCACCGTCGCGCCCGCAGCATCCGCCCTCCCGAGAACTCCTCCCTCGACGTGCTGCGGACCGACCCCTGCCAGGACGGCACCATCGAACGATTCCTGACCAGCCACACCGTCCTCGAGGCCTTCGAGGACCTCACCGAGCAGCACCGCGACATCATCAAGCTCATGTACTACCTCGAGTGCAGCGTCGCCCAGGTCGCGGACCATCTCGGCATCCCCCCGGGCACCGTCAAGTCCCGCTCCTACTACGCCCTGCGCGCCCTGAAGAAAGCCCTCCACGACCGCGGCGTCACCCCGTGAGCCGCAGGCCCGCGAGCCACCTGACCGGGGTCGACCGGCGCTGACCGGACTGGCCGACTGGGGCACCGCGTCCCCTCGCCACGGCCCGCGCCGGACACCCCGGTAGGGACCTTTCTGCGTGCGGACAAGCGGTGACCCCCAGCGGTCCACTCCGCGCCGCGACGCCCTGGCCGCCGCCGGGCCCGGCCTCACGAGTCCCGGACGGACCGGACCCCCGCGGTATGCCCGGACCAGCGCGTCGGACGGGCCTCCCCCGCCGCCGTACGCACCGCCGCGATCGCGCGCCGCGGGTCCGGTGCGGGCACGCCGTCGAGTTCGCCGGGGTCCACCAGGTCGAGCAGCGGCAGCACAGCACCCAGTTCGCCGTAGTCGGCCCGGCAGGGACCGCAAGCGCTCAGGTGCTCGTCCAGAGCCGAACGGTCGGTGCCGTCCAAGGCGCCGAACAGGCGGGCCCCAAGAGCATGGCGTGCAGGCACGCAGTCCACAGGCGCCTCCCGGTGAGGGACGTGACGACGCACTGGCGCGCGTCACAGCAGCGGCAACCCTTGCATTCTCCCCCGGCCTTATCGCTTCAAGCCGGCCCGGTCGGTGGACGATGACGCCGGTGGTGAAACGACGGGCCCGTTACCGGCCGACCAGGGTGAACCCGTCGTGAAGGTTGACCGTTTGGCCGTGTGGGAGCCTCAGTCGCTTCCGTCGCTTCCGTCGCTGAGTGCCTGTACCCGAACCGCACATCAGCAGGTCAAGGGCCGCCGGCCTGGAATGGGCACTATCAATTCCGGTCTCGGCCGACCTTGCTCCCGGTCCCGGTTGGGCAGGGGTTCACCAGCAGAACCATCCGTTCTGCACGTATCCCTCCGCGTTGACGTTGCCCCAGGCGAAGCCGCGCACGTACTCGCTGCCGAACTCCGCGTAGTTCTGGTACACGGTGAACGTCTGTCCACTGATGAGCTGGGCGAACGGCGTGCCACCGTAGGAGCTGCGGACATCGAGCGTCTGAGCGCACACGGTCAGGCGCTTACCGACGTCACTGTATTGCGCCCACCGGTAGGGGCCGCCGGCGTAGGCAGCGGACTGGGTGACGGCGAGCATCAGCGCCGTGAGTACGGCGGTGAGAGAGCCTCCGAGAACGGCACGCCGCGCCATCCGCCGGGGACGATGGATCTCGCGCGGGGTCGATTCGGACTGCTGACGTAACACTGACGCGACCACGGTGTTGTCTCCCTGCCTCGGTGAATCACAGCGCGGACACAATAAATGGACAGACCGGCTTGCGACAGCCACACAGGCCAGTGGTGGACAGGGTCAAGCCACCTTCGGGGATGAGTAGCCGATGGACTGCCATGGCTCCCCTGATGATGCAGAGCTCGGAAACGGGCGCTGAGAGAGCGGTCCGCCCAAGGGCAGCCAGGAACGCGAGCCGGACTTCTCCGCAATCCAGGTCGATGTCCGCGGCTGTGATGACGCGTCCGCAGGGGCAGGCGAAATGTCCGTCGGGGCGGGCGCGGTAGGGGTGGCGGCAGTGGAGGCAGAAGATCGGATGCATGGGAGGACTCCGCTCTTCGGTAGTGCTGTTCCGTGGCGGTGTCCAGGAGGCCGCGCGGCGCGGCCGGGGGCTCGGCGGCCCCGCTTGCGCCGCAGGCGCAGGGCCGTTGACCAGGGGCCGGACGGTGCGCCCGCAGGGCGCCCGGCCCTTGGCGGTCCGCCCTCGGCGGACCGCTGTGCAGATGTGGTCCGCCCTGAGACAACGTGGCTCGCCGTGAACTACTCCTCGGGTGGTGTTCCGGCGGCGCATCTTGTGCAGCGCGCGGGCTCCCGGCAGACAACGCTGCCCACTCCCCCGGATCACCAGGCCTTCAACGCCGGGCACCTGCGTCCAGGAGGTCGGCCACTCCTGCGCTCTCCTTCTGCGGTTTGTTGTCCGCGGACAACAAACCGCAGGACAACACACAACTCTTGGTCCCTCATCCGACAGGATGCAGGCAAGTAAGGTAGCGCCATGACCGTGCCATATGACCCGAGCGATCGGGAAAAGGTAGTAGCCAAGCTGCCTGCTGGGCTGCGCAAGGAGCTCAAGGTCCGGGCCGCAGAACTCGGCAAGGACATCCAGGACGCTGTGACCGAAGGCGTTGAGGCGTGGCGAAAGACGAAGACCCACCCCGTTGTTGACACCAGCGGTGGATCGTCGTTCGCTACTTATCTCCCTGCCGGGCTGTACGGCAAGCTCAAGGACGACTGCAAGCGTCGCTCCCTCTCGTACAACCAGGGCATCGCCCAGTCGATCCGGCTGTGGCTCGACAGCAATCCGTCCCCCCGGCCGAAGGCACCGCGTGTAACCGGGGCCCGGCGGATCATTTTCGGCAACCAGAAGGGCGGGGTGGGCAAGACGTCGGTGTCCGCCGGCGTGGCCCAGGCCCTCGCGGAGTCCGGGAACCGGACGCTGCTCATCGACTTCGACCCGCAGGGACACCTCACCAAGCAACTGGGCTACCCCATGTTCGACATCGACGATGCGAGCCTGGCCAAGCACATGCTGAAGGAGGCCAAGGGAGATCTGGGCGAGCTGCTGGTCCCGATAAAGGGCGGAGACTTCGAGGAGCATCTGTGGCTGCTCCCCGCGTGCAAGGACGCGTTCCTGCTCGACGCGAAGCTGGCCACCACGAAAGCAGTCCGGATCAAGGAGACGGCGCTCGAGAAGGCGTTGGAGTCCTTGGAGCAGGACTTCGACTACATCATCGTCGACTGCCCCCCGAGCCTGGGCTACTCGATGGACACGGCGCTGTACTACGCCCGGACACGTGACGGCGAAGACCCCGGCACGTCCGGGATTGTGGTGCCGGTTCTGGCCGAGGACTCGTCCGCCGACGCGTACGACATGCTGTACGACCAGATCCAGGACCTCATCGAGGACATGGAGGTCGACATCGCCCTGCTGGGGTTCGTGGTCAACATGTACGACAGCCGCAAGGGCTACGTCGCCACCTCGTCGCTCGATGAGTGGAACAACATCGGTGACCCCCCGGTGCTCGCTGTCGTGCCCGAGCTGAAGGACCAACGTGAGGCCGTGCGCGTGAAGAAACCGCTGCTGGTACACGCGCCGTACGGGGACCAGGCTGACGTCATGCGGACGGTCGCCAGGAGGATCAGCGCATGAGCATCGCCGACAAGCTGGGCACCGGATCGTCGTTCAGCCAGGTCCCTCGCGGCCGGAGCGCGCGCGGGCGGGCCAAGGCTGTCGCTCAGGGCGACGCGCCGGCCTACGAACTCGTACGGCTTCGGCTGGACGAAGTCTCTCCGACTCCGTTGAATCCCCGGCGGAACTTCGGCAGCGATGAGGAACTGACCCGGTTCGGCGAGGAACTCCGACAGGCTCAGCTCGCCGCATGCGTCGCCGTCACCCGTGACGCCTACCTGGCGTTGTGGCCCACCCATGAGAGCCGGATCGGGTCTGCTCACCACGTCCTGGTCAACGGTGAGCGCCGGTTCCGAAGTGCTGTTCATGTCGGCCTCGAGGCCCTCGACTTCGTTGTCCGCGACGACTTGGCGGCTTCCCGCGAGCAGTTCATCAATCACCTCCTCAAGGAGAACCTCGACCGGGAGGACTTCGACGTCATCGAGCGGGCTCGTGGTGTGAAAGAGCTTGTCGACGTCTGCGCCGAGAAGTCAGCTCGAGGCGCCCGCTCACGGGCAGCGGAGCAACTGGGGCGGGACCGGTCCTGGGTCACGAACCAGCTGTCACTGCTGGAACTGCCTGAAGAACTCCAGGTCATGCTCAGCGCCAACACCCTGGCCGAACGTGACGGCCGGTACCTCGCTCGGTACCTCAGGGAGCACCCCGGCCTGGATGCGGCGGCGCTCCTGGAACACCTGAAGCACGCGAAGCTGGCAGCGGCCAAGGCCAAGGAGCAGGCCGCGCTGCGAGAGGGCGAGAACGCCGATGACGGGGGTTTGTTGTCCGCGGACAACAAACCCGCCAACCCGGACCACACCGCTGCGGACACGGCAAGCAGCCCCAGTTTGTTGTCCGCGGACAACAAACTGGCCCAGTCCCCCTCTGCCACGGCCCCGGAAACAGCCACTAGGACGAGCAAGGACTCGGCTGCGTCTGCGTCTGCGTCTTCCTCTCCGGTCCCCGGGCCACGGCATGATCATGCTCCCACGGCATCCACCGGAGCGAGTCCCGGCGCTGGTGGGCAGACGCGTCGGCTGTCGTACGACGAAGCCGTCGACGTTGTCCGCAGCCTCCACGCGAAGGTGGATCCGGATGTCTTCGCCCAGGGCGCCCGAGCCTGGATGCGGATCCTGCAGGAGCACCACCCCGACGAGTACGCGGCGCTGCTGCGCGAGCTGCTGCCCGAGCAGTAGTCACGGCCAGCAGCGGACTCCTACAAGACAAAGAAAACGGCCCTCGCCACCCGGATCTGAGCCCGGCTGGCAAGGGCCGCTTCTGTGCACGCTCCCGTCGGTCGGCCCCGAGGTCATGCCTCAAGACCGTCGAATGAGGCAGGCGCCGTTCGATTCGCGACCTGGCGCTGGGATCCATCAGGTTCCGGTCCCGGGCGGGGCGGAGTTGATGCGTCTGGGTCCTAGCGCAATCAGCCCTGCAGCCCAGCAAAGAACCAGGCTGCAGGGCTCGTCCAGGTCCTCGCTGGCGTCCTGCCAGTTGCCGAGGCTCGACGAGCCGAGGACGTCGCGGACCTCTTCGACCAGGTCGGTGAAGGCGTTCAGGATGGTGCCGCACGGCGCCCAGGGCGGCGGTCACCGCGAACTCGTCGCCGCCCAGTCGCACGGCGGGCGGGACGGGGGAGCCGTCCGGGCCGGTGGGCAGGTGCAGGTAGCCGACGTCTTGGTGGAGCGAGGGGAACGGGGTCGGGGGGAGCGCTGCGCGAGGTCGAGGAGCTCGCGGTTGCGGCGCTGCTGTGCGGGGGTGAGCGGGCGGGCCTTCACGCCGCCGTGGCGGTGCCAGAAGGGGGAGGCCGACGGCTCGAGGTAGGCGAGGGCGCGGTCGACGTCGGGCTGGGTGCTGCTCATGAGGGGCCTCTAGGTGGAGGGGAGAGGTTCAGGCGTGGTCGGTCGTCCCGCCGCCCTTGGGCGGGTCGGAGAAGAAACCGGGTCTCGCCGGGGTGCCGTGCGTCCCAGAGCTGCGCGCAGACCTTGTGCATGGGCTCTTGGGCGTCGCCGCCGCGGCCGAGCCGTGGGGCTTCAGGCAGTGGAACGCCGACGACCCCGAGGGCGAGGACGTCCGCCACGCCTCCGTCGGCCGGCGCTCCCTCCACCTACTGGGTGAACCGCCCCCTGCGCCGCCTGTCCGTCCTGGACATCACCTGGCTCGGGTAGCCATCCGGGGAAACGCCCCGGCTCCGGCACATGCAGGTGCCGGAGCCGGGGCGTTTCGCCTCGTAGCCACGGTCGTACTGCTCAGGCGTTGCCCCATGCCTGGAGGAATCGCTTGCGGTCGTCTGCCTGGTGCGGCCGGCGCCTGGCGAGCAGAACATGCCAGGCGGTGGTCTCGGCGTCACGCAGCCACAACTGGCCGAGGTAGCGGCCACCTGCTACGAGCGTGTCATGGGCCAGTGCGTCGCCGATCACCTTGGTCACGGCGTCGCGCTGCTGGTCGTCAAGCTCTGCCAGAAAACTGAGCACACGGTCGGCAATGCCCGCCTCGTCTCCCCTGACCAGGCGATCGAAGAACGGACCGCCCATGTTGCCGGGGTCGATGTACAGCGCGGCAGTGCCTCCCGCATTCTCCAGGGCGCTCCAGAACTCATCGCCTTCCGGTGTGCCCGGTAGGGGCAGGGCGGCAAAGAGGTCGGCCAGATGGCCGTTGGCTGCTTGGTTGTACGAGACGTCGCAGGCTGCCGCAGAAGCAATCTTCGCGACGTGCCCAGTGTTCAGCCCCCCGCCCTCTGGCCAGTCCAGTGGAGTGTTGAGCTGCTGGACGAGGTACTGGGCCAGCTCACCATCGTCATCAAGGAATCGCCGGATGATCACAAGTACCCCCAGGTCAATGCGGGTTGGCGTGCGAAGACGGCTCTCTGTGCCTGTCAGTCTGCCGAACTGGGCAGTGGTCCGCCGGGATGCACGGACAACGTCCGGAAACGGGCATGGGTGTGGCTCCCTTGAGGACCGCATCGTCATCTCCGAGTTGATCTCGATGCACGGTCACCTGTGCGGCGAGGGAGAGTTGGACCGGCTGGACGAGTTGTTTACCGACGATGTCGTCTACGACGTCACGGACTTTGGCCAGGAGCCGCTGACGGGAGTGGAGGCCATCCGAGCGGCGGCACTTACCTTGGGCGACGCGAATCCCGTGGGCCATCACGTGACGAACATCGTCCTCACGGAGGGAGGCGACGGCCGGGTGCACGCCCGTTCCAAGGGCATCGGAATCAATAGGAACGGAACGAGCGGCAGCGTGACCTATGAAGACATCATTGTGCTCACCGAGCAGGGCTGGCGCATCAGTTACCGCAAGGTCGTGGCACGGCGGGTGCCGTTGGGCGGGCGGACGAAGTGAACGGGTGTCGCCCCCTTTTGCAGGGAGCCTGCTGATCAGGCTGTGAGGTGGTGGTCGTGTCGGTCGGCGGCGGGGGAGAGGCGTTCATGTTCGCGGGCGAGGTGGTGTCGCCGGTACTCCTCGAAGTCGCCGTTGTCCTTCAGTGCGCGGAGTTTGAGGATGGCTCCGGAGCCGACCAGGCCCCATCGCCACCCGGTGATGGCGCGCCTGACGGCGACAGCCCGGCCGTCAAAGCGGTACTGGAAGCGGCCATGGACGCGCGACGTCTCGACGTCGGCCTCCACCTCCCCCAGACCTTCCTCACCGACGCCGCACCCGACTACCTCACCGACACCGACCACGACCAGCTTACCGACGACTGGGCAGAACAGGCCTACGCCGAACGCGCCAAACCCGTCCACGGCAAACACCCCCCTGCCCCCCACTCCCCACTACCGCCCTCACAGCCGCAGCCCCGTCGGCGGGGCCGCAGCTTCGCCTCGCCGACTACCTCGAACAACACGGCTGCACCACCCGGCGCCATCTCTGCCCGCCCGCATCCGTCTGGCACGCCGCCCACACCCACCCAGACGACCTGAACGACCTCGCCCGGGCAGCCAGAGCACGCCACCGCCTGCAATGGGCTCACCACCTCCACCACCGCGCCGCCGACCACGGCAGACCGACGCCCTGTCCGACCACCGGTTTGCCCAACCGCCGCCCGATCTCCCGGAAGAAGCCGAAGAAGACATCAGGTCGATCCTGACCCTGCAACTCCCGCAGGTCGATATCGAAGCCACTTCATCGCCGGCTTCCACGTGCACCTCGTCCAGCGGACCCAGTAAGAGACGACTGCCGGTCAACAGGAACCTCCGACGTGAAGGTGAAGCGTCGTTCGTGCTCCGACCGGCGCAACACCCTCCGGCCGGATGTCGTTCTCCGAACGTCGGTTTCCGGCCTCCGCGGCGGACGGCCTCGGCAAGGTTGCGGGGGTTTTCGAGAAGCTCGCACGGCGCCCCACTGCGGGCGACGCTGGCCGCACGAGGGACACCGCCCGGCCCAGGGCCTCCCGGAACCATCAGGGGGATCAGAAGATGCACAGGACGAGTTCACACCCGCTGACCAAGATCATGATGACGGCAGCGGTGGGCGTGATGGCCGCCGCCGGTATGGCGGCTCCGGCCTCCGCGACGGAAGCCCCGCGTGCCGACCGGACGAACGTGAGCGCCGAGTTCGAGACGGTCACCACCTGGGTACAGGGCAATGTGCGCATCGGGCCGTCGACGGGCTACAGCATCGCCTACACCGTCGCGGCGAACCAGAACCTCACCGCCGTGTGCTGGCTCGAGGGCGGCACGGTCTCTGCCAACGGCTACACCCACAACAAGTGGGTGTACCTCTCGGACGACAACTACATCTGGGGCGGCCTGCTCAAGGGCAACGAGGTGGGCAACGTCAGCTCCCGCTGCTGGTGACCCACCGGCCGCTTCCGCACCGACCGCGGGAGCGGCCGTCCCCGCTCCGCGGGCCGCTACCCGGCCGCCCGCAGCACCGCCTCCGCCACCCGCGCCACCGACCCGGTGTGCAGCGACAGGAACAGATGGGGCTCGACCAGCTCCAGCTCCCTCAGCCTCGGCTCCCCGTCCTCCCCGTCCACGAGGTCGACACACGTGTACAGCGGCTCGCCGAGCCCTTTCAATCCGGCGGGCCGCCGTACACGCCGATGACCACGCCCTAGTCGCCCCCGCGCACCGCCCGCCGTCCGCTCGCCCCGCGTGTCGCCGCGCCCCGCGAGCCGGTCGGCCGCCCGCATCGGCCGCCGCGTCGTACCCCGACGGGCGAAGGGCATGGGCGCCGGCGCCATCGCGGCGGCCCTCGAGGACGCGCGGTTCTTCGCGCGACAGGCTCACGACACGGACCTGGCCGACGACGTCCGCGGCAGAGCGGACTCGCGGAGTGGAAGCTCCTCGCCCAGTTGCTGCTCGCCGCCGAAGCCGCGGCCGCCGCCGAACGCGAGGCGTGGCCGGCGCCAGCGGGCCCGCGGTCCAGATGCGCCGTATGAGGGAAGCCTGGCGGGACGGGGAGGTGGCCTTCTCATCCTGCCCGGCGAGGTCGTGCAGTACGACGGAGGGGGGATGCGGATCGTCTCGGGCGTGAGCACTGGGACGGTGAGCGCGGCACCGCAGCGCCGGAGCCCTTGGAACACGCCATGCTTTCTATTGGCGGCTGTTGAGCGCGGTCAGTTCCGTCATCACCACGTCCGTGAGCGCCATTCTGTGCAGGCGGCACGTAGACGTTTCCGCGGCTGCCAGGGTGCCGTGTTCCGCGAGTTTGTTGGACGGGTAGCCGCCCCCGCACACCGGGAAGTAGGCGCACTGGCTGCGGCACAGGTCGCGACCCTGTTCGAGGTCCTCGCGCAGGCGGTGCAGACGGGCGCCCGAGAGGACGTCGGTGGGGGAGTCGACCAGGACGTTACCGATGACGAAGTCGTCGTACTCCGTACTGGTGGTGGAGGCGAGTTCGGGTGCGAAGGTACTGATGCCGCCGTCCCGGCGGATGGTGACGTTCGCGAAGGTCACCACCTCGTCCGGTGTGGCCACGAAGCCCGGGTCGCGGCGCAGGTCGCGGATCATGGCCAGTTCGCGGTCGAACTCGCGGATACGGAGGCGGCCATCGTCCGACTGCCGGCGCTGCCAGATGCGGTGCATGAAGCGGACGTAGTTCCGGCGCGTGTGGCTGCGTTCCTGGTCCAGGTGGCGGGAGCGTGCGTGGTCGCCCTCGGACTCCTCCACGTTGAAACCGACGGACGGGAAGCCCTCGTCGCGGAAGAAGTCGTAGATCTCGTCGGGGTGGTGGAGCGAGGTGGGGGTCAGTACGCAGATGGCGGCCGGGTCGAAGCCGTGGCGGCGGAGGGAGGCGACGCCCCGCATGGCACGGGTGAAGGATCCCTTGCCGGTCCACCCGGACCTGTTCGCGTCGTGGAGTACGCGTGGGCCGTCGATGCTCACTCCGATGGTCACCTCGTGGGAGGCGAGGAAGCTGCTCCATTCGTCCGTCACCAGGGTGGCGTTCGTCTGGAACGAGTGGCGCACCGTCGCCTCGCGCGGCCGTGCCGCTTCGAAGGTCGAGAAGGCCCGGCGGTAAAAATCCAGGCTCGCGGTCAGCGGCTCACCCGCGTGCCACAGGATCGTGAACGCCCGCTGGGACTCCGGTGCCGCCTCGAAGACGAACCTCGCCGCCGCTTCCAGCACCTTGTCCGACATCAGTGCCGCGTTCCTGCGGTCGGGGACGTAGCAGTAGGCGCAGTTGAGGTTGCACAGGGACGTCGGCTGGAGAATCGCCAGCCGGATCTCTTGGCTGCTGTCAGGGCCCGTCTCCGGGCGGCCTCCCGGTGCGCGGTTCACACCGGGAGGCTGTGGACGTCGATGAAGCCGTCGCCGGCCTTGGCGAAGACGTTGTCGAACGACTGGCTCAGGGCGAAGTAGTCGTGGAACCGGGCCTCGTCCGGCGTCGGCTCCTTGCCGGGGCGCTCCGGGGCCTTCAGGCGGTGGCCGAAGGTGATGTTGAAGATGAGGTCGGGGCGCAGTTCCGCGACCCGCTCGTGAAGCTGCTCGATCGTCTCGAAGACGGACTCGATGTCGGAGTCCCGTCGGGGGCCTTCGCCGGTTCCGTCATAGGTTCTCTTCTCCACCATGGCTCGACGCTAGCCGCCCCGTCCGTCCCGGGGCGGCTGAGTTACGCCGTACGAGCGTCGCCTGGTCGTACCGGACGTGGTCGCTGAGGTCGCCGTCGACGTCGCCCGCCCCTTCGAGGCCCAGGAGGCCGGCGCCGGCGACGCCCGGCTCCAGGAGATCGCGCCGAAGCGCTCAAGGAGGTGTACTTCCGGGACGACGGCCGCCGCGCCGGAAGCCTGGAAGAGGTCCGCTTCACGGACATGGAGCACCTCGAGTTCGACCTGTAGCAGCCGCCTCCGAACAGTCCGCGAGCCCCGGACTGAAGGGCCCGGGGCTCGCTCGTATCCGCTGGGGTCAGAAAGCGGCGAGCACCCCGTTCATGATCGGGATGTTTTTGATCACTTCGATGGGCTGGTTTTCAGTGAGGGCCTGCTGCGCATTGTTTGCGTTGTTGCTGCCGTGGTTGGAACTTGACTGCTGGTTCCCGTTGGCCACGCCGAGTTGCTGACTGGCGAGCTGAGCGAGGGCGAGGTTCTCCCCGACGATGTCGGCCGATGCGGGGGCAGCGGAAGTGAGGGCGCAGGCACCAGCCAGGGCGGCAACGCCGAGAGCGCGATGGAAGATCGTCATACCCGGGCAACGAGCCTGGTGGAGCCCAGACACGGCACCTCCGGTGGAGCACACCGGCCCGGCATTCACTGCGCCGCAGTCGCTCCTGCACCTGGCTCGGTACATGAGAAGGAGCAGTACCTGTACGTCTTTTTGGGAGGCAGTCTGCGCCGTCAGGTGATGCGGAATGTTCACGAGAGCGGACAGCGCGGCCCGGGTGTGTGCGCGACTTGGCAGTCGTGCGCTCAGCGCCGCCGCCTCGGCCTCCCACGCCGCGACCGTGCGCCGGGCTCGTGCGGAACGCGCGGCGAGGGAGGCCGGGGCGGCGGCCGCGGTCCCGCAGACAGCTCCGCTGTGCAGGACCGCGTGAGGTGAGGGCCGCTAAATTGTCACGGCCGGGTGGGCCGTTCAGGAACGCGCGCCCGGCACTATCAGGCCTGGGCGGGAACCCGGCTGTCGATCGTCACCACGACGGGATCCCCTTCTTCGTAGAGGGCCCTGCTGAGGACCCGGGCAGTCGCGCAGTAGACCTCGGAGGCCATGGCCCAGTCGGCGTAGGCGATCAGCTCCTCGGCGTCCTCGCCGTCCGGCCTGCGCTTGGAAACGTTCGCCGTGCGGTAGAGGGCCAGGAGCATGGCGACCAGCGACCGGCCGGAGAGGACTGCGGCCACAAGGCCGTTCTCGCGTTCTTCGAGGGACGGGGGTCTGGAAGTGCGGGTGGCTGCCCACCTGTGCTGCTACGAACTCCCAGGTGTCCCGGTGGCAGACAAGGGTGGCCGACGCGACCCTCCCAGCCCTCATGCTCGCCCAGATCCCTTCCAGGTGAGCGGAGACGGCTCCGTCACCGAATCACCGGGGCCCTGCGCGCTGGCCTCCAGCACCGCGCGGGCAACCCGGTGGTCCTCTTCTTCGCGGCCATCAGATCCCGGCTCGGACTGCTCAGCTTCAGGTGGCGACTGATCGGCTTCGGCCCCGTCGGCCGTGGAGGCATCGAGGTCCGTTGAAGCTCCCGGCTCAATGCTTTCGGACGAGTCGTCCGCAGAGGGCTTCGGAGCGGCAAGTTCTACCTGCGGTGCCGACTCCTGGTCCGGCGCCTGCCTCTGCTGAGTGGTCGACGAACCAGGGGAAGCGCTGATTGAACTCGTCGCTCATCTCGTTCGCGTACGCGCCCGCATGCACATCCAGCAGAGTCTGCCGGATGGCGGGCGTGCTGATCCGACGGCAACCACCGTGCCTCGACGCCACGGGACGGTGGATCGGCCGCGCTCGTGGGTGACAACCATCGTGCCTCGGCTCGGTATTCACTCCGTGTTCGACCACGGCTCACCACTGCTGGGCACCGACGGCTGCGGCATGTACCGGCACCTGATCGTCACCGGCCCGCACACGGTCACGTCTGACTGACCGACGAGAACGGTGTGATGCCGCTCTCGCCCGGCCCGTGCTCGGCCAGGCGGGAGTAACGCAACGTCAGGGGCAATCAGCGGTTTGTTTCAGAGGAATTGACAGCCTGTTCGGCGCGTCCGAACATGTGCTCAGCTGTGCTGCACGTGACCAGTGAGCACAGTGTTTCGACGACCACTTCTGGGGGGCTCCTTCGCCGCCTCCCGCACCCATGCACATTTCAGATGGGAACCACATGTCCATAGCGAGACGTGTCACCGCGCGCCGCCTGCTGGGGACGGGCGCCGCGGCCCTCGCCCTCACCGCCGCCTCCTTCACCTGCGCCTCGAGCGCCTCGGCGACCGGCACGCCGGGCGGCGACGGCTGGAAGCACGGCGGCCAGTACCAGTCCGGCACCGGGGCCGGCACGGAAACCGCCACCGACCGCTGCCAGTTCTCCCTCGACGGGACGGACTTCTACGACTCGGTCAAGGTCGACGACCAGAACCTGAAGCCGACCGCCGACGGCAACGTGCACATCACGGTCCGCACCGCCGCCGACGCGGCCACCTGCACCGCCTCCCTGGCCTCCTACCTCGCCCACGGGCCGACGTTCGCCACCTCCGGCGAGCAGGTCTTCGTCGACTTCGACACGGTGACGGTCAAGCAGGGCGCCGTGGACACGCTGGACATCGCGGTCCCGGACGCCGGCTGTTTCGCGCAGATCGACCTCTACCGCGGTGCGGTGAAGTACGACGGCGAGCTGGACGCCAACGACGGCTTCGTCCACGGTGAGCTGCCCAAGGGCCCGGACCGCCCGGTCATCAAGGACAAGCTGATCGCGGCCTGGAACGGCGGCACGAAGGACTGCACGACCGAGACACCGGCCCCGTCGGAGCCCGCCCCGTCCGCCTCCGAGCCGGCCCCGTCGACGTCCGCCCCGGCCCCCGAGACCTCGGCCCCGGCCGAGGAGACGTCCCCGGAGGCCTCCGCCCCGGCGGAGTCCGAGTCGTCGAGCCCGTCCACCGAGGCCCCGGCCGCCACGCCGAACGGCGGCAACGGCGACGAGGACCTCGCGGAGACCGGCGCGAGCAGCGCCACCACCCCGATCGCCATCGGCGCCGCCGCCCTCCTGGCCGCCGGCGCGGGCTTCGTCGTGGTGTCCCGCCGCCGCCGCGCTTCCGGCTCCTGACCCACCGTCAAACATGGCGAGGCCGCCCGCGGACACACCGCGGGCGGCCTCGCCGTGCGAAGGGGGACGGCTGCATCAGCAGCCCGGAGAGAATCCTCCCGCCGGTCTCCCGCCCTCGGCCGCACCAGCCTGCCCGGCTGCCTCGGCCGCGTCATCCCTGAGCCCTGTCGTCAAACGGTCAGGCCCACATCAGGTGTGGTGCGAGGGTGAGGGCTGCTTGGTAGGACGGTGCGGCTTGCCGTACGGGGTGGCGAGGCTGTGCCACTGCTTGAGGCGGTGAAGCACCGTTCTACGTTGCGGTGCTGTAGACGTCGCGGTCGAACGTCCGAATGACCGCCGAGACTGCCCTTTCGGGCCCGGTTGCGGACCTCGTCGGTTCGTTCGGGAATGGTGTGGGCGATAGGACAGCCTTCAAGGCTGCTCTTCTACCTCCTTATCGACTGCGAATGCTTCGGTGGCGAGGGCTGTACACACAGTCACACTGGTTTCCTCGCCCGCAGCCAGACCCGATTCGCAGAGTCGGCCGCCGCTCTCGCGCAGGTCAAGGTAGAAGCGTGTGGCCTCTCCCTCCTGCTTGAGGCCGTGGATGCGTTCGTCGATGTAGCCGAGGCTGTTAAGGGTCTTGCGGACTTCGGCGGGGGTGGGCTCCGAGACCGTTTGCAGCGCCTGGACGATGCGCTGTTCGTGCTGGACGCTCGCGCACCAATCGCGGTCGCTCAACTCCGTCCCGGGCCCTGTTGGGGCGCCGGGCTCGATCGGCCCGGTTGGGGGAGCCTGTCCAGGGGCGAGGCTCTGCTCCCCGTCCGGACCGGTCGGCCTCTTGTCAATCGGGCCCGAAGCGTTCTCGTCAGCCGGTACCGACGCCGCCGCGTCGGTCGAAGAGCACGGCTGCGCAACCTTGTCGAGCATCGCCGCGAATGCCGCCTGCTCGGGTGACGACGATGTGGCACTCGCCATGGGGCCGGCGCTCCTGTCCGAACCGCCCCGTAACCCACTGCCAGTCGGCTCTTCGTTACCGCAGCTGGAAAGCACCAGAGCGGCGAGGGCGGCAACCGCGAGGACGCGTCCATGGTGAGCGGACGCGCTGATGGAGGTGAGGGTCATGTGCATAGTCTCGACCCGCACTCTGCATCCCGCATGAGTACGGCTACTCGTGTACGTGGGCGCTCGGGGTGTGCAGTCGGCAGGTCTGCCCCGGTGCACGAAAACGGGTGAACTCGTACTGCTTATAGGGACCTGTGCAAACGATCACGATTACGCGTTTGGCCAGGCTCGGGACTGAAGCGAAACTCCGGCACGGCTTTGCGACTGACGGCCACGAGCCGCTTGGGTCGGGATGCAGTGCTCGACACCATCAAGCGCGCTGTCCTGCCAACGCAGTTCCGCATGGAGTGGAACGCGACCAAGGCAAGCTGGCCTGGACTCACGCCGCCCACGGCACAGCTGACCCTCCGATGCCCTCCCTGGCCGGAATGGACCCGAACGCATACACCGATGGGCCGGCGGTCTTCTCCTGTTGCGGTCCCAGAGGGTTCGGCAATGGGCAGACCGAGGCTCTTGTCCGGTGGGCAAGGTGTGTCGTCGGCTGGGCTCGCTTCGCGTGCGGCACGCGTATGCGCCTGCGGGTCGTGGACAGCAGCAGCGGTGCCGAGTCTCGGGTGGTGACGACCGTGACGTCCACAAGACCAGTGAGCATGGCTGGGGCGGGGGAGTGGCTGAGGTACCTCCATTCGTCCGTGGGCCGGCTGCACCGCCGTAGGGGTTGCCTTTCTGTGGCGAGGGCAGTGAGGGGTGGGCGGTTGGCCGGCGTGCATCGTCAGCGGAAGGCCTTGGTGGGCAGAGCGATGGCCGTCCGCCGATGAGGGCAGGTCGGTGCAGCTCCGGTGAGGGGCCTCTTTTTTAAGAAGCGCGCGCAGCGGCGCGCCGCTGACCTGCAGGTTTGTCGGTTCTGGTGTGTCCTGGGGAGCACATTTCCGGGTGGAGAATGTCGCTGTGACGGACACATTCGTGCCCTGAACTCAACCTGTGGTTGATTTTTTTCTCCGCCTGTCGAGCTCGGTAACGCCGCAGGTCACAGGCTTGGCTCAAGCCGGCGAGGAGGGCCGGAGAGGCGGGCGGGACTTCGGAAAGTGTGCCGCTATTGCGACACGCGAAATCAAGCGTTGGTTGAGTTTCGGCACCTGACGGGCAATAAAGTCAAGCTCGGGTTGATTCTCTGCTCCCGTCTGCCTGGTGAGCCCACTCTGCGGCGCCTTCGGGCGTGCCGCCGCAGCAAAACGCAAGCGCTGCTTGAGTTTTGCGTTAGGGTCTGGATCGCCTGAGTATCAAGGGAGGTCCTGTGACTGCTGATCCACCAGAACGCCGACGGCCCCGGGTCGTGCCTGACGCCGCGTCGGGCGAGGCGGGATTCGATGACATCCTGCAGGTCCTCGGAGAGCAACTCGGCGAAGCCGCCCAGAGCACCGACCCCCGCAGCCGCCGGAAGCTCAAGAACGTTTCCTTCGAGTACGAGCCCGACCACACGGCTGTCCACGACATGGCCGGCGACGCCGGCTACAGCCTGGCATCCAACTGGTTCACCCAGCTCCTGGCCCAGCTTGCCGTGGCCAACTCCATCACGAAGTCCCAGCTGTGCGTCTTCCTCTGGGTAGCCGGAGGCCAGGAACGCGGTACGGGCATCGCGCGGTACACCCAGCAGGAGATCACTGACGGACTCAACGAGGTCGCCAGGAAGAAGGGCGGGAAGCGCATCACCCGCTCCACCGTCAACCGCGCCATCCGCGCCCTGGTCGGCTACAAATGGGTCGAGCAGCTCGGCAACGGAATGATCCAGCTGAATGTCCGTCTGTGGTTCCACGGCAACAGCAACGCCCAGCACACCGTCCTGGAGAAGCTCGCCGTCCAGCACGACCACGACCCCGAGGCCTTCCCCCACGGCATCGGCCCCGACGTCCACCAGGAAGAGCTGGACCTCGACCTCACCACGGGCCCGCATTATGGAACAGGAAGGCGGACAGGGTGATACCGAACCACGAACTGCCTGCTCGGCCTGCACGAGGAAGGGATACCGATGGCTGAGGTCATGTCACCGGTCGTGTCCGAACGCATCTGGGCCCTGCCTGTCTCCGGGGCCACGGTCAAGTTCCTGCAGTACCTGCTCTACCGCAGCGATTTCGGCGGTCACCTCCCCATCCGGCAGAAGGACATGGCCACCGAATACGGGGTCACCCCGCAGGCGATCAGCAACCTCATCGCCCCCCTGTGCGAGCTGAACATCGTCCTGCGCCCGAAGAACGAGGACGGCAGCCGCGGCAAGGGCAACTCCTACCGCCTGCACCCCCTGGCCGCGAAGTACCCCGACAGTCAGGACATGGAGGCCGCCTTCCGGGCCGCCATCACCAGCATCAAGGCCGGCGACCTGCCCAACCTCAAGTTGCCCGCCTACCGCGCGGTCCCGCCCCCAGGGAACGGCCGGCCCAACCTCCAGGTCGCCTGACCGCCAAAAGTAAGGGCCCCGCCGATGATTCGGTGGGGCCCTTACGCCTGAGTAAAAGGTGGTGACTGCACTATACCCGGCCGTCTCGCCGCCAGCGCGCTGGAGCTGCTCCGTCAGAGCGGATGCCGCAGACCTTGGGGGCCGAGCGCCGCGCGCAGTCTCCGTGCGGATGTCGGCTCTTTCAGCGTGGGCGCCAGGGCCGCGTCCAGGCAGTCCCCTCAAGGGTTTTACCGCGGTAAAGCCCGTGACGGACCCTCAGCATCACCTTTCTAACGTGTCGGTGCAGACTATGATCTTCAACGTTAGTAAGGTGCCTGCCATGAGTTCTCCAGCCACCTCGAGCGACCGCGAGAAGGTCGTGTCCAAGCTGCCGGGATGGCTCCGGCAGGCCCTGAAGGTAAGAGCCGCGCAGCACGGCATCGACATCCAGACCGCTGTGGAACAGGGCATCGACGCCTGGGTCGCCCTGGCCTCCACTCCTGGGGCCGTCGATACCGCCGGCGCCGACTCCTTCGCCACGTTCCTCCGGCCGGGCCAGTGGAGCCTCTTCCGGGAAACTGCCGGCGACCGCCGGGTTTCCCTCATCCAAGGGCTCGCTCAGTCCGTCCAGCTGTGGCTGGAGATGAATCCGGCTCCCACCATTGAGCGCCCCAAGCACCCGCGGCGGCGCATCGTGTGCAACCAGAAGGGCGGGGTGGGCAAGACCGCTGTCACCGCCGGCCTGGGTGAAGCGCTCGCAGAGGACCCCGAGGCCCTGCATCCGGTGCGGATCTCCAAGCACTTCGCGGGCAGTCTCGCCGGAGAGGAACGCGAGGAGGACCCGCTGGAGATCGAGGAGCTCCCGGGGCTCGGGCGCCGCACTCTGCTCGTGGACTTCGATCCGCAGCGGCATCTGACCAAGCAGCTGGGCAAAGACGAGATCCCCATGGACACGGAGATCGACAGCCTCAGCAAGCACATGACGGGTCAGGCCAAGGGCGACATCCGCGACCTCGTCGTCCCCATCGACGACGCCCGGTACGGCGGGCGCCTGGACTTGCTGCCCGGCTGCCAGGACGGCTTCCTGCTCGATGTCGCCTTGTCGCAGGTCCGTTTCCGGGAGGCCGCTCTGGAGCGTGCGCTCGCACCGATCGAGCCTCTCTACGACGAGATCATCGTGGACTGCCCTCCCAGTCTCGGACTCAGCATGGACGCCGCGATCTACTACGGGCGTCGCCGTGAGGACGAGGCCACGGGCAACTCCGGTCCGCTCATCGTGGTGCAGGCCGAGGACAGCAGCGCGGACGCGTACGACCTGCTGGTCAACCAGATCGAGGATCTCCGGGCCGACATGGGTGTGGAGATCGACTACCTCGGCATCGTGGTCAACCTCTACGACCCGCGTCGCGGTTTCATCGCGACGTCCTCGCTGAAGGCGTGGATGGACATAAAGGACCCGAAGGTCGTCGCCGTCATCGGTGACCTGACCGACCAGCGCAAGGCGGTCAGGGTGAAGCAGCCCCTGCTGTCCTTCGCTCCGCGCGGGGAGCAGGCCGTCACCATGCGTGCGCTCGCCCGGGAGGTGTCATGAGCGGCCGTGTAGCCGACCAGCTGGGAACCGGTCTGTCCTTCAGCAGGGCACAGGGAGGCGTGAGCGCGCGCCGACAGGCTGTTGCCGCGGTCACGGGCGCTCCCACCACCGGCGCCCCGGACAGCCGTCTTCGTACCCTGCCGTTGGAGCAGCTGGTCCCGACGCGGTTCAACCCGCGGCGCCGGTTCGACGACACCGAGCTCCTGGAGTTCGGCCAGAAGCTGCAGAAGAAGCAGCTGCAGCCTGCTGTGGCCGTCACGAGGGAGGCGTACCTGGCCCTGTGGGCGGGTGAGGAGGAGCGCGTTGGCCGTGCCAAGTACGTCATCGCCAACGGTGAGCGCCGCTACCGCGCTTCGCTTGCCGCGGGGTTGTCGACGCTAGAAGTCGTCATCGACGACGAAGTCGCCGCGTCCCGGGCGACGTTCCTGGACGCGGTGCTCTCGGAGAACAACGACCGTGAGGACCTCGATCCCATAGAGCGGGCTCTCGGCATCCAGACGATGGTCGAGCAGCTCGGCGGCAAGTCGAAGGTCGCCGAGTACTACGGAAAGGCCCCTGGCTGGGTCACCCAGCAGATGTACCTCCTGCAGCTGGTGCCCGAACTGCAGAAGCTCGTCAGCACGGGTGAGCTTCCGGTACGGGAGACCCGGACGATCGCGCAGCTGCCTGCCGATCAGCAGGTGGCCGCGTGGCAGGCCCGAGTCACGGAACGCGAAGCGGAGAAGGCACAGCCCCGGCAGCCTCGGAGCAGGAGGAAGCCGGCCTCGGAGGCCAAGGAGGCCGGTCACGATGCCGGTGACGGAACCACGGCGCGTTTTACCGCGGTAAAACCCAGCCGGGACCATGCAGAGTCCTCTCCCTCCGGACCGGGCTTTACCGCGGTAAAACCCGAAGCCCGCCAGGACGACTCATCCTCCGGCGCCACGCCCTCTGCCGTACCTGTCCAGCGACACGACCTGGCCGCCGGCGCACGGGACTCAGCAGACCACGGGGACGGCCAGCCGCGGAGGTTGCCGTACGACGACCCGATGTACGTGGCCATGCATCTGGAGCTGAAGATGGAGCCCGCGGACTTCCAGGAGGCCACGCGGGTGATGGCGGCGAAGTGCTGGGACAAGGCGGGCGTGGAACCGGCCATGGACCTGTTGAAGGAAATGCTGGCGACGGCAGAGAACCGGGACCCCGGCGCGCTGCGCGAGCTGATCAAGCGGTTCACGGCGGACGCCGCGACGTCCTGATCCCAGGTCCTCCTCACGCCGCACTGCGCTGGGCATGTCCTGAAACGCACAACCGCCCGTGCTCCCCAGCAACACGTGGGAGAGCACGGGCATGTGCCGTGTCAGTCGTACGTGTCGGGCCGCCCGGCCCGAGGAGGCCGAATCGCGGTCGGAAGCAGGCACTCCGGCCGCTGGATCGGCGCCCTTCTCGCTTGCAGGCCCAGCCGTGGTGGAGTCCACCGTCCTTGAAGCAGTTCGCCCGCAAGAGGTGCGGCGCGCCTCCAGCTCTCTGCGGGGGGCCATGCGGCTGCCCGCCAAGGTGGGCGGGTGCTCAGGTGTGCGTCAGCTGGCTTGCTTCTGCTCCCGCAGTTCGTGAACGGTGGCGGTGAGGGTGCCGTCCTGCTGTTCGTAGTGGGAGAGGGCGAGGCCGAGGCCGAAGAAGGTGGGTGCCCATTCGCCGACGAAGATGCCCCAGCGGTCGGCGCGGGCGAGGCCGCCGACGGGTTCGGCTTTGAGGCTGGTCATCCAGGTGGCGATGGAGAGGCCGATGGAGGCCAGGCCTGCCATATAGGCGTGTTCGCTGCGTATGCCCATGTCGTGCATTTTCTTGATGACCATGGTGTGCCTCCTGTGGCATGTGGGGGTTGTGGCACCTCTCACACCATCTGACCCATTCGCACCGTTCGCGTCAAATCAGGTGTGTCAATCCTTGTCGGGCCTGGTGCTGCTCCGGGTTGCACCGGAGGTCTCCCATGCCCCGGGGGGATACCCCCCTTTTCGATCCTGGGGCGCTCCGGATCGCGTCTCGTTGAGGCGCGAACCTAGCGTTCAGCCATGGTTCTGACTCTGCGAAAGCATTTCGCCATCGCTGTCGGTGTCGCTGCGCTGCTCGCCACCGGGGTGGCCCCCGCCGTTGCCCAGCCCGCCGGTCCCTCCTTGGTGGAGCAGTTGCGCCGGGACACCGAGGCGATCCGGGCCCTCGGCATCAGCGGTGTGCAGGCCCGCGTGATCGGGCCCGACGGCAGGCAGTCGGTCGCCACCAGCGGCACCGCCGACCTGGACACCGGCCGCCCGGTCTCCGCCAACGGCCACTTCCGCATGGCCAGCACCTCCAAGACACTGGTCGCCACCGTGATCCTCCAGCTGGAGGCCGAGGGCAGGCTGTCCCTGGACGACACCGTCGAGCAGTGGCTGCCCGCAGTGGTGCGGGGCAACGGCAACGACGGCAGCCGCATCACCCTCCGCCACCTGCTCCAGCACACCAGCGGCATCCACGACGACCTGCCCGGATACACCACGCCGCAGGAGTACTACCAGCAGCGTCACCGCGTCTACGACCCCCGGCAGCTGGTCGACCGCGCCATGGCCCACGAGCCGGACTTCGCGCCCGGCGAGGGCTGGGCGTACTCCAACACCGGTTACGTCCTGCTCGGCATGACCATCCAGAAGGTCACCGGCCGACCCGCCCACGAAGAGATCGAGCACCGCATCGTGCGTCAGCTGGGCCTCGACCGGACCCGGTGGATGGGCACCTCGCCCACCCTGCCCCGGCCGCACGCCCGCGCCTACCAGTTCTTCGGCCCCGGTGCCCGGGTGGACGTCACCGAGCAGATACCGGTGGACCACGAGATCCTTTCGTGGGTCACGACCACACGGGACGAGAACCGCTTCTTCCGCGCGCTGCTCGACGGCCACCTGCTGCCGGCAGGGCAGCTGGCCAGGATGAAGCAGACCGTCCCCGTGAACGCGAAGACCCAACAGATGTGGCCCGGCGGCCGTTACGGACTCGGCCTGGTCGAACGCCCCCTGAGCTGCGGAGGAACCTACTGGAGCCATGAGGGCGGGGACGGCGGCTACGTCACCCTCAACGGTGTCACCGACGACGGCGGGCGAAGCGCCGTGGTCTCCATGTCCGAGGCACGCGGCGACACCCTGGAGCACATCCTGGACCAGGAGAACGCGGCCAGCGCCCTGATCGACCACGCCCTGTGCGCCACAGGCCCCGACACGCCGTGAGCGGGGGGCGTCATCAAGTTTTTTGTTCCGAGGTTCAGAGGCTCAGGACGGCGTCGGAACCACCCGTTTGCCGTAGGGGTGCCGACTGCCGTGCCGGGTCACGCAACCCTCCGTCTCATACGGCTACTTCCGCAGGTGGCGGACGTGGGAGCGGTTGTCGGTCGACGTCTCGTGCACGGTCGGTGACGACTGTTACGGACCAGTAGCGGGCCCGCCCTGGATGGCGCGGGGACGGGTGGGGAGGCAGCTTCGTTGCTTGACAGCAGCGGTTGCCCGCGAGGCCGGGATCTGTGCCCGTGCGGCGGAGTCGGCCGCGCCGATCCTCTCTGCAGTGGAGACACGAATGACGAAGAAAACCGCCTGTGCGCTTGCCGCACTGGCTGCTCTGGCGCCCGCTGTGGCGCTCGCCCCGGCGGCGGCGGCCGGTGACACCTCCGGCCACGACAAGCACGACAAGGCCATCACGCTGCACGCGACGCTGAACCCGTTCAAGGTCAACAAGGTGACCGGGTCGGGCACCGCCATGGTGCACCTGGAGGGCAACAAGGCCCACGTGACGGTCAAGCACAGCGGCCTGCTGGCCGGCGCCCCGCACGCCCAGCACTTCCACATCGGTGCCAAGGGCGTGTGCCCGCCGGAAACGGTCGCCAAGAAGCGCAACGGCAACGTCTTCCTCAACACCACCGACGGCGCCCCCTTCTACGGTGGCATCGGCACCTCGCTGACCACCACCGGCGACACCAGCCCCGCTTCCGGGCTGGCCGTGGACCGCTTCCCCGTCGGGGACAAGGTCCACTACGAGCGCACCATCCACCTCAGCGACGAGGCGGCCATGAGCCTGCGCGAGGGAACCGGCGTCGTCGTCGTCCACGGCATCGACTACAACGGCAACGGCAAGTACGACAACGTCCTCGGCCCCAGCGACCTCGACCCCAAGCTGCCGTCGGAGGCCACCAACCCCGCGCTGTGCGGGGCGCTGAAGACGGCCGCCAAGGGCGCCGTGCACGGCGGCCAGGGCGGAACCCAGACTTCCGTGAACACCGCCGCTGCCGCCGGCGGCGCCGCGCTCCTCGCCGGAGCCGTGGCCGCGTACGGGCTGCGCCGCCGCAGCGCCCACCAGGGCTGACCCGGCCGGCATGGGGGTCCGCCGCTTCAGTGGCCGCCGCGGTGTCTGCACCGCGGCGGCCACCGCATGCGCCACCGCGGGGCTGGGCCTGCTGGCCGTCGCGTTCCTGCCCTCCCAGCAGCCGCCACCGGCCCCACCGTCGTCAGCCCGTGCACACGTCCAGCTGCCCGCGGCCACCCCCGGCCGCGGGGCTCCCGTGCTGCCCGCCTCCGAGCCGGTCCGGATCACGGCCAAGCGCATCGGCCTGGCCGCACCCGTGGAGGCGGTCGGTACCGCGAAGGACGGCTCCGTGGCCCTGCCGGCCGACCCCGACCGGGCCGGCTGGCACACCGGATCCGTCACCCCGGGGGAACGAGGCAACGCCGTCCTGGCCGCGCACCTGGATTCCACCAGCGGGCCCGCCGCCTTCTACGGACTGGGCGCCCTGCGCGCAGGCGACCGCATCACGGTCGAGCGCGAAGACGGCCGCGACGCGCACTTCACCGTCACCGCGCTGCACGTCTACGCCAAAAGCTCCCTGCCGTCCGAAACGGTCTACGGCCCGACCCCCCACCCGCAGCTGACGCTCCTCACCTGCGCCGACTGGGACGAAGCAGCCAAGGAGTACCGGGCCAACCTGGTCATCACCGCCCACCCGGCGAGGTAGAGCGAGGCCGCTTCCGCAGAAGAGGCCTCCGGCCCCGGCTCCGTGAGACGGCACGAAGCCCAGGGACCGAAGGGCAGGGTCTGGCACTCTTCGGTCCCTGCCCTTCGGTCCCTGGCAAAAGCGCAGGTCAGACGGCTCTTGTCGGTGGGGACAGGGACTGGAGTGACTCAACTTCCCTGTTATAAGCCTTTAGCGCGTACGCGCGTATGTGCGCGCGTACATATAGTCAGCCTTATATACATAGCTAGCTCATAATGGCGACTTTGAGTCCCTTCAGTCCCTTGCGGAGCCCTCATTTGGCCTCTGACCTGCGAAAACATGGAGGGACTGAAGCGAGGGACCAAAGGGGCGGAGGGAGGGTCTGGTCCCTCGCCTCAGTCCCGGTCCCTGCCCCCGGGCGCCGGACAGGCCTCCGCCGCAGGAGATCCGGCCGGGATCCGGACCGGTTCTCGGTCGAGTCCGGCTCAGGGGAGACTCAAGGTGCGGTAGGGACCGAGGGACTGATGAACCGCCACGCGGGAAAGCTGCTGCGCCTGTGCCGAGCCCGGGACCTAGACTCTCTTCCGAAATACAGTCCCTACAGTCCCTCTCGGCAGAAGGACAGACACGTGCCCGGCCCCGGTGTGACGAGCAAGTCCGCAGCCCCAGCGGGGTCTGCCACGCCCCACGCCGTGGCCCGCTGGTGCGCGGAGCAGGGCTGGCCCGTCCACCCCCTCGCACCCGGCCGCAAGACTCCCGTCGCCAACTGCCCCCGGTGCAGGGACCGCCGCCACCCGCCCGCGGGCTGCGCCTGCCGGTCCGCCGGCCGCCCCTGCCACGGGTTCCACGCCGCGACCACCGACCTGGCCCAGATCGACAGCTGGTGGTCGCACACCCCGGCGCGGGGCGTCGGCATCGCCTGCGGGGGAGCGGACCTGATCGTCATCGACATCGACGCGCACCGCGCGCCGGTCCCCGACCGCAACCGCCTGCTTCCCGGCATCCCCATCCACGACTCGGTGAACCTGCGGGGACTTGCGTCCGGCTTCGACACCCTCGCGCTCCTCGCCGCACTGCGCGGGCAGCCGAGCCCGGCCGAGGACGCCGGCACCCTGCGCGTCCGCACGCCCTCCGGCGGCCTGCACGTCTGGTACCGCAACCCGTACCCGGCCACCCGGTTCCGCTGCTCGACCGGGTCCAGCACCAAGGTCGCGCTGGCCTGGCAGGTCGACGTACGGGCCGACGGCGGCTACATCGTGGCCCCCACCACCCGCACCGCCCAGGGCACCTACCGGCCCGAGGGGCCGGCGCGGCTGCCCGCCCCCCTGCCGGAATGGCTCGGCGTGGAACTCGTACGGACCGGGCACGTCATCCAGCCGCCCGCGCCCGCCCGTCCCCGCCCTGCCGTGCCCCGTCGCCGCAGCCCCGGGCCCTCTTCCGCAGGCGGGCGGCGCGTCCTCGACCCGCTGCTGGCGGACGTCGCCGGGTGCGCCGCCGTGCCCGAGGGAGCCGCCTTCACCGAGAAGCTCAACAAGGCCGCCTACACGGCCGGCGGGCTCGCCGCCGCCGGGCACCTCGACGAGGACACCGCACGCGCCCTGCTGCGCGAGGCCGCCGACACCGCGCGTCCCCGGCAGAGCGCCCGCAACGAACGCATCATCGACGACGCCATCGCCGCAGGGTCCGCCCGCCCGCTCCACCTCGAAGGACGTTCATGAGCAGCGCCGAAAGACCGCGCTTCGACGCCAGCGCCGCCGCTCAGCAGATGCTGGACCTCGACCAGGCAGAGCCCGGGCCGTCGGCCGTGCTGCCCGTCCAGGCGCTCTCCTCGCCGGTCGTCACGCCGTCCTGGGCGCGTGCGGCGCCGCTGCCGACCACCCTGAGCGACCGCGGCAACGCCAAACTGTTCGTCAGGCTCTACCGCGACCAGTTCCGCCACGTCGAAGGCCTGGGCTGGTTCTCCTGGGACGGCTACCGCTGGAAACGCACCGGCGGCGAGAAGGCGGCCCTGTGGGCGGCGGGGGAGATGGCCGAGGAGATGCCGGACAGCGACCCGCGAGGACTGTTCAGCGACCGCGAGCTGTCCCGGCACAAGCGACGCACCCTGTCCACCACCGGCATGAAGGCCCTGCTCACCCAGGCGAAGGCCTCACCGGACCTCTCCGTGGACCCCGACACCCTCGACGGCGACCCCTACGCGCTGTGCACTCCGGCCGGAGTCGTCGACCTGCACACCGGCCTGCTGCGCAAGCCGGACCCCACCCGGGACTTCCACTCCCGGGCCACCAGCGTCGCCCCGCAACGATGCGAGACACCGCGCTGGCACCGCTTCCTCAGCGACACCTTCGGCGACGACGCCGAGGGCCAGGAGATGATCGACTTCCTGCATCTGCTGCTGGGGTACTCCATCACCGGCGACGTCGGCGCCCAGGTCCTGCCGTTCCTCCACGGCCACGGCAAGAACGGCAAGAGCGTCCTGCTCGACACCATGATCCAGATCCTCGGGGACTACGCGGACGCCGCCCCGCCCGGCTTCCTCATGGACCGCGGCGCGTTCTCCGAGCACTCCACCGAACTCACCGAGCTGCACGGCCGCCGCCTCATCGTGTGCAGCGAACTGAAGCCCAACGACAAGTTCGACGAGGCCCGCGTGCGGCTGCTGACCGGCGGCGACAAGATCAAGGCCCGCCGGATGCGGCAGGACTACTTCTCCTTCACGCCCACCCACCACCTGTGGCTGCTGGGCAACCACCGGCCCGAAGTCACCACCGGCGGCTTCGCGTTCTGGCGCCGCATCCGCCTGCTGCCCTTCGAACGCACGGTCCCCGACCACCGCAAGATCGACAACCTGGCCTTCGAACTCGTCCGCGACGAAGGCCCCGGCATCCTCCAGTGGCTCATCGACGGAGCCCGCCGCTACCTCACCACCCGTGACAACCTCGAAGGCCCCGACCGGGTACGCATCGCGACCACCGCCTACGCCAACACCGAGGACCACATCGGCCGGTTCCTCACCGAATGCTGCACCCGCGACCTCGAGTCCCAGCCCGACCTGCGCGTCGAACAGGGCCTGCTCTACACCGCGTACGCCGCCTGGTGCAGCGCGGGCGAAGGCATCCGCCCCGCCGGGGCCCGCGCCTTCGCCACCCGGGTGAGGCAGGAGGTCGGGCTCGCCTCACCCGCCGACATGATCAAATCCAACGGCCGCAAGTACTACCCGGGTCTCGCCCTGCTGGACAGCCACTCATGAACCACCTGACCAGACGCCCCCTGCTCCCGTCCTTCGGCCACCGGGGCCCCTGGCCCGCTCCGGCGCCCCTACCCACCCGCCACCGCCCGGCCTACCATGAAGTCGCGTCGCCAGGCCCCGTAGCAGCCGGCACACGACACCACGAGGCGGACCACCGTCCGGCCCGGCACACAGAGGAGGGGCAGCAGCCATGAGCTCGCTACTGACCGAGGGCGATCTCACCCACGAGGCGCACGTGGTGTGGCTGGAAGACCCGGAGAACCTCGACTACGTCCGCCAGGCCCTCGACAAGACCCCACGGCGCCGCAACAAGCCCCGCTACGCCCGTGACGGCCGCATGGTCGGCTACGCCGAACTCGACGACCACGCCGAAGCCGACCCCGACAGCGGCCTGTACCGGCGCCGGGTGTTCTTCCTGCTGCCGCACGACCGCGACACCCAGCCCGAGGGCCTGTACCAGGAGGGCGCCCCGGGGGAGGCCGTCGACCCGCGCACCGTCGACGTCAAGAAGGTCGGCGAGAAGACCCCGCGTTCCCAGCGCGGCCCGGCCGCCGCGGCAGGCACCCGGCTCTGACCCCGGGCAGGCGAGGCGCGCGGCGCATCCAGCCTTGCTGCAGGGCGACTTGAGACGCACTGGGCCGTACCGGCGGCCCACGACGGCGAACCGGAACGTCCTGCATCAGTTCTCGGTCGCTGTGGCCGAGCCCTTCGGCAGGGGCAGCGACCGGGGGACAGCGACGGACCACGGCCTGCGTCGCTGGCAACGCGCGCGACAAACCCGCAGGCCAGAGCCGGTGTAACCGGGGCGGCAGCGACTGAAGCTACCCACGGTTCGGGTATATGAAGACATGGGCATGCGCGCGTGCGCGTCATATATAGCGACCTTCAGTCGCTTCAGTCGCTTTTCCGGTCCCGTACGCGCCTTCACCTGCGCTGTTGACGACGACCGAGGGCGGGCCGGCCACCGGTCCCGGTCGCTGGCCGTTTCCCGCCCGAGTCGCTGCCATCCCGCCGCAACGAATGTTTGTTGCCCATCAGTCACTGTGGTGCACTCAGGCTTCGCTACTCTGTGTCGGTCGCTCAGTCGCTTCAGTCGCTGATGGGGGGTGCGCATGGCCTCTGAGCTGCGGGGCTCACTCAACTGCTCACGGACACTCGCGCCTGCCGCGCGGACGTCCTCGGGAGGCTGTTGATGTCCTCCGACGAGCAGGCGCTGTTCCGTTTCGACGCCAAGGCGGTTGCCGCACAGATCCTCGCCCAGCCCGTCACCGTGCCCGCCCCCCGGCAGGCCCGCAGCGCGACACAGGCCCCGGCCGACGGGCTCCTGCCGGACACGCTCAGCGACCGTGGCAACGCCAAGCTGTTCGTGAAGTTCTACTCCAACGACTACCGGCACGTCCCCGGCCTCGGCTGGTTCCGCTGGGACGGCACCCGCTGGCAGATCGACGAGGACGAGACCGTGCTGTGGGCGGCCGGCGACCTGGCGGAGTCCATCGCCACCACCGACCCGCGCGGCGTGCACAGCGCCGGCGCGCTCCAGCAGCACCGCCGCCGCGCCCTGAGCACCAGCGGCATGAACGCGATGCTCGCCCAGGCGAAGTCCGCGCCGGGCATGGTCCTCAACGCCTCCCAGCTGGACGCCGACCCGTACGCGCTGTGCACCCCGGGCGGCGTCGTCGACCTGCGCACCGGACTGCTCCGCAGACCCGACCCCAACAAGGACTTCCACGCCCGCTCCACCACCGTGGCCCCCCAGCAGATGCCCACGCCCCGCTGGGACCGGTTCCTCACCGACACCTTCGGCGACGGGCCCGAGGGTGCCCAGATGATCGAGTTCCTGCATCTGCTGCTGGGGTACTCCATCACCGGCGACGTCGGAGCGCAGGTCCTGCCCTTCCTGTTCGGCTCCGGCAAGAACGGCAAGTCCGTACTCCTGGACGTGGTGATGAAACTGGTCGGCGACTACGCGGACGCGGCCCCGCCCGGCTTCCTGATGGCCCGCCCCTATGAGGGCCACCCCACCGACCTCGCCGAACTGCACGGCCGGCGCGTCATCGTGTGCAACGAGGTCAAGCCCGGCGACCGCTTCGACGAGGCCCGGGTGAAACTGCTGACCGGCGGCGACCGGATCAAGGCCCGCCGGATGCGGCAGGACTTCTTCAGCTTCCAGCCCACCCACAAGCTCTGGCTGCTCGGCAACCACCGGCCCGAGGTCGGCACCGGCGGCTTCGCCTTCTGGCGGCGCATGCGGCTCATCCCGTTCGAGCGGGTGGTACCCGACGGCCACAAGATCGACAACCTGGCGGACATCCTCGTCAACGAGGAGGGCCCCGGCATCCTCAACTGGCTCATCACGGGCGCCCGCCGCTACCTGGCGGGGGAGAAGGACCTCACCGGGCCGGAGCGGGTGCGGATCGCCACGAACGCCTATGCCGAAACCGAGGACTACACCGGGCGGTTCCTGAGCGAGTGCTGCCGGACAGAGCCTGGTTCGAGAGCGGAACAGGCCCGTCTCTACGCGGCTTATAAGACGTGGTGTCAGAATGAAGGAGCCCCGGCCGTGTCGTCCCGGGCGTTCGCGGCACGCGTACGCGAGGTGGTGGGGCTGGCATCGCCCAAGGACATGATCCTGTCCAACCAGCGCAAGTACTACCCGGGCATCGGACTGGTCGCCGACGAGGAGACAGCATGAGTGCCCTCATCGCAGAGGACGAAATCGTCCACGAGGTCGACTTCGTCTGGCTCGAGGACGTCAGCAAGCTGGACTACGTGCGCCAGAGCCTGGACCGGCTGCCGACCCGACGAGGCAGGCCCGCCTACCACCGCGACGGCCGCATGGTCGGCTACGCGCTGCTGGGACCGGACGCCAAACCCTCCCGCTCCTCCGGCACCTTCCGCCGGCGGGTCTTCTGGCTGCTCCCGCACGACCGCGACAGCGCCCCCGACGGCCTGTACGCCACCGGCGCGCCCGCCGAGGCCGTGGACCCGCGCACGCTGGAGCCGGGCAGCAAGGGCCGCAAGACGGAACGCTCCGAGGGCGGGCCGCCCTCGTCGACGATGCGGGAAACGGGCGTCACGCTCCCGCTGTGACCACGGGCCCCCTTGCGGGGCGGCGCCCGCGCTACAGGCCCGTACCGCCGGACGCGTCGATGCACTGGCCCGTCACCCAACGCGAGTCGTCGGAGGCGAGGAAGGCCACCACGTCCGCGATGTCCTTCGGCTCTCCCATGCGCCGGAACACCGAGAGCGCGGCGTGGGCCGCCTCGGCTTCCGGTGTGGCCCAGCGCTGCTTGTTCAGTTCCGTCCTGACGAAGCCCGGCGTCACCGAGTTGACCGTGATCTGCCGGGACCCCAGCTCCTTGGCGAGCGTGCGGGTGAGGGCATCGAGCGCGCTCTTGGCCATGGTGTAGGCGAGGGCCGAGGTGAAGGCCACGCGGGTGGCCGCAGAACTGATGTTGACGATACGGCCCCCCTCCCGCAGCCGCGGCAGCCCCTGCTGCACGAGGAACAGCGGCGCCCTGGCGAGTACGGCCATGAGCCGGTCGAAGTCCTGCGGTGTCACAGTCGCCACGCCGCCCCGGACGTTGAAACCCGCGTTGTTGACCAGGATGTCCAGCGCCACCGGCTCGCCGAGTTCCTTCAGGCCGCGGTCGAACCCCTCGTACAGCGTCCTGGCGTCGTCGTGCACGCCGAGCAGGGCGTGCACGGTGAAGGCGCGGCCGCCTTCCTCGGCGATCATCGCCACGGTCTTCTGGGCGGCCTCCTCGTCGCTGCCGTAGTGCACGGCGACGAGCGCGCCGTCCGCGGCGAGACGACGGGCGATGGCCCGGCCTATTCCCCGCCCCGCGCCGGTGACCAGCGCTGTTCTGCCCTCGAGACTCCCCACTGTTTCCTCCCCTGTCCCTGGCGCACCGTAGGCACCGGTCCCGGGCAGGCAAGCTAACCGGTAAGAACCGTGCGGGACAGGACTTTGCAGCTTCTTCTCGGGACGCCGATGCGGACCGGAGGGCCCCCGGGGGCCCCATTGAAGAAACCGGGCACCCGGTTTAATATTTTGGCCCGGCTGTGAAAGGTTCACAGCTTCACCACAGTGCTGTCACGTCCTTTCGCTCATCCAGCGCCGCACGCGCCAGTCCGTGCGGCTCGACGTCAGGCGGTCCCGATGGTCTTGCGGCATCTGCAACTGATTGCGGTCAACATCGACGGGGTTCTGCTCAACGACACTTTCAGTCCCGTCATCCACCGGTTCGTGGTCCGCCGCGGGGGCGTCTACACCGCGGAGCTGGAGCGCGCGGTGCTCTCCCAGCCCCAGCTGCGGGCCGCCGCGGCGCTGGGCGGGCCCGGCACCCCCGAAGAGGTGCTGCGGGACTACTTCCGCGAGCGGGCGCAGTACCTCACGGAGTGTCCGGTGCGCGTGCTCGACGGTGCCGGCGCGCTGCTCGAGCGGCTCCGTGCCACCGGGGCGGCCCTGGTGTGCTACGGCGGTCTGGGGCGCAGCCACTTCGACCGTCACCTGCCCCACCTCTCCAAGTACTTCGACGGGCCCCGGTACGTGTGCACCGACTCCTTCCGGCCCGGCGTCCGGGAGATCGCCGAGGACGTCTTCGGCGTCCGCTGCGACCAGGCGCTGTTCATCGACGACGTGGCGCGGGTGGCCGAGACCGCGCAGGCCCTGGGGGCGGCGTTCATCGGGCATCCGTCCGCCTACGAGCACAGCTTCCAGCGGCAGCTGATGCGGGAGGCCGGGGTGCGGCACATCGTCGGCTCCCTCGACGACATCGACGAGCGGCTGCTGGAGCGCCTCGATGCCGAAGCCGCCGCGGGGCGCCTGTGGCCGTGGCCGGCCACGGCGCCGGCCGGCCGGCGCGAGCTGGTCACCGCACACGCCTGACGGCTACCGGCGGGGACCGGCGCTGCGGGATGATGTCCGCCCCGTCCGGGCCGGTGCCACCGGGCCAGGGGTCCCTGCGGGGGCCCCTTCGGCGGCAGGAACGGTGGGGGCGGGCAGCCTGGTGCGCGCCCTCCGGCCCCTCGGGAAACGGGCGAATATGCCTCATGGGGGCTGGTGAATGGCTCGCTCTGACGCTTAAGGTACCTCCTAGTCGGTTTTTTTATGATGAGTTCCGTGCCTGCGCAGCGCGGCTGGACTGAAGGGGAGGTCGCATGGCCCAACAAGAGCGAGCGGTCAGGACTCGCCACGCTGTGATAGAGGCAGCCGCCAGGGTTTTCGCCGAGCACGGGTACATGGCGGCGACGGTCGCGGACATCCTCAAGATCGCCGGGGTGACCAAGGGCGCGCTCTACTTCCACTTCGACTCCAAGGAAGCACTGGCCAAGGGCGTGCTGGAGGAGCAGACCACCCGTCGGCCGCCCCCGCAGGAGATCAAGCTGCAGGAGCTGGTGGACGTCGCCATGTCGGTGGCGCACCGGCTGAGGTACGACCCCGTCCTGCGGGCCGGTGCCCGGCTCTCCGCGGACCCCATCGGCCGTGACCACTACGGCAGTGCCTGGTCGCAGTGGGTGGGGCTGCTGACGGACATCCTCACCGAGGCCCAGCAGCGCGGGGAGACGCTGTCGCACGTGGTCCCCCGCGAGATCGCCGAGATGGTGGTCGGCGCCTTCAACGGGGTGCAGATGTACGCGCAGTTGGAGACCAACCTGCAGGATGTCGAGCACCGCGTGTCCTTGCTGCTGAAGAGCCTGTTGCCCTCCATCGCCTCGCCCGGGGTCCTGCTGCGCCTGGACGTGGCCGCCGACCGCGGGGCCCGCCTGGTCGCCGAGGAGGAGGACTTGGTGTCCGCGGGGGTCTGAGCCGGCGCTTCCACAGACCCGGTGGTCTGGGAAGCGCGGCAGCGCCCCACCTTTCCGGTGAGGCCGAGTCGCGGCGGAGCCGGGTCATGCGCTCCGGCCGAGCGGCCCCCGGCGATGCCGGGTTCCGGTCACCTGCCACGCCCGCCCTTCACGGGTCCTTCGACCGAGGGCGGGTTCTGTCTGTGCCGGGCTGCCACCACGCCAGTGCGCTTCAGTCGCTGGGCGACATCACTGGTCACAGGACCTGTGGGGCATGCTCAGCGACTGAAGCGACTCAAAGGGCGGCACAGGTGAAACAGACGGATCCGCCCTCAGCACGTCTCCGGTGCGACGGTCATGACCGAGCTGAAGACCACGGTGCCGTCCTGATGGCCGGTCACGAGCAGGCGCTCCGGCTGCGACGCCTCCGCCGTCAGAGCGCACACCTTGATCATGCAGGGGGAGTCCAGTTCCGCGTACCGGGTGAACTCGCTCGTCATGCCGATCGGCAGGCAGGCGCGCCCCAGGAACGCGGCCGCGGCCTGGCGGGCGGCTTCCATCAGGACCATGCCCGGCACGTGGTCGACGGGGTGGTCGAAGAGCACGGGGTGCCGGGTGTCCACTCTCAGCTGCCAGCAGTCCGGCTCCGCAGCGGGGGACAGGACCACGTCGGTGGGCGAGGTGCGGCCGACGTCCTGCGGCGCGATCGGGCTCGTCAGGGGCAGCGGCGCGGGAACGCCGTCGCCGATCCGGGCGGCCCGCAGGCGCCGGTAGACGGTCGGTGAGGTGCAGTTGAAGGTCGCGGCCCCGGTCGCGGCCACCTGGCCGTCACGGCGGATCACGACGGTCAGGTGAAGCCCCGAAATGCTGTTGCCCCGGCGCTTGATGTCCGTGCAGGCGACCTCGATCTCGGGTGCGGCCGGCGTGGTCTCGATGAAGAGGCACTCCGGTCTGACGTCGACGCTGAGGTCCCACATCAGGAACTGGTGGCCGAGCGGGACGGCGAATTCGGCGTGGGCCAGCAGGAGACCGGTCTGACGGATTGTTTCGGCCACCAGAAGTGGGTCATGATATCCGTCGATGGTGGCGAAGAATCCATGTCGACGGGGCCATTGGGCGGCCACCGTGAAGTGGCTGTCGTCCCTGCGCGTCCAGCCGGTCAGCATGACCTCGGCGACGCTGGCGCGGTGGACGAACTCCTTGGGAACAGTGGTGGTCAGGGACGGTTGGTGCAGCACCACGGGGTGCACCGGCCCCGTGGCACCGCGCCACGTGTCGTGAGTGCCGGAGATCGCGCGTTCGAGGTGGAACGTGCTCGCAGACATGTCTGGCCCCCTCAGCTGACGTTGACCTGAAATGAGCGGTTCCCTCAGGCAGGGAAGATACATACCATCCGGTTTACTTTCCAGAGGAACGAGGCGCTCCACTTCCACGACTTTCGGACTGATCGATTCCGTCTCGAAGCCCGATTGAGCCTCACAAGGGCCTTTGGCCGTCTTCGTCATGTGCGAGGACCCTGGGACATCCGGGGCGAGCAGTCGCTTTCACCGCTCGTCGGGCCTTTCGCTCCGTCCCCCGGCTGCTCCCGCAGCGGCATCCCGGCGGCTCTCAAGCGAGTCCTCACCGCCTCTCAAGTCCCGCGATCGACCATGGCCAGTACAGTGCAAGGAGGGACGAACGGGATGGAGAGTGCAGAAACCGTGCTCCGTGTGGAACGCGGCCGGGCCGGTGAGGAGGAACTGGCCGCTCTCACGGCGGTGCTGCTCGCTCTGCGGGCGTCGGACCAGAGGGAGCGGGCGTCGGACCAGAGGGAGCGGGCGTCGGACCAGGGGGAGCCCGAGCCGGAAGCGACGCTCGGGTGGAACTGGTGGACGTCACTGAAAAGCTATGCGCCGCCCACCAGTTGGCGGTGAGCCGACTGTGGCCCGCAGCAGCCTTCCGGCGCAGAGACGAAACGTATCAGATGGTTTGACCATGTTCTCCGTGGAACCGGGGCGGGATCTTCTCGGACCTGTCCCAGGAAGAGACCAGAGATGACGATGACGACTGCCCTCGCACCCATCGAGCCGATCGACATACGCGGTCATGTGGCGGAACTGCACAAAATCCGTGAGCAGGCGCTGACCGGTCCCGGCGAGCAGGCGACCGCGGCGCAGCACGCCAAGGGCAAGCTGACCGCGCGGGAGCGCATCGAACTGCTCCTGGACCCGGGCTCCTTCCGGGAGGTCGAGCAGCTGCGCCGGCACCGGGCGACCGGCTTCGGCATGGAGCTGAAGAAGCCGTACACGGACGGTGTGATCACCGGCTGGGGGACGGTGGAGGGCCGTACGGTCTTCGTGTACGCGCACGACTTCCGGATCTTCGGTGGCGCGCTGGGCGAGGCCCACGCCGCGAAGATCCACAAGATCATGGACATGGCCATCGCCACCGGGGCTCCTCTGGTCTCCCTCAACGACGGCGCCGGGGCCCGTATCCAGGAGGGTGTCTCCGCCCTCGCCGGCTACGGCGGCATCTTCCAGCGCAACACCAAGGCCTCCGGGGTCATCCCGCAGATCTCGGTGATGCTCGGCCCGTGCGCGGGCGGCGCGGCCTACAGCCCCGCCCTGACGGACTTCGTGTTCATGGTCCGCGACACCTCGCAGATGTTCATCACCGGCCCCGACGTGGTCAAGGCGGTGACGGGGGAGGAGATCACGCAGAACGGCCTGGGCGGCGCCGACGTCCACGCGGAGACCTCGGGCGTGTGCCACTTCGCCTACGACGACGAGGAGACCTGCCTCGCCGAGGTGCGCTACCTGCTCTCCCTGCTCCCGCAGAACAACCGGGAGGCCGCGCCGAGGGTGCGCACCGGCGACCCTGTCGAGCGGAGTTCACAGGTGCTGCTGGACCTGGTGCCGGCGGACGGCAACCGGCCGTACGACATGGCGAAGGTGATCGAGGAGATCGTCGACGACGGCGAGTACATGGAGGTCCACGAGCGCTGGGCGCGGAACATCATCTGCGCGCTGGGCCGGCTCGACGGGCAGACGGTCGGCATCGTCGCCAACCAGCCCCAGACCCTCGCGGGCGTCCTCGACATCGAGGCCAGCGAAAAGGCCGCCCGTTTCGTGCAGTTCTGCGACTCCTTCAACATCCCGATCATCACGCTGCTGGACGTCCCGGGTTTCCTGCCGGGCGTCGACCAGGAGCACGGCGGCATCATCCGGCACGGCGCGAAGCTGCTCTACGCGTACTGCAACGCGACCGTGCCGCGCATCTCGCTGATCCTGCGCAAGGCGTACGGCGGTGCCTACATCGTCATGGACTCCCAGTCCATCGGTGCGGACCTGACCTACGCCTGGCCGACGAACGAGATCGCCGTGATGGGCGCCGAGGGCGCGGCCAACGTCATCTTCCGTCGTCAGATCGCCGAGGCCGAGGATCCCGAGGCCATGCGGCAGAAGCTGGTCAAGGAGTACAAGGCCGAGCTCATGCACCCGTACTACGCGGCCGAGCGTGGCCTGGTGGACGACGTGATCGAGCCGGACGGGACCCGCGAGGTCCTCATCCGCTCGCTGGCCATGCTCCGCAGCAAGCACGCCGGCCTGCCGTCCCGCAAGCACGGCAATCCGCCGCAGTAGCGGTACGTTCCCAGGGACCGGGGATGTCGGTACGGCGCCGGCCTTCGACGTCCCGTTCCTCAGGAGACAGGACATGGTGAAACAGGAGCGAGCGGCCCGTACCCGGCACGCACTGATCCAATCAGCGGCCGCGGTGTTCGCCGAGGAGGGCTTCGCCATGGCGTCGCTGAGCACCATCAGCCGGCGGGCCGGCGTCAGCAACGGGGCGCTGCACTTCCACTTCGCCAACAAGAGCGCGCTCGCCGACGCGGTCGAGGCGGAGGCCGCCGAGATCGTCCACCGGATCACCGAGGCGGCGCAGATCCGGCAGGGTGACTCGCTGCAGGCGGTGGTGGACGCCACGCACGAGCTGATGGGCTCGCTCGCCCACGACATCGTGGTCCGCGGCGGGTTCCGGCTCGCCGGCGACAGTGCGCGCCGGGGGCGGCGCACCCTGCGGGCGCAGTGGCGGCACTGGGTCGAGGACACCCTCCGCAGGGCCGAGCGCAACGGCGCGCTGGCGGAGGGGGTGTCCTGGGCGGACAGCGCCCGTGTCATCGTCGCCGCGACCACCGGCTTCGAGGTCCTCGGCGGCGATGACGCCTCCTGGCTGTCCCGGCAGAACGTCACCCGCTTCTGGGAGGTGGTCCTGCCGCGGCTCGCCGGCCGGCAGGACCTGGGCCGGCTGGTGACCGCCGGATCGCGAACGCGCGCGGCAGCCTCCTGCCGGGAGCGGTCCTCCCTCCAGACGCGCTCCGAGCAGTAGCGGACTTGACGGTCTGTTTTGCGCTCGAAGTTCGTTAGTGCGCCCCTGTTTGCCTGCCAAGGATCACTCGAATCTCGCCGCAGACCGCCTGGAGGCCCCCTGGACGGATGACGTATCCGCAGGTCAGCGCGCATCTCTTCTTGAGATCCCCTCGCAAAATACAGGGCGTGCGGTTTGGTATTGACATACCATCCGCGCTGTTTTTAGTCTTGTCCAGGCGCCGGACGGGCATCAGGTGACGCCACGTTGACCGGAGCACTCGGGCACAAGACAGGGGAGATCGCGTGGACATCGAGGTACTCGGCGCACTGGCCGTACAGGAGAACGGAATCTCCATCACGCCGACGGCTCCCAAGCCGCGTCAGGTGCTGGCCCTGCTGGCGCTGCACGCCGACCGGGTGGTGCCCGTCTCCGCACTCATCGACGAACTCTGGGGCGCCACCCCGCCGCGCAGCGCCCGCACCACCCTCCAGACGTACGTCCTCCAGTTGCGCGAACTCATCGCCGTGGCGCTGGAGAAGGGCGAGGGGGAGCAAGCGATGGGGGAGAGCGGCCGGCGCACCGCCAAGGACGTGCTGGTGACGATGCCCAGCGGCTACATGCTGGTGAGCGGCGGCGGCCAGAGCGACGTCCGTACGTTCGAGCGCCTGGCGGGCACGGGATACCGGGCCATGGACGCGGGCGACTTCCCCGGCGCCGCGCGGCAGTTGCGGGAGGCGCTGGCCCTGTGGTCCGGCACCGCCCTCGCGGACGTGCAGGCGGGGGCGCAGCTCGAAATGGAGATCAGGCGGCTGGAGGAGAACCGGCTGTGCGCGCTCGACCAGCGCATCGAGGCCGACCTCAGGCTGGGGCGCCACCGTGAACTGCTGGCCGAACTCACGGTCCTGGTGAACCGTTACCGCACGCACGAGAACCTGCACGGCCAGTTCATGCTGGCGCTGTACCGCTCCGGGCGGCGCGGCGAGGCCCTGGAGGTCTACCAGCGGCTGCGTGCCACGCTCGTGCGGGACCTCGGCCTGGAGCCGTCCGCAGGGCTCCAGCGCCTCCAGAGGTCCATCCTCATGTCCCACCCCGAGACGGTGGCCGTGGCGCCCCACGCCGCCAGGGAGCGGCTTGTTCCGACCAGTTGAGTACCCCCTCAAGGGGGCGGCGCGGCCACCAGGGCCGCCGTAGCCCCCGCAACACGGGCGGCCCGGTGCCGGGAGCGGCGGCATCGGGCCGCCCGCTGCTTTCCCCCCTCACCGTCCCGCGGATTCGCACGGCCCCCCTTCCGCATTCGCCTGCACGGGGCAACAGAATTGCGGTGGAATTCCGATGGACCGGGTCGAGCCGCCGTCCACGCATTCCTGAATGGCTCATTCCGCATGCCTGGTTCCCAGTTGAAACGCCCTCAAGTCCCGGTCGAGAAAAATGGGGTGTGGGGTTATTCACGCTAGTGTGCTCCCGGCGACGAAATTCAGCCACGAGAGGAACGACGAGTACGGAGGAAAGCAGTGAAGATTCAGGTTCTAGGTCCGTTGAGTGCCGAGGTCAACGGGGGATCACTCGTCCCGACGGCCGGTAAGCCGCGGCAGATTCTCTCCCTGCTCGCCCTCTACCCCGGACGGGTGATGCCGGTCCCCACGCTCATGGAGGAGATCTGGGGAACCGAGCCGCCGCAGAGCGCGCTCACCACGTTGCAGACCTACATCCTCCAGCTCCGTCGGCACCTGGGCACCGCGATGGGACCCGACGCCCCCGGCAGGGCCAAGGAGGTGCTCGCCACACGGCACGGGGGGTACCTGCTCCAGATACCGCCCGAGAGCGTCGACGTGCACGAGTACGAGCGCCTCGTCGCGGAAGGGCGGTCGGCCTTCGAAGCCGGGGACGACGAGACCTCGGCGGACCGTTTCCGCAAGGCACTGGACCTGTGGCGCGGGCCCGCACTGGTCGACGTACGGGTCGGCCCGGTCCTCCAGATCGAGGTCATGCGCCTGGAGGAGAGCCGGCTCGGCACCGTCGAGCGGCGCATCGACGCCGACCTGCGGCTCGGCCGGCACTCCGAACTCCTCGCGGAGCTCGCCGAGCTGACGGCGCGGTACCCGCAGCACGAGGGGCTGCACTCGCAGGCCATGGTGGCGCTGTACCGGTCGGGACGGCAGGCGTCGGCCCTGGCCGTCTACCGCAAGCTGCGCATCCGGCTGATCGAGGAACTGGGCGTCGAGCCGTCGCCGCAGGTGCAGCGGCTGCACCAGGCCATGCTGTCGGTCGACCCGCAGCTCGACGTCGTCTCCGGGTCGCGGCGCACCTCGACCTTCGACCTCTACGCCGCCTGAGGCCGACCGGAGCGGGGGCCGAGTCGTACTGAGACGTGATGCGCGAGACGCGCACGGCACCCTCGGGTGCCGTGCGCGAGGTGAAGCGGACAGGGTGACGGCACGGCTCGTCCGGGCGGACCACCGGGCGCGCGGGCCTGCGTCCCTCACCTTCTCCACCACGGACGGCCGGGCACGCCTTCACGGCCCGCCCGGTCGCCGGCCCGAACGCTCCGCCGCGGTCGCGGCCGTGGCGTCGAGAGGGCCGGAAGGCGGAGTTCGCCGCAATGCGTTGAATTCCACCGGAGAGAGGGCGGCGGGTCATCGACGGGTCTCACTGAGTAATGCGAGCAATGACGCCGGATGACCGCCCCTGCGGTCCGGTCCGTGAATCCACTCTGCGGAAACGGAACGGAAACGGAAATGTAAGCGGAAGGGACAATTCCTTAATTGGACGGCGAGAGCGGCCGTATCGGAACCGGGTGGGGAACAACTCGGTCTGATCGGGCGCCCGTAGACGCTTTGTGAGCCGCGCTCGCATGCGCGACGCCCCCTGTCCGGTGGGCGAATTCCAGGGGTCGTTGCAACACAGAGGTCAACTGGCTGTGTCCAGGAGCTTAGCGAGGCGCTCGGCTGGGGTTTCCCAGCCGAGCGTTTT